>NZ_JBIVUV010000001.1:274353-660312 GCF_044768525.1 Streptomyces sp. NPDC091287
TTCACCGCCCCCGGGGTTTCACAAACCCGCCCCCCGCGCGGGGTTTGTGGGGGGTTCAACAACTGTCACCACCCCGCGTCCCCCCCCCCCCGCGGGCGGGGGCCCCCCCCCCCCCCGGGGCCCCCCCCGACGGTGACCCCAGCACAGCAGAGAACCGACTGCACGTAAGGGGAAGCTCATGACAGCGACGACCGACGGATCGACCGGGACCGCGAACCCCTCCGAGGCCACGGCCCACGATCCGACCGACACGACAACCACCGCGGACGATGTGACCGTCGCCGCGCGTCGGGCCGCGGAACGCTCGGTGGAGCACCTCCTCGGCAGACAGGACGAGCAGGGCTGGTGGAAGGGCGACCTCGCCACCAACGTCACGATGGACGCCGAGGACCTGCTCCTGCGTCAGTTCCTCTCCATCCAGGACCCCGAGACCACCCGGGCGACCGCCCTCTTCATCCGCGGCGAACAGCTCGGCGACGGCACCTGGAACACCTTCTACGGCGGACCCGCCGACCTCTCCGCCACGATCGAGGCGTACGTCGCCCTGCGGCTGGCCGGGGACCGCCCCGACGAGCCGCACATGGCCCGCGCCTCCGGCTGGATCAGGGAACAGGGCGGCATCGCGGCCGCCCGCGTCTTCACCCGCATCTGGCTGGCGCTGTTCGGCTGGTGGAAGTGGGACGACCTCCCCGAGCTGCCGCCCGAGCTGATGTTCCTCCCCAAGTGGGTCCCGCTCAACATCTACGACTTCGGCTGCTGGGCCCGGCAGACCATCGTGCCGCTCACCATCGTCTCCGCGAGACGCCCGGTGCGCCCGGCGCCCTTCGCCCTGGACGAGCTGCACACCGACCCGGACCACCCCAACCCGCCCAGGAAGCTTGCCCCGCCCGCCAGTTGGGACGGAATCTTCCAGCGCCTAGACAAAGGGCTGCACCTCTACCACAAGGTCGCCCCGCGCCCACTGCGCCGCGTCGCCATGAACCTGGCCGCCCGCTGGATCATCGAGCGCCAGGAGAACGACGGCTGCTGGGGCGGGATCCAGCCGCCCGCCGTCTACTCCATCATCGCCCTGCACCTGCTGGGCTACGACCTCGACCACCCGGTGATGAAGGCGGGCCTGGCCTCGCTCGACCGGTTCGCCGTCCGGCGCGAGGACGGCGCCCGCATGGTCGAGGCCTGCCAGTCGCCCGTCTGGGACACCTGCCTCGCCACCATCGCGCTGGCCGACGCCGGACTCAGACCCGACCACCCCGCCCTGGTGAAGGCCGCCGACTGGATGCTGGCCGAGGAGATCACCAGACCCGGCGACTGGTCGGTACGAAAGCCCGAACTCGCCCCGGGAGGCTGGGCGTTCGAGTTCCACAACGACAACTACCCGGACATCGACGACACCGCGGAAGTCGTCCTGGCGCTGCGCCGGGTGCGCCACCCCGACCCCGCCCGGATGCAGGCGGCCATCGACCGCGGGGTCCGCTGGAACCTCGGGATGCAGTCCCGCAACGGCGCCTGGGGTGCGTTCGACGCCGACAACACCAGCCCCTTCCCCAACCGCCTGCCCTTCTGCGACTTCGGCGAGGTCATCGACCCGCCGTCGGCCGACGTCACCGGCCATGTCGTGGAGATGCTCGCCGTCGAAGGGCTCGCGAGCCACCCCCGTACCCGCGAAGGCATCGAGTGGCTGCTCGCCGAACAGGAGGCGTGCGGAGCCTGGTTCGGCCGCTGGGGCGTCAACTACGTATACGGCACCGGGTCCGTGGTGCCCGCCCTGGTCACGGCCGGACTGCCCACCGGGCATCCCGCGATCCGCCGGGCCGTCGCCTGGCTGGAGTCCGTCCAGAACGACGACGGCGGCTGGGGCGAGGACCTGCGCTCCTACCAGGAGGAGAAGTGGATCGGGCACGGTGAGTCCACGGCCTCCCAGACCGCCTGGGCGCTGCTCGCGCTCCTCGCGGCCGGTCGCCGCGACACCCGCCGGGTCGCCCGCGGCGTCACCTGGCTGACCGAGGCGCAGCAGGCCGACGGCTCCTGGGACGAGCCGTATTTCACCGGGACCGGCTTCCCCTGGGACTTCTCCATCAACTACCACCTCTACCGGCAGGTCTTCCCTCTCACCGCACTCGGGCGCTATGTGTACGGCGACCCGTTCGCCGACCGCGCGACCGCCGCCGAGGGGGCCTGATGGGCGATCCGAGACAGCCAGGGAGCCCGGCGACGCCCCTGCTGGTCGCCTGCGCTCTCGGCATCGAGCAGGTGGCCCTGCGCAGCGGCAGGGGCGCCCCTGGCCCGGTCCGGGTGCTGCGCACCGGAATGGGCCCCCGGGCGGCGGAGGCGGCCGTGGCGCGTCTCCTGGGCCCCGGGGGGATTCCCGACGCCGCTGTGATCGCCTCCGGCTTCTGCGCCGGCCTGGCCCCGGGGATGCACCCGGGGGACCTCGTCGTCGCCGAGGAGACCCGGGACGCGGACGGCACCACACTCTGCACGGGCACCGGCGTCCTGGTCGCCGCGCTCGCCAGGGCCGTTCCGGGCCGCAGGGTCCACACCGGCCCGCTGACCGGCTCCGACCACGTCGTACGGGGCTCCGAGCGGGCCGCGCTGCGGGCGGGCGGGGCCATCGCGGTGGACATGGAGTCCGCCGCGACACTGCGTACCGCCCTGTGTCACGGGCCCCGCCCGGTTGCGGCCGTCCGAGTGGTCGTGGACGCTCCAGAGCATGAGCTCGTCCGTATCGGCACCGTACGCGGTGGAATATCGGCGTTCCGCGTTCTTCGTGCCGTCCTTCCGGCTTTCTATGAATGGCACCGATCCTTACTGCTCCCCAGGAGGTGAGCCAGATGGCCATGCCGCTCCGTCAGTCCATCAAGGTCGCGACGTATCTCTTCGAACAGAAGCTCCGCAAGCGTGAGAAGTTCCCGCTGATCGTCGAGCTGGAGCCGTTGTTCGCCTGCAACCTCGCCTGCGAGGGGTGCGGGAAGATCCAGCACCCGGCCGGTGTCCTGAAGCAGCGCATGCCGGTCGCCCAGGCGGTGGGCGCGGTGCTCGAATCCGGCGCTCCCATGGTGTCCATCGCCGGTGGCGAACCGTTGATGCACCCCCAGATCGACGAGATCGTGCGCCAGCTCGTCGCGAGGAAGAAATACGTCTTCCTCTGCACCAACGCGATGCTGATGCGGAAGAAGCTCGACAAGTTCACCCCGTCCCCGTACTTCGCCTTCGCCGTGCACATCGACGGACTGCGCGAACGGCACGACGAGTCCGTCGCCAAGGAAGGCGTCTTCGACGAGGCCGTCGCCGCGATGAAGGAGGCCAAGCGGCGCGGCTTCCGCGTCACCACCAACTCCACCTTCTTCAACACCGACACCCCGCAGACCATCATCGAGGTCCTCAACTACCTCAACGACGACCTGCACGTCGACGAGATGATGATCTCTCCCGCCTACGCCTACGAGAAGGCCCCCGACCAGGAGCACTTCCTGGGCGTCGAGCAGACCCGCGAGCTGTTCAAGAAGGCTTTCGCCGGCGGCAACCGGGCCCGCTGGCGGCTCAACCACTCACCGCTCTTCCTGGACTTCCTGGAGGGCAAGGCGGACTTCCCGTGCACCGCGTGGGCGATCCCCAACTACTCGCTCTTCGGCTGGCAGCGCCCCTGCTACCTGATGAACGACGGCTACGTACCGACGTACCGTCAGCTCATCGAGGAGACCGACTGGGAGAAGTACGGCCGGGGCAAGGACCCGCGCTGCGCCAACTGCATGGCGCACTGCGGCTACGAGCCCACGGCGGTGCTCGCCACGATGGGGTCCCTGAAGGAATCCCTGCGCGCGGCGCGGGAGACCATCAGCAGCAACCGCTGAGGCGGTGTCCGACGAGGTACGGCCGGCCGCCACGGGTCTCCCGGGGTGGCCGGCCTCCATGGTGCAGCACACCCGAAGGGAAGAGCGGGCGATGACGGACGGCGGATCCCAGGGCTTCGACCTGGCTCGGCTCCTCGCCGAGCGCGGGGCCGAGCGGTACGACCTGCACGCACGCCACCTCAACCACCAGCTTCCGCGCATGCTGCACACCATCGGCTTCGACAAGGTCTACGAGCGGGCCGAGGGCGCGTACTTCTGGGACGCGGAGGGCAACGACTACCTCGACATGCTCGCCGGGTTCGGCGTCATGGGCCTCGGCCGCCACCACCCCGTCGTCCGCCAGGCGTTGCACGACGTCCTGGACGCCCAGCTCGCCGACCTCACCCGCTTCGACTGCCAGCCGCTGCCCGGACTGCTCGCCGAGAAGCTCCTCGCCCACAGCCCGCACCTGGACCGCGTCTTCTTCGGGAACAGCGGCACGGAGGCGGTCGAGACGGCGCTGAAATTCGCCCGCTACGCCACCGGGAAGCCCCGGGTCCTCTACTGCGACCACGCCTTCCACGGCCTCACCACCGGCTCCCTCTCGGTCAACGGGGAGAGCGGCTTCCGCGACGGCTTCGCCCCCCTGCTGCCGGACACGGCCGTCCCGCTCGGCGACCTGGACGCACTGCGCCGCGAGCTGGAGCGGGGCGACGTCGCAGCCCTCGTCGTGGAGCCCATCCAGGGGAAGGGCGTGCACGCCGCGCCGCCCGGCTATCTGCGCGGGGCGCAGGAACTGCTGCACCGGCACAAGGCGCTCCTGATCGTCGACGAGGTGCAGACGGGCCTCGGCCGGACCGGGGACTTCTACGCCTACCAGCACGAGGAGGGGGTGGAGCCCGATCTGGTGTGCGTCGCCAAGGCGCTCTCCGGCGGCTATGTGCCCGTCGGCGCGACCCTCGGCAAGGACTGGATCTTCCGCAAGGTCTACTCCTCGATGGACCGGGTCCTCGTCCACTCCGCGAGCTTCGGCTCCAACGCCCAGGCGATGGCGGCCGGCCTCGCCGTGCTGACGGTGATGGAGGACGAGGAGACCGTCGCGAACGCCCGGCGCACCGGCGACCTGCTGCGCGAGCGGCTGGCGGCCCTGGTGGACCGCTACGAGCTGCTGCACGAGGTCCGCGGGCGCGGGCTGATGATCGGCATCGAGTTCGGCAGGCCGTCCTCGCTCAAGCTCCGCAGCCGCTGGACCATGCTCCAGGCGGCCCGCAAGGGCCTCTTCGCGCAGATGGTCGTGGTGCCGCTGCTCCAGAAGCACCGGATCCTCACCCAGGTCTCCGGCGACCACCTGGAAGTGATCAAGCTGATCCCGCCGCTGGTCATCGGGGACGCGGAGGTGGACCGCTTCGTGGCGGCCTTCACATCCGTCATGGACGACGCGCACAGCGGCGGTGGACTGATGTGGGACTTCGGCCGGACGCTGGTCAAGCAGGCCGTGGCCCATCGCTGACCGCTCAGCTGCGGGAACGATGAGAATTGCCTCTGAGGCAAGTTATTTGCCCCAGAGGAAAGATCCTGGCCCAATGGAGCCATGAACCCTCCGGACGAGGGGGTGCCGGACGAGCTCCCCGGCGTCGCACCCCGACTGCGCGACCTGCGCCGCGATCGCGGCCTCACGCTGGAGGCCGCCGCCGGCCGGGCCGGACTCTCCCCGGCCCATCTCTCCCGGCTGGAGACCGGCCGCAGGCAGCCCTCGCTGCCGATGCTGCTGGGCCTCGCCCGTATCTACGGTACGACGGTCTCCGAGCTGCTCGGCGAGCAGCCGCCCGAACGGGACGCGATCGTCCGCGGCGGCGGCTTCGAGGGGGCGGAGGCCGACGGCTGGATGTACCGGCAGGCAGGCGGATCGGGCCGCGCGATGCAGGCGCTGCGGGTGCGCGTTCCGTACGGGGCCCAGGGCGACCTGGTCCGGGTCCATCCCGGCGAGGAGTGGCTGTACGTCCTGGAGGGGCGGCTGCGGATCGGGCTCGGCGACACCGTCCACGACCTCGAACCCGGCGACAGCGCTCACTTCGACTCGCTCACCCCGCACCGGATCGCGGCCATCGACCGCTGCGGCGCGGAGCTGCTCTTCGTCCACTCCCTGCTCCAGAGCCCCGCCGCCGAGCTGTGCCTCGGCAACGCCCTCCACGCGCGCTGACCGGCCGTCCCGCCGGCTGCATCCTTCGCTCCACCGGCCGCGAGGCCGACAGAGAGGACCGTCATGTCCGATTCCGAGCACTACGACCCGCTGGGCCCCGGCCGCCGCGAGAACGAGGACCCGCAGGAGAAGCGGATGCCGCGCGGCGTCATCATCCGGCTCTTCGCCTATCTGGTGGCGGGCCACGTCATCGCGGGCTTCCTCTACCTGCTCTTCGTGGTGGCCGGGAGCAAGTGACGGCGGTCGGACGACCGCCCGTCCCGGACGGATCGCTTCCCGTCCGGGTCAGCCCTGGTCGAGCAGGCGCTCGCGCAGCCGCTCCCGGGTCCCGGGGGAGACCTTCAGCCCCTCCGACAGGTAGCGATCCGTCGTTCCCCAGTGCTCCTCGATGGTCGTGAAGGCCGCCGCGAGGTAGGCGGGCCGCGCCCCGAAGAGGGGGTCCAGCAGCTCCAGCACCTCGGGCGACATGCCGGTGTCGGACGCGTCGGAGCGCTTCACGGCGTAGCGGCGGTGGGGATCGTTGGACTTGAGGTAGTCCTCCTCGATCGCCTCCGGCTCGACGCCGACCGCCAGCAGGGCGACCGCGATCGAGAGACCGGCCCGGTCCTTGCCCGCCGCGCAGTGCATCAGGGCGGGGACGCTGTCCTCGGCCAGGGAATGCAGCACCCGGCTGTGCTCGGCGGTGCGGTCCAGAATCGTCGCGCGGTACATCCGGATCATGCGGTCGACGCCCTTGCCGTTCGCGAGGACCGAGCGCAACTGCTCGATGTTCCCGTCGCTCACCAGCCGCCAGAACTCCGCGCCGTCGGCCGGGTCCGAGAGCGGAATGCTGACATTACGGACACCGGTCAACTCGATGTCGTATCCGTCGAGCCGGTGGTCGGCGGAGTGGCGGAAGTCGAAGATCGTGTGCAGCCCGAGCCCGCCGAGGAAGGCCGCGTCCTCGGCCGTGGCGTGCGCCAGGTGGCCGCTCCGGTAGAGCCGCCCGAAAGCGGTGCGCCGGCCGTCCGCGGTGGGGAGCCCGCCCACGTCGCGGAAGTTACGGACTCCGGTCAGCACGGTCTCTGTCGGCGGGACCTGCGGCACCTGTTGCGTCACGGTGGCTCCTGGGATCTCTGGCGTCGGCGCGGCTCGCCGGCGAGGGCGCTCCCGTGACGATACGACATCGATTCGACGGAAAATCATCACGGTCGCGCACCCCGGTGCGGGGTGCCGAGGGGGTCGGCCTGACCGGGCGTCAGGGGTGAAGCCGACCGCGTGTCCGTATTGGTGCATTTCGCAGAACATGCCCCGCTAATGGGGGAGATGGGATTTCGGAGGTGAGCGGGATCATATCCGTGACCGTCCGTGGCGAGCGTGCCCCGGAGTATTCCCATTGCCCGTACGGAAATCCAAGATCCGTAATCCACGGAGTGTGACGGGAAATCCGGGGCGATATCGAATCGATGATTCCGGTGCGCAACCGATGGCTTGTTCTGCTCGTCCTTGCTCGCTTACGGTCGCCGCAATCCGGACGGACCGCCTAATCCTGCCGCCGCCCGGAATTCGCACCCACCCACTCACGCGTGGCAGGAGCGGGGGAACCAGGTAAGCCGCCGATCCGGAGCGATCCGGACCGGCTCGGGGTGAAGTCGCCGCAACGCGACCGGGCATCTCCAGCCCGAACCCGACAGCTCACCTCGCAGGCGCCGGAGAGGAACTTCCCATGCCCGCAAAGGGTAAGCACCGTCGTCCGAAGTCCGGCCCGATCTCCCGCGGCGTCCTCGTCGCAGGGACCGGCGGCGCCGCACTCGCCCTCCCGCTCATCGGCGCCACCGTCGCGAGCGCGGCGGACCAGGCCGCTCCGGCCGCGAAGCCCGCCGCCGCCTCGGTCGCCGCCGCGCACACCGCCCCGGCCACCGCCCCCGCCGCGTCGAAGGCCGCCCCGAAGACGTACGCCGTCGTCTCCGGCGACTACCTGGCGAAGATCGCGGCCGAGCACCAGCTCAAGGGCGGGTGGGAGAAGCTGTACCAGGACAACCGCTCCACCGTCGGCGAGAACCCCAGCCTGATCCACCCGGGCATGAAGCTGACCCTCGGCGCCAAGGGCTCCGCCCCGGCCGAGAAGTCCGCGGCTCCCGAGGCCGCCCCGAAGAAGGCCGCACCGGCGCCGAAGGCCGCGCCGAAGGAGGCCCCGAAGGCGGACACCGTCTCCGCCGATGACTCCGAGGGCTCCGGCAGCCCGTCGGGGACCGGCTCCTCCGAGGCCACCGGCTCCGGCTGGTCCGCCCCGCTGGCCAGCGCCAACGTCACCACCCAGTACCGGGCTTCCGGCGCCAGCTGGTCCAGCGGCTACCACACCGGCTCGGACTTCCAGGCCGCCTCCGGCACCCCCGTGCTCGCCATCGGCCCGGGCACCGTGGTCTCGGCCGGCAACAGCGGCTCGTACGGCAACGAGGTCGTCATCCAGCACGAGGACGGCATGTACTCCCAGTACGCCCACCAGTCCTCGCTCGACGTCTCCGTCGGCCAGACCGTCACCGGCGGCCAGCAGATCGGCCTCTCCGGCTCCACCGGCAACTCCACCGGCCCGCACCTGCACTTCGAGGTCCGCACCGGCCCGAGCTACGGCTCGGACATCGACCCGATCGCGTACCTGCGTCAGCACGGCGTCTCCGTCTGACGTCTCCGTCCGACCGGACGCGGCGAGAAGTGATCGAGGGGCGGTGCGCGGCGGCGCACCGCCCCTCCACTTATTCCGGCTTTACCAAAAACTGACCGGGTGGTCTATCTCACCACCCGTCAACCCCGTATTACGGTCGCGTAGGTCACATCGCACGATGCAGGATAAGTGCTTGTGGCAGACGATTCGAGAAACAACCAGCAGCACACCATCGGGTCGTACGCGGCGATTGGCGACAGTTTCACCGAGGGCGTCGGCGACCCCGGCCCCGACGGGACCTACCTCGGCTGGGCAGACCGCTTCGCGGTGCTCCTCGCCGACCGGCTCCCGGCCCCCGACGGGGCGACCGGCCCCGAGGACTTCCCGCACGGGGACTTCCGCTACGCCAATCTCGCCGTACGAGGACGTCTCCTCGACCAGATCGTCGAGGAGCAGATCCCGCGCGCCAAGGAACTGGCCCCCGACCTGGTCAGCTTCTGCGCGGGCGGCAACGACATCATCCGGCCCGGCACGGACCCCGACGATCTCGCCGAGCGCTTCGAGCGGGCGGTCGCCGACCTGAGCAACGCCGTCGGCACCGTCATGGTCACCACCGGCTTCGACACCCGGGGCGTGCCGGTGCTGCGCCACATGCGCGGCAAGATCGCCACGTACAACGTCCACCTGCGGGCCATCGCCGACCGCTACCGCTGCCCCGTGCTGGACCTGTGGTCGCTGCGTTCCGTGCAGGACCGGCGCGCGTGGGACAACGACCGGCTGCACCTCTCGCCCGAGGGCCACACCCGCGTGGCGCTGCGCGCCGCCCAGGTCCTCGGCCACGAGGTGCCCGCCGACCCCGACCAGCCCTGGCCGCCGCAGGCCCAGCGCAGCCCCTTCGACGCACGGCGCGACAACATCCAGTGGGCCCGCGAATACCTCGTGCCCTGGATCGGCCGACGGCTGCGCGGAGAGTCCTCCGGCGACCACGTCGAGGCGAAACGCCCGGACCTTCTGCCGCTCTAGGACCGGTCAGGGCTCCAGCAGAGGAAGCGCACGCCGGGACGGGCCCGGTGCCACGAGCCCGTCCGACGGCGCGCCCGCGCCCGGAGGGTGTCCTGCCGGTATCCGCTCCAGGACACCGCCCGCGAACACGTCGTACAGCGGCAGCGACTCCAGATGTACATAGCCGATGTGGCAGTCGCACACGGCGAGCGGACAGGCCCGCGGGCCGAGCGCCCGGCGGTAGCTGCCGTCGTAGAGATTGCCCAGCTCCGCCTTGACGAAGTGACAGCGCCGCACCGTGCCGTCGCCGTCCACCGAGATCACCGACTCGCCCGTCCGGCAGGGCAGCCCCGCCGAACGGTGCGGATCACGGCTGTAGGGGAACAGCGGATCCAGCTCCGTCCACCGCGCCGCCTCCTCGTCGGTGTAGATGTGCCCCTCGGCGGCGTTCACCCAGAGATAGACCTCCTCCGGCAGCGCCGCCCGCAGCCGCCGAGCCTCGTCGAGGTGCTCGTCGAACCCCACCACGCCCACGCTGTAACGGATCCCCTTCGCGGACAGCTCCCGGCACTTGCCCAGGAACCGCTCGTACGGCGTCTGCCCCGGGTGGTACGTGCACCAGAGCGCGATCCGCTCCGGATCCGCGTCCGCCAGCCAGTCGGTGCGGCAGCTCAGGTTCGTCTGGATCGCGACGCGTCTGATGTGCGGCAGCCGCGAAAGATCGGTCAGCGCCCGCCGGTACCAGGAGCGGACCAGGCCTTCGCCCCACGGGGTGAACAGCACGGACAGCCGGTCACCGGTCCGCTCCGCGGCCCAGCGGGTGAACCGCTCCAGCGCCTCCCGGTCCGCCGTGAGCTGCGCGCGGCTGTCCCGCCGCTTGCCGAACGGGCAGTACGGACAGTCGTAGTCGCAGGAGGCGAGCGGGCCCCGGTAGAGAATCGTCAGGTCCACGGCCCCGTCACTTCCGCTCGTACGCGGCCATCGCGGCCCGTACCCCGGGGGAGAACAGCGCGGGACCCAGCGCGTCGGAGTGGGCGAGGCCCGACGGGGACAGCCTCAGCAGACCGTCCGGCGCCGACACGTCCAGCCAGCCACGGGCCGCGAACCCCGCCAGCTCGGCCGGGAAATCCGCGCCCGGATCCGTACCGAACCGTGCCCGGTAGTCCGCCACCGGCAGCCCCGCCGCCTGGAGCAGCGACTGCAGCAGATGCCTCCGTCGCGCCTCGTCCGCGTCGACGTACCGGCCGACCTCGGCCCGGGAGAAGTCCTCGGCGGCGGTGAACCGGTCGATGATCGACCGGATCTCCCGCATGTCCACCGCGTAGTCGAAGGAGTAGTGCAGGGCCGCCGTGTACGAACGGGCACCGCAGCCGAGGCCGATCATGCCGTCGGTCTGGCAGGCGTAGTCCTCGGGACCCTCCTGCTCCCGCGGGGCATCGGTCCGCCGGAACATCCGCATCGACACCTGCTCGTAGCCGTGCGCCAGCAGATGGTCCCGCCCCACCGCGTACAGCCGCAGCCGCTGTTCGTCCCAGGCGGCCTGCTCCAGGGCCTCCGCCTCGCCGCCGGCCGCCGCGCCCAGGCGGTGCAGACCGGTGAGCGGGCGGACGTACAGCGGATAGAGATACAGCTCCTCCGGCCGCCAGGCCAGCGCCGCGTCCAGCGACGCGAGCCAGCTGCGCTCGGTCTGCCCGTCGATGCCGTAGATCAGGTCGATGTTCAGCACCGGGATCCGGGCCTCGCGGATCCGGCCGAGCGCCGCCTCCACGTCGGCGCGGCGCTGCGGGCGGACGGCCGCCCGCGCCTCCTCGTCCACGAAACTCTGCACACCGATACTGATCCGCGTCGTGCCCCGCTCGGCCAGCACCGCCAGCCGGTCCGCCGTCGCCGTGGACGGGGAGGTCTCCACCGACAGCGGCACCGAGCGCAGGTCGGCGCCCATCCGCTTCTCCGCTATGTCGCAGAGCCGCTCCAGCTCCCCGGCGGTCAGGAACGTCGGCGTGCCGCCGCCGAACGCCGCCGCGGCGAACCGCACCGGCTCCTCGTCGCCCAGCGCGTCCCGCACGGCGATGGCCTGCCGCTCCATCGCGTCCAGATAGCGCGTCGTCAGCTCCTCCGGCGCGCCGATCCGGGTGAAGAGATTGCAGAAGCCGCAGCGGACCTCGCAGAACGGTATGTGTAGGTAGAGGGAGAGCGCGTCCTTGGGCTCCGCCGCCCACAGCGACCGCAGCGACGGGCGGTCCTCCAGCGGCCGGTAGGCCGTCTTGTGCGGATAGGCGTAGACGTAACTCTCGTACGGCCGGACGGGGGTGGCCGCTTCCGCGGCGACGGTGGTGGTCATCGGGCTGCCCCCGGGTCGAGCGGTGCGGGTGGTTCGAGGAAGAAGTGGGCGTACGGGACGGTCCAGACGGCCGGGTGGCCGAGCCGGTGACCGGTGTAGCCGTCGTCGCCGTAGGCGGTGCCGTGGTCCGAGCAGACGATGGCGAAGCACCGGCGACGGCTGCTCGCCGCGGCGAAGAGCCGGCCGATGTGCCGGTCCACGTACTCCAGGGCCGCCGCGTGCGTGGCCCGGGAGTCGCCCGCCTCACGGGTCGCCCCGGGCAGATGGAACCAGTTCGGCTGATGCAGGGCGGAAACGTTGACGAAGAGGAACAGCCGCTGCTCCCGGGGGAGCGCCGCGACGACCTGCTCCGCCCGGGCGACCTGCTCCTCGAACGAGGTGGGGGAGGCGACGCCGAAGCCGGGCTCCCAATGGCTCTCCTGGAACATCCCGGGCAGCACCGATCCGAGCGGCCCCTGACGGTTGAAGAAGCCGACCCCGCCGACGCACACCGTGCGGTAGCCCTCGGCGGCCAGCCCCGACACCAGATCCGGCGTGTCGAACACGAACGTGCCGTCCGCCGTCGTCTCACTGCCCGCGAACCGCGCCGCGAACAACCGGGGATGCGGCCCCGGGGAGGCGGGCGTCGGCAGGAACCCGGCGAACATCGCCTGGTGCGAGGCATAGGTGAAGCTGCCCGGAGCATGCCGCTCCTCCCAGCCGCCCCCGGGCAGATGCCGGGCGAGGTTGGGGAGCCGCCCGGCGGCCGCCAGCTCGACGGCGACATCGTGCCGCAAGGTGTCCAGGGTGACCAGCAGCAGATCGTGGCTTCCCACGACCTCGCCCATGTCGGGCCGGCCGGAACCGCCGGGCAGCGGGGACGTGTCGGGGTCAGGAAGGGGTGACGGCACGGAGGTTCCTTGCTCGGTCCAGTACGGCGGCGACCTGCGCCGCATAGGTGTTCAGGCCCTCGGCGCCGCTGCCCGGCAGACCGGTCAGTCCGGGCAGCAGATCGCCGAAGGCGTTGACCTCGCCGACGGCGAAGCGCCGCCAGCCGGCCGTGGGCAGGAGGTCGACGCCCACACAGGGCGTCCCGGGGAAGCAGGCCGCCGCCCGCTCGCACATCGCCAGCGCCTCGCGCCAGCAGCCGCCGGCGGCCGCCACGGCGGCCCGGACCTCGTCGAGGTCGCCGCGCGCTCCGCCCAGATGCAGATTGGTCATGGGGCTCGTGCTCGTCCGCACTACTGCGTGCGTCGCACGGCCGCCGACCACCACGATCCGGAGATCCGCGGCCCGACCCCGCTGGGACGCCTTCGGCAGCCAGCGCTCGATGTGCAGCCCGTCCGGGGCCAGCGCGTCCACGACCGCGCCGACCTCCGCCTCCGAGGTGTAGCGCCGCACCCGGAGCGAGTTGAACAGCCGACCCGACGCGTCCCGCTCCACGGAGGTGCTCGCCCGGACCCGGCCGGGACCCGCCGTCTCCACCGCCAGCACCCCGGAGGCGGAGGAGCCGTGCGCCAGCTTCACGAACGCCCGGGGCATCCGGTGCGCGCGCAGCAACTCCCGTACGTCGGACCAGCCGCGCACCGGTGCCGCCGCCTGACCGGACGTCGGCGAGGCGGGCACGGGGACCCCCGCACGGTCGAGGAGCCCGTGGCACAGCCGCTTGTCGAAGAGCACGGCGATGTCACCGGGGGAGCCCAGCACCTCGGCGCCGGCGGCCGAGGCCGCGCCCGCCACCGCGTCCACCGCCGCGGTGAAGCGCGCGTACCACCGGGCCGAACCCTCCACCCGGGTCGGGTCGTCGACCCCGCGGAGCAGCCGCTCCACTTCGGCGTCCTCACCGGGCGAATCGATCCGTACTCTCTCGCCCGCCGCGAACACCGCCTCACCGCGCAGCACTCGGAGCCAGGGCACCACCCGGGCCGGCGGCAGCCCGGCGGAGCGCACGGCCTCCTCGAAGAAGGCGACCCGGCGGTTGTCCGGATTGCCGACGACCGCGAAGCGCGGCACCGGGCCGTCCCCGCCGCTACTCACTGACCGCGACATAGCGTTCCGGTTCGTCGTCCTCGTCGTCCGGGTCCGCGTAGTCGTCCTCGGCCTCGCCCGCCTCGACGACGGCCGGGGCGCACGCGGCCCTGACGCGGTCCAGCACCGGCTCGGTGAGGTAGTGGTGGCGCAGGTCGAGCGTGGCCAGGTGGCTCAGGGGCTGCCCGTTGAGCAGAGCCTCGCCGCCGGTGTCGCTCAGCGTGCCCATCGACAGCGCCAGGGTCTCCAACTGGGCGACGACGGGCGCGGAACCCACCGCGGCGGCGATCTCGTCCTGGATCTCGCTGTTCTGCAACCCCAGGTGGCGCAGCCGGGGGAACACGCCGCCCGACAGGACCGGCCGGATGTCGTCAAGGGTGGCGTCGCCGCCGTACCAGGAGCTGCCGAACCACAGGTCCAGCCGCTCCAGCGCGGGCAGTTCGCTCGCGGCGACCGCCCGTACCAACGAGCCGGGCAGGCCCCCGGACTCGAAGCGCAGCGACTTCAGCGACGCGTGGCGCAGCGGGCGCAGCCCCAGACCCTCCTGACCGCAGCCGCGCACCGCGAACTCCTCCAGCAGCGGCAGCGCTTCGAGCACCGGAGTGACGTCGCACATCCGCAGCCAGGACACCTCGCACTCCTCGCCCACCACATCGGCGAGGAAGAGCCCGCGCAGGGCCGGGAAGCGGTCCGCGTGGGCGACGATCAGCTCCATCACCGGGGCGAACGGCGTGTACTCCTCGCTCCACCAGGGGCCGATGACGAGCGCCCGGACCCGGGTCGTGTCCACCGTCTCCAGGAACTGCTCCCACAGGGTGGCGAAGCCGGCGTCCTCGCCGTAGTCGCACACCAGCCGCCAGGCGACGGAGTCGGCGGCGGGCAGGGCCCCGGACGACGGCTCCGGGGAGTGGACCGGCAGCCCGTGGAAGCGGTCGAGGTGCTGGATGCCGAGATACGTCATGACGCCTACTCCGAGACGGCGGTGTAGCGGCCCTCGGCACCCCGGTCGCCCCAGGGCTCGCACTTCTCGGAGAGATCGACCCGCACGCCGTGCGGCTCCAGGGCGGAACGGACCCGCTCCGCCATCTCATCGGTGAGGAAGTGGTGGTGGAGATCGAGGAGTTCCAGATGGGTCAGCGGCTGCCCTTCGAGGAGGGCGGCCGCACCTTCGTCGCCCAGCGTCCCGTTCGACAGGTCCAGCACCCGCAGTTGGGCGAGGACCGGAGCCGAGGCCACGGCCGACGCGATCTCGTTCTGGATCTCGCTGTTGCGCACGCCCAGGTGGTTCAGCCGGGGGAAACGGGTGCCGGAGAGCAGCGGAGCGAGGTCGGTGAGATCGGTGTTGCCCTCGTAGGCGGACACACCGAGCCAGAGATCCAGCCGCTCCAGCGCGGGCAGTTCGCTGTCCAGCACACCCCGCACCACCTCGGCGGGGAGGCCGCCCGCCTGGACGGTCAGCGACCGCAGCCGATCGTGCTTCGCCGGCGGGAACACCAGCTCGGAGCCGCCGCGCACGCCGAACTCCGTCAGCCCGGGGAAGGCGGCCAACAGCACGGTCACGTCCGACTGCTGGATCCAGGTGATCTCGGCCTCCTCCGCCTCCAGATCCCCGACGAACACCGCCTCCAGCGAGGTCAGCCGGTCGGCGGCGGCGATCACCAGGCCGATCGGCGCGGAGGAGGTCTCCTCGTACGCCTCGCCCCACTGGCCGATGACCAGAGCCCGGACGCCGGCCGGGTCGACCTTGTCCAGGAAGTCGGCGAACTCCTCCTCCCAGGGCCGGTCGTCGTCGTACGGATCGACGGAGACCCGCCAGGCCACGGCGTCCGCGGCGGGCCGGGAGCCCCCGTCGGACGTGTGCTGGAAGTCGACGACCGGAAGGCCGCCGAACTCGTGCAGATGCTGCGCACCGTACATGGCCCTGAACTCCTGATCCTGGGGGACTGCCTGATCCTGGGGACTGCTGATGTCCGCAAGGTTTATCAAGCCGCACTGACAACGCCGCGACCGGGACCCGTCCACGGCCGTCGCGGCGGCCCGTTGTCAGACCCTGCCCGTAGCGTTTTTCCCATGGTCGGCACAGCGGGTGCCGCGACCGAGGGGAGACGTCTGTGTACCGGCAGGGCGATGTACTGATCATGGAGTTGGAGGAGTCGGCGGTGCCCGCCCCCTTCCTGGAGGCCCCGGGCGAACTGCGCGACGGGCGGGGGCGGCTGGTGCTCGCGCTGGGAGAGGTCACCGGCCACGCGCACGCCGTGCAGGGGCCCGGCCGGCTGATCCGGGAAGCGGGTCAGTTCGGCCCGATGCTGCTCCATCTCCCCGAGGGCGGGCGGGTGGTGCACGAGGAGCACGCGGTGATCCCGCTCCCCAAGGGCTGGTTCCGCGTCGTGCGGCAGCGGGAGTACGCACCCGGCGCGATCCGCATCGTGGCGGACTGACCGCTCCGCCATGCCGGAGCAAGCACAGCTTTCCAGAACGAGCACAGCAGGGGACGGGGACAACCGATGCAGAACGTGAATTCCTGGCGGAGCGTGGCGGCGGCGACCGGCCGGGCGGACCGGGCGGCTGCCGAGGCCGGTGTGCGGCGCGCCTATCGCACCGCGGGCCTGGCGGAGCCGGACCGGATCATCTGGGCCGCATCGCCGCGGGCCGCCGTCGAAGCGGTGGAGAAGCTGACCGACGCCGGACGGTCGGTGCGCGAGGAGGTCCGCACCCGCCCATGGGCCGAGGAACGCCGCCGGACGTACGACGAGTTGGGCCCGGCGGGCTGGTCGGCGCTCTGGTCCGCCACCGGGGCCCAGCTGTGGGAGACCACGGGCGCACTCGCCGAGCGGATACGGACCGGTGTCGTCGCGGACCTGGCGCCGCGGCCCGAGGACGAGGGCGCCGTGCGGCTGGTGCTCCTGGACGCCGTGCTCGGCCAGCACGACGCCGCCTGGCTCGCGGCCTTCGACGGGCGGGGCGACCGGCTGACGGGCCTCGCGGAGGTGGCCCGCAACGCCGGCTGGTGGTGGCCCTACGAGCACGCCGCGGTCATCAGCGAGCGGCCCGACGTCCTCCACCGCGACGAGGCGGGCCGGCTCGACCACCGCGAGGGACCGGCCCTCGCCTACGGGGACGGCTTCGCCCTCCACGCCTGGCGCGGCATGCCTGTTCCCGCCGCGTTCCTGGCCGAGCTGTCCTCCCTCACACCCGAGCGGATCCGCGCCGAGGAGAACGCGGAGCTGCGCCGCGTGATGCTGGAGTACTACGGCTACGACCGGTATCTCACCGAGTCGGGCGCCGAACCGGTCCACCGCGACGAGACGGGCATCCTCTGGCGCATCTCCCTCGCGGGCGACGAGGACGTGGTGATGGTCGAGGTGGTCAACTCCACCCCCGAGCCGGACGGCACATACCGCACCTACTGGCTGCGCGTGCCGCCCGCCACCCGGACTGCGAAGGACGGGGTCGCCTGGACCTTCGGACTGGACGGAGCGGCCTACGCACCGGTGCGCCAGACCTGACCCGAGGAGCCGGGGGGCCGGGTGATCGGGCGCGGCCGTCAGCCGGTCGCGGCAGGATCCGTTCCATGGGGTTCGACGGCCGGCGGGCCGGTCAGCTCCGCCAGATCAATGCCCAGCTCACGGGCGAGCGCCTCGTCGGTCCACCGCAGCATCGTGGCCCGAGAGAGCGGACCCGCGTACGAGGTCGTCTGCACCGCCATCCCGTCCAGCAGGGCGGTCAGCCGCCAGGCCGCCGACCGGGGATCCCCGCACCGGAACTCCCCGGCCGCGGCACCCTCCTCGATGACCTGGGCCAGCTCCGCCTTCCACTGCTGGTCGAGGTCGCCCGCGACCTCCCGGAGGGCGGGATCGCGCAAGGAGGCCGCCCAGCCCTCGATCCACAGCCGCCAGCCCTTGGCCTGCCCCGTCGGCGCGTACCACCGCACGGCCGTCCGCAGCCGTCGTACGGCGGTGGTGCGGCGGGCCAGCAGTTTGCGGAGATGGGCGAGGTCGGCCTCGGCCGCGTACGCGAAAGCCGCCGCGACCAGCTTCTCCTTGGTCGAGAAGTGGTAGAGGACGAGCGCGTTGCTCACATTCAGCACCGAGGCCACATCGGCGATCCGCACGGACGAGACCCCACGGGCCTCGATCTGCCCGACCGTCGCGCGCAACAGCTCCTCGCGCCGCTCCGCCACGTTCAACCGGACTCTAGCCACCGGGCCACCCTAACCAATACGCCAGGTCAGCGACGGTGGGACGGCGTCCGAAGGAGGTCACGGCGGATGCGGCGCACCGGAATCCTCCGGACCGCCCGGACGTTGCATCGTGCATGACGCGAATCGAACCGGCACAGGACGCACTGCTCCGTCTCTTCGGTGAGCACGACGGCGGAGTCCTGGTCACTCTGAAACAGGACGGACGCCCCCAGCTGTCCAACGTCAATCACGCCTTCTATCCCGAGGAGCGGGTGGTCCGCGTCTCGATCACCGAGGGCCGGGCCAAGACCCGTAACCTGCGGCGCGACCCCCGGGCGAGCTACCACGTCACCAGTGACGACCGCTGGGCCTGGACCGTCGCCGACGGGACCGCCGAACTGACCCCGCCCGCCGCGGCGCCCGACGACGCCACGGTGGAAGCGCTGATCACGCTCTACCGGGACGTCAGGGGCGAGCACCCCGACTGGGACGACTACCGGCGGGCCATGGTCGAGGACCGCAGGGTGCTGCTCACCCTGCGCATCGACCGTGTCTACGGGCAACCGCGTGGCTGACGTCGACGCCGGCCGGGCCGGTTGCCCCGTTCAGCATCTTCTGGGCTCGCCCTGTCGTACAGGCCGACCATAATGAGACGACACCGACTCCCTCAGGAGATGCTGTGACCGGCGCTGACTACTTGCTTCCGTTCCGCACGAAACTGCGCTCGATGCGCACCGAGTCCTTCGGGGCCGATCCGGCCGGAGCGCGGATGGAGCGCATCCGCCGCTCGCCCCATTTCGTCGACGGAGTGTTCCAGAACCCGGTGGGGGCGCGGACCAGGCCCTCCGGGTCCACCGTCGAGTTCGCCAAGATCTACTTCCACAAGGAGCAGCGGGGCCGCAGGACGCCGACGGGCACCGTGCCCGTCCACGCCACGACCCTCGCCGATCTGGCCGCACCCCCCGCCACCGGGCTCCGGCTGACCTGGATGGGCCATTCCAGCGTGCTGGCGGAGATCGACGGGCGGCGGATCCTGTTCGACCCGGTCTGGGGCGAGCGCTGTTCCCCGTTCCCCTTCGCCGGGCCCAAGCGCCTGCACCCCACTCCGCTGTCGCTGGCCGCGCTCGGACCCGTCGACGTGGTCGTCATCTCCCACGACCACTACGACCACCTCGACCTGCCGACGATCCGCGCCCTGGCCGGCACCGACACGGTCTTCGCCGTGCCCCTCGGGGTCGGAGCCCATCTGGAGCGCTGGGGCGTCCCCACGAGCCGGATGCACGAGCTCGACTGGAACGAGACCGCGACCATCGCCGGAATCAGCCTCACCGCCACCCCCGCACGCCACTTCTGCGGTCGCGGGCTGCGCAACCAGCAGCACACCCTCTGGGCGTCGTGGGCCGTCACGGGTCCGGAGCACCGGATCTACCACAGCGGGGACACCGGCTACTTTCCCGGTTTCCGGGACATCGGGGCCGAGTACGGGCCCTTCGACGCCACCATGATCCAGATCGGCGCGTACTCGGAGTACTGGCCGGACATCCACATGACCCCCGCCGAAGGCATGCGCGCCCACCTGGACCTCCAGGGCGGCAGCCCGTACGGCGTACTGCTGCCGATCCACTGGGGCACCTTCAATCTGGCCCCGCACGCCTGGGCGGAGCCGGGCGAGTGGACGAAGGACGCAGGCGAGGAGGCTGGGCAGTCGGTGGCGTTCCCCCGGCCGGGCGAGCCGTTCGAACCGGCGGGAACCCTCCCCGTGGAGCCGTGGTGGCGGTCGCTGTCGACCTCCCTCGGCCGCCCGTGGCGCCGCACGGAGCATCAGGCCGGACCCGGACCCGGACCCGGCCCGGCACCGGCGGCGCTGGGCGATCTCGACCTCGCCGGAGAGCGCTGACCCGTGGCGGAGCGGCCCGCCCGCGCCGCGCACCGCTGACGGCCGCCGCCGGGTACTCGGCGGCGGCCTCGTGCCGGTCAGGCGAGCCGGGCGGCCGTGTAGGCGGCGATGGCGGCCCGCTGATATGCGGCCAGGCCCGGGGCGATGGCCTCGGCAGCAGACCGATCTCGTCGTAGTGCCGCAGGGTCCGGGCGGTCACGCCCGACATCCGGGCGACCTCGGAGATCGGCCAGTCCATCGCCACGTCCTCACTCCCTCACGAGCGCCTTACGGGGCCGGTTCCTCCGGCCCTGGCCATGACCGTAGAAGTTGCCGCTGCGGTAACTTCAAGCCCGTATCCGCGCCGGTCGGAAGACCGGCTCACCGGGGCGTGGCGGCCGGTTTCAGCACCGGCCCTCATCCACGGTGACGGAGAGGCCCACCGTGATGTTCTCCAGCGCCGATTCGGGCTCCGACGGCGACACGCTCAGACAGAACGTGGCGTCGACGTCCTTCGCCGTGACCTCGAACAGGTCGACGGACGGGTCCGCGTCCGCTCCCTAGTCCCCGTCCGGGCCATGCCGGGCCGGTCTCCGCCGGGCTACGGCCCTCGGGACGGGCATGATGTTTCGGCATGTACCCGACATCGCCTGCGACGCAACGATCGGCGGCCGGTGAGCGTCTCATCGGGTGTGATGGATCTTCCCGAGACCACGAACCCCGTCGACACCCAGGACGAGCACGAGGATGAGCGAGTGCGGTCCGGCCCGCTGTGGCGTCATGCGCTGTGGGCGGCGCTCGTCACCGCCGCCGGAGTGACGTTGGGGTGGTTGGGCGCCCTGTTCCGCATCGGCCCGGAGGAGTACGGCCTGCCGCCCGCCGCTCCGGGAGCGCTCTGGCCCTATCTGCTCGCCTGGGCCGTGATCGGCCTGGTGCTGGGCGCCCTCCTGCGGTTCGTGGCGGCCAAGGTGCCGGTCTACTCCCCGTCGGAGGTCCTCCTCGGCACCGTCATGATCGGCACCCGGCTGTCCCTGGGCTGGCGGCCGGAGCCCCTCGAAGTCGCGGGCCTGGCCGCGGTCGCGCTGCTCCTGGTGGCCGTCTGGTGCGCCGTCGCCCTGCGTGGGGCGGCCGTCGTACGACGGTCCCAGGACGCTCCCGGTGTCTCCTAGGGCGTGTTTCGAAAGTAGCGCCGTCCGCCCGGAGGGCGGGCTCGGCGGCGTCTGGTGCGTGCGATCGCAAGGCGGAGGGTCGCCCCGATACTGGATGTATCGGGGTGATCCCGACAACGCGGCGAGGGATGGGGTCTCCCCTGCTCGAGCGAAGCCGAGAGCTTGGGGAAGTGCCAGGCGTCGCCGAGCAGGCGGGACTTTCGAAACACGCCCTAGGGCCAAGGGGGCCGGGACCGCGGGGTGTCTCCTGGGGTCAGGGGAGCCGGGATGGTGGGGTGTCTTCCGGCGGGCCGCGGGACACCCCGTACGACACGCCGCGCACTCCGGCGCCGGTGACGGGAGACAGGCCCGGCGTACGGGGCACACTGGGGCAGCCCCGAATCCCCGTACGAAGGAGCGTGCAGTGGCACTCACCCGTGAAGAGCGCGAAGAGTTCCTCTCCGAGCCCCGTGTCGCCGCACTGGCTGTCGCCTCGGGGGACGGTGACCGGGCACCGCTCAGCGTGCCCATCTGGTACCAGTACGAACCGGGCGGCGACGTGCGCATCCTCACCGGCCGCACCTCCCGCAAGGCCGAACTGATCGACGCGGCGGGCCGGTTCACGCTCCTGGTCGACCGGCTGGAGCCGACCATCCGCTACGTCTCCGTCGAGGGGCCCGTCGTCGACACCCGCCCCGCCACGCGCGCGGACCTGGAGGAGGTGTCGGCGCGCTACCTCCCGGCCGAGAAGGTCGCCGGTTACGTGGACTTCGCCTGGGAGAACCACGGCGAGCAGGTGGTGATCACCCTGCGCCCCGAGCGCTGGGTCAGCTCGGACCTCGGCCAGGTCTGAGCCCCGGCCGCGCGGCGCGCGCGGCGGAGTCCTGCCCCGGCGGGCCGCACTGCGGGTGTCTGCCATGTGTGGCGACGCCGGCACGGGGGAGGTGCGCCCCATGCACTCCTGGACTCTTGACGACATGCCCGACCTCTCCGGCTCCACGGCCGTGGTCACCGGCGCCAACAGCGGCATCGGTGCGGTGACCGCACTCGTCCTGGCCCGCTCCGGCGCGCGAACCGTTCTCGCGTGCCGCGATCCGGAGCGAGGTCGGCGCGCCGTGGACGCCGTCCGCCGGGCCGTCCCCGGCTCGGACGCCCGGCTCGTCCGCCTCGATCTGGCCGATCTGAACAGTGTGGCCGAGGCCGCGGAGGCCATCGCGAAGGAGGTCGACGGGCGGCTCGACCTCCTGGTGAACAACGCCGGGGTGATGGCGCTGCCGCCACTCCGTACGGCGGACGGTTTCGAGATGCAGTTCGGCACCAACCACCTGGGCCACTTCGCGTTGACCAACCGGCTGCTGCCCGTCCTCGGAGTCCGGGGTCCGGCGCGTGTGGTGACGCTCTCCTCGCTCGGCCACCGTATCGGCCGCATCGACCTCGGGGACCTCAACGCCGAGCGCGCGTACAGCAAGTGGCGGGCCTACGGCCAGTCCAAGCTCGCCAACCTGCTGTTCACTAACGAGCTGGACCGGCGGGCCCGCGCCGCAGGACGGGACCTGGTCGCGCTCGCGGCCCATCCCGGGCTCTCCGCGACGGAGTTGGGCCAGGCCGGGCCGCGTCTCGCCGGCGGAACTGGGCCGCGAGGCTGGAGCGTGCCTCGCGGCTGTACACCCAGCCGGCATCGGCGGGGGCTCTGCCCGTGCTGTACGCGGCGACGCTGCCGGATGCCCCGGGCGGCTCCTACTACGGCCCCGCCCGCCTGGGCGAGACCCGGGGAGCCCCGGCGCCCGCCCGGAAGTCGCGGCTCGCCCAGGACCCGCTCATGGCAAGGGCGTTGTGGGACGAGTCGGCCCGGCTGACCGAGCTGGACGCCGACGCCGTGTGACGTGTGCCGGGGTCGCCGAAAACATGTCGTGCGGCCCCGGGGCGGGTTGGTAGGAAGAGGAGATGGACACCGATACGCCGAATCCCCCGGAGCCACTGGACCCCCTGGACCGTCTGATCGCCGAGCGAGCCTGTGAGCGGCTGGTCGTCGAGTTCGTCCGCACGCTCGATCTGGGTGAACCCGGCGACGTGGCCGAGCTGTTCACCCCCGACGGGGTCTGGGAATGGGCCGAGGGCGACCGGCGGATCGAGGGCAGGGACGCCCTGCGCGCCTACTTCGGCGGCCGTCCCGCCGACCGGCTCTCCCGCCGCCTGTGCACCAACATCCTGGTGAACCTCAACTCCGCGACGACGGCGAACGCGAGCACGTACTTCACGACCTACCGCGTGGACGGTCATGCCGGCGGCATGCTGCCGCCGCGCCTTCCCGTCCAGGTCGGACACTACGAGGACACCTTCCGCAAGGTCGAAGGGCGGTGGCTCCTCGCCGAGCGGGCCACGTTCCTCGACTTCGGAGGCCCGACCGAACGGCTGGGTCCGGCCGACGCCTCGCGCGAGGCATAGAGGACGGTGCCGTCCCGCGCTGAGGCGACCGTCCGCCCGCACCGCTCACATGCCCGGTGCCCGGCAGGAGGCCTGCCGGGCACCGGGGACGTACGCGCGCAAGAGCGTGCCGGGCGGTCAGACCGCCGGGGCCGGGTACGTCGGGTACTCCACCCCGGAGACGTGCTGGACGACCCGGATGACCTGGCACGAGTAGCCGAACTCGTTGTCGTACCAGAGGTAGAGGATCGCGTTGTCGCCGTCGACCTTGGTGGCGCCCGCGTCGACGATCGAGGCGTGGCGCGAGCCGATGAAGTCGCTGGAGACCGCGTCGGGGGCGCTGATGAAGTCGATCTGACGCTTGAGCGGCGAGGCCAGCGACACGTTGCGGAGGTAGTCGAGGACCTCTTCGCGGGTGGTCTCGCGCTCCAGCCGCAGGCTGAGGATCGCGATCGAGACGTCCGGCACCGGGACGCGGATGGAGCTGCCGGTGATCGGGGCGTCGAGGTCGGGCAGCGCCTTCGCCACGGCCGAGGCGGCACCGGTCTCGGTGATGACCATGTTGAGCGCCGCCGAACGGCCACGGCGGTCGGAGTCGTGGTAATTGTCCAGCAGGTTCTGGTCGTTGGTGTACGAGTGGACGGTCTCCACGTGCCCGCGCAGCACGCCGTACTCGTCCGCCATCGCCTTCAGCGGCGGCACGATCGCGTTAGTCGTGCAGGACGCGCAGGACAGGATCCGCTCGTCCGGCTTGATCGTGTCGTGGTTGACGCCGTGCACGATGTTCGGGACGTCGCCCTTGCCCGGTGCGGTCAGCACGACCTTGGCGATGCCCGCCTGGAGGTGCTTGGAGAGGCCCTCACGGTCGCGCCACCGGCCGGTGTTGTCGATCAGGATGGCGTCCTTGATGCCGTACGCCGTGTAGTCGACCGTCGTCGGGTCGTCGGAGTAGATCACCTGGATCTCGTTGCCGTTGGCGATGATCTTGCTGTTCGCCTCGTCGACGGTGATCGTGCCCTGGAACTGGCCGTGGATCGAGTCGCGTCGCAGCAGCGAGGCGCGCTTGACGATGTCCTGGCCGGAACCCTTGCGGACGACGATGGCCCGCAGGCGCAGGCCGTTGCCCGAGCCGGCCTTCTCGATGAGCAGGCGGGCCAGGAGCCGGCCGATGCGGCCGAAGCCGTAGAGCACCACGTCACGCGAAGCGCGGCGCTCGGTCTTGTTGTCGCCCGTCGCCCCGGCGACGGCCTCCGCGGTGAACTCCTCGACGGAGAGTCCGCGCCCGTCGGTCCGGTACGTCGCGGCCAGCATGCCTATGTCGATCTGGGAGGGGCCGAGGTCCAGCGTCGTCAGGGCCCGCAGGAACGGCATCGTCTCGGTGACGATGAGTTCCTCACCGGCGATCTGCCGGGCGAAGCGGTGGGTCTTGAGGATGCTGACCACCGACTTGTTCACCAGGGAGCGGCTGTGCAGCAGGACATTGACGTCCTGCTCGCGGTGCAGCTTCCCGATGATCGGGATCATCGACTCCGCGATCTCCTCGCGGTGCATCCAGTTGGTGAACGAGTCGTCATTGACAGTCACAAGTTTATCTTTCGAGCTAGGCGGCGCTCATATGGTAACCGGCCGCCCCCTCGCCCCATCGGGTGGTCCCCTACCTGCGGGTAAACCCCGCAGGGGCGCGCGTCACGCGGCCCCGGCGGGCCTGAAGTGTCCAGCATGTGGGCGGCCTGTCGACGTCTCGGGTCGAATCGGGGTCAAGGCGGCGCAATCGGGCGTGCGTGCGAGAGGTCATACCAGAGTGGGACGGATGGCGGGCAAGTTCGACAACTGCCCGTCGCGCATACGTCATTGACGACTACCGTGTGTGCCCGGTGATCAACGGTGGGCTCATAACGTTCGGGCCTGCCCGACCGATGACCCGCGCCTGACCGACCACCGTAGGGGCCACCGCATGGACGCCGGCACGACCGCCGATCCCTGGTGCCCCCTGTACCGAGGACGCTGATGTCTCAACTTCGCGCACCCGACGCGCGACCGGACCGCCGTGAAGGCGGGCGGCACGGCCGCCCCGGCACGCGCGCCCACTCGGCCACGAACAGGCCGCGCGCCGCAGGGCCTCCCGCCGACGCCCGCATACGGCCCCAGCTGCTGCGGACCGCGCTGCTCCCCGCCATCGCCGCCGTGCTCAGCGGCGCCGCCGCCGTCATCTTCACCGTCCGCGCCGGAGCCGTCGACGCCTCGCCGAGCCTCTGGGCGGCGCTCGGCGGATCCGGCGCGCTCGCCGTCGCCGCCGTCACGGCCGCCTACCTCGGCGCCAACCGCGTCGCGGGCCAGGTGCTCGACAGGGCCCTCGCGCTCCGGCGCGCCAGCGCCCAGGGCCAGGCCGAGCTGCAACGGGTGATGGAACAGCTCCGCAACAGGGAAGCCGTCGCCGCCCGGCCGCCCGCGCAGCCCCCCGTGCCCGGGGCCGACGCCTTCGACCTGCTCGGTCAGGAGATGGCGCGGGCCCAGGAAGCCGCCGTCGCCGCCGTCGTCCAGGCGTCCCAGCTCTTCAGCAGTACCGGCAACGAACAGAAGGTCGAGGTCTTCGTCAACCTCGCGCGACGGCTGCAATCCCTCGTCCACCGCGAGATCCAGATCCTCGACGAGCTGGAGCACGAGGTCGAGGACCCCGACCTCCTCAAGGGCCTCTTCCACGTCGACCATCTCGCCACCCGGATCCGCCGCCACGCGGAGAACCTCGCCGTGCTCGGCGGGGCCGTCTCCCGGCGGCAGTGGAGCAACCCGGTCACCATGACCGAGGTGCTCCGCTCGGCCATCGCCGAGGTCGAGCAGTACCCCCGGGTCAAGCTGGTCCCGCCGATGGAGGGCACCCTGCGGGGCCACGCCGTCGCCGACGTGATCCACCTGCTGGCCGAGCTGGTCGAGAACGCCACGGTGTTCTCCGCCCCGCACACCCAGGTCCTGCTGCGCGTCCAGCACGTCACCGCCGGCCTCGCCCTGGAAGTGGAGGACCGCGGTCTGGGGATGCCGGAGCACGAGCAGAAGCGGATGAACGCCCTGCTCTCCGACCCCGACCAGGTCAACGTCGCCCATCTGCTCCAGGACGGCCGGATCGGCCTGTTCGTCGTCTCGGCCCTGGCCCGCCGCCACGGCATCGCCGTCCGCCTCCAGAGCAACATCTACGGCGGTACGCAGGCGGTGCTGGTTCTCCCGCAGTCGCTGCTCGGGACCGACCCCGACGCCCCGCGGTCGCCCGACGCCGTGCCCGTGCCGCCGCCCGGCGCCGTGCACCGGCCGCCCGTCGAGGCCGGGACACCCGCCGCCCCGCCGCAGAGCGGTACGGCCCAGGCGCCCAGGGACGGATCGCACCAGAGGCCCGGACACAGGCCGAACGGAAGCCCGCAGTCCACAGCGGGGGACCACCCGCAGAACAGCCGCCCGCAGTCCACAGCGGGGGACCACCCGCAGAACAGCCCCCCGCAGTCCACAGCGGGGGACCACCCGCAGAACAGCCGCCCGCAACCGCCCGTGGGCGACGCCCCGCCCCTCCCGCTGCGCGCCGAACGCGTCGACCGCCCCACGCCGCACGCCTCCCCGCCCGAGCACGACGGCCGGCCCGACCCGGCGGCCACCCACGAGCGCGACGACCGCCCGGCTCCGTCCCGCTCCCGCCCCGAACTGCCCAAGCGGACGAACCAGGAATCCCTCGTCCCGCAGTTGCGCGAGGCACCCGCCCCGCGCATCGAGGACGAGCACGCCCTGCACGACCCGGGTCTCATGGCGGCCTTCCGGCGCGGCGTCGATCTCGCCGAGGCCCGGACCGCCCAGGAAGAGAGCCCCGACGGCCGATACGGGGGCCCCGACGGCACGGGGACCGGGGGGCAGACGGCCCTCGACGCCCCGCTGGAGTCCCTCTCGCCCCTCCCCGTACGCGGCGCCACCGCCCCGCCCGACCTCCCCGGCCCGGCCGAGGCGTCGCGGCCGGACCACGCACTGCCCACGGCCGGCCTGCCGGTACCGGACAGCTACCCGCCCGACGCGTACCCGCACGACAGCCCCGCGTACCGGCGCGGCACTCACGCCGAGAGCGCCCACGACCGCGACCACGCTCCGGGCGAGCCCGGGGCGCTCGCGGCCGACCCCTTCCTGCCGGGCCGGGTTGTCCCGGAACCCCGAAAAGACGCCACCTTCAAGGAGCAGACACCATGACGACCGAAATCCCGTCCGGTCAGGTCTCGGACCTGGACTGGCTGCTGAGCGGACTGGTCCAACGCGTGCCCTACACACGCAGCGCGGTCCTGCTCTCCGCCGACGGGCTGGTGAAATCCGTGCACGGCATGGACCCCGACAGCGCCGACCACATGGCGGCCCTGGCCGCCGGCCTCTACTCGCTGGGCCGCAGTGCCGGGGCCCGTTTCGGCGACAACGGGGACGTACGGCAGGTGGTCGTCGAGCTGGACTCCACGCTCCTGTTCGTCTCCACCGCCGGATCCGGCACCTGTCTCGCCGTCCTCTCGGGACGCGAGGCGGACGCCGCGGTGCTCGGCTACGAGATGGCGATGCTGGTCAAGAGCGTCCGCCCCTATCTGACGACCCCGCTGCGGCAGCCGACCGGGTCGCCGTTCACCCCGGGGCGCTGAGGATGCCGGCCCCGCAGGACGGGCCCCTGCTCGACGACGCGGCCGGCCGGCTGATCCGCCCGTACACGATCAGCAACGGCCGCACCCGGCCGTCCACCGCGTTCGACCTGCTGTCCCTGATCATGGCCACGGGCATCGAACCGGACATTCCGCTCGGCCCGGAGCACACCGTGGCCCTCGGCATGTGCGAAGGGCCGATGTCCGTCGCCGAGATCGCCGCACACCTCCGGCTGCCCGCGGTCGTCGCCAAGGTCATCCTCTCCGACCTGGTCGCCTGCGGCGCGGTCACCGCGCACGCTCCCGCTTTCCATGACATGCCCACCGACCGATCCCTGCTGGAGGCAGTGCTCGATGGTTTACGACGACAGCTCTGACCGCGCCCGAACCTCCGAGTTCTTCCCCGTGGCACTCAAGGTCCTGGTCGCCGGTGGATTCGGCGTCGGCAAAACGACGTTCGTGGGCGCGGTCAGCGAGATCGCCCCGCTGAGCACCGAGGAACTGCTCACCCAGGTCAGTGTGGGGACGGACAATCTGGAGGGCGTCGAGTCCAAGACGGCCACCACCGTCGCCATGGACTTCGGCCGCATCACCCTCTCCGAGCAGCACGTGCTCTATCTGTTCGGCACACCGGGCCAGGAACGCTTCTGGTTCATGTGGGACGAACTCTCCCAGGGCGCGCTCGGGGCCGTGGTGCTGGCCGACACCCGGCGCCTGGCCGAATGCTTCGCCGCCGTCGACTTCTTCGAACGTCGCGGCATCGGATTCATCGTCGCCGTCAACGAGTTCGACGGCGCCTACCGCTACGAGCCGGACGAGGTCCGCGCCGCGCTCGACCTCGGGCCCGAGGTGCCCGTCGTCCTGTGCGACGCCCGGATCGCCAGCTCCGGCACGGGCGCCCTCGTCACCCTCGTACAACACCTCATCAACGCCACCACGGCGCCCGCCCCACTGCAGACCTTCGGAGCCCACCCGTGACATCCTTCGCCACCGGCCGGATGCTCCTGACGCCCACCGACCGGCACGGCCCGGCCCGCGCGCAGCGGCTGCGCAAGCTGGATCTCGGCGAACGCCCCGACGCCTCCTACGACAACTTCGACGCCTTCGCCGACAAGGTGGCCGAAGTCACCGCCACGCCCTTCTCGATGGTCAACTTCATCGACGAGAACCGGCAGTTCTTCGCGGGACTGCACACCCCGACGGGCAACCACGGCGGCCAGCACCTCGGTTCGGTCGCGGCGGGCAGCAACCGCAGCAGCCGGTACATGGCCCGTGACCACGGCTACTGCCCGCACGTCCTCGTCCGGCGCAAGGCCCTCGTCCTGGACGACGTCTGCGACTACCCGCGCTTCGCGGGCAATCCGGTGGTGGACGACATAGGCATCCGCTCCTACCTCGGGGCGCCGCTGATCGACCGCACCGGCATCGCGCTGGGCACCGTCTGTGCCGTCGACACCGTGCCGCGCCCGTGGGGCCGGGCCGGGCTCGACACCATCAAGTCGCTCGCCCATGAGCTCGTACGCCAGATCGACGACCGGGAGGGCCATCACCCTCTCTGACACACCCCCCGCAGGTGGCGCCGTGCTCAACTCCCGGGCGGTGCACCGGTGCTGCCCCGAAGGACCACGTTCCCCTCGATCCGCAGCACCCGGGAGCGCCCCGCCCCCGACGGTGTCCGCAACGCGAGGGCGATCACCTGCTCGCCCATCTCCGTGAGCGGCAGCGCCACCGTGGTCAGCGGCGGCGACACCTCACGTACGACGGGGATGTCGTCGAACCCCGCGAGCGACATGTCCTCGGGGACGCGTACGCCGGCCTCCCGCAGCGCGGCGAGCGCGCCGACGGCCATCACATCGGTCACCGCGAACACGCAGGTCGGCCGCGGGCCTCCCGAGGCCAGCAGCTGTCGTGCCGCCGCGTGTCCGCCCTCGCGGGTGAACGCGCCCCGCACCACCCGCTCCAGGGTGATGCCCGCCCTGGCGAGCCCCTCGCGGAATCCCGCCAACCGGTCGGCCACCGTGGTCAGTTCGAGAGGCCCGCTCAGCACCGCGAATTCCCGGTGCCCCAGCGCCACCAGCGAGGCCGCGAGCGCCGCGGCCCCGGCCCGGTTCTCCGGCTGCACGGTGTCCACCCGCATGCTCCGGTGCCGGCTGACCACCGCGACCCGGCCGCCCGCCCGGACGTACGGCTCCAGCTCCGCGTCCATCGCCCGCTCCCAGGCACGGTCCTGGAAGCCGGAGCCGATCAGCAGGATGGCCCGGGCCCGCTGGGCCCGCAGCATCGAGACGTACGCGATCTCCCGGGCGGGTTCGCGGAAGGTGGAGGCCAGCATCACCAGCAGGTCCTGCTCGGCGGCCGCGCGCATCACTCCACTGGCGATGCCCGCGAAGTAGGGGTCGCCGACATCGTGGCAGATCAGCCCGACCGTGCGGTTGCCCTCGGGGCTCGCGAGGGCCTGGGCGTGGGCGTTGGGGATGTAGCCGAGGAGATCGGCTGCCGCGCGGACCCGCCCGCGCAGGTCGTCGCGGACCCGGGTGGTGCCGTTCAGCGCCCGGGACGCGGTGGCGAGCGAGACGCCCGCCTCGCGCGCCACCGCGTCGAGCGTCACATGGGCGGCGGGGGCCCGACGTCGCGTATCGGGGTGGACCGGTGTTTCCCGTTCACTCAACTCGACCCCCAGGGGTGCGGTGGTGGCAGGGCCCCGAAACTTCGGGACGACCTCTTGACCGTGCGAGGGAGCAGTCATTAGCGTGGCGGCACCTTACCAGAAAGCGCTTTCTGAAAGCGCCTTCACGGTAAGGGTCCGCAGCATTGCACCCTTGCACAGGTCTCCACAACTGCCCCCGAAGTCCAGGGAGTTCACCGTGAGCCAGAGCGCGTTGGCCAAGCGCCCCGCCGATGTGGCGGGGGTCGCCCGCAGGGACGGCCCCACGACCGGGGAACGGCTCGCCCGAGCGGCGGAGCAGAGCTGGCGGCCCCTCACCCTGCTGCTGGCCGCTCTGGTGGCCTGGTGGGTGATCGCGGCCGCCGAGCTGATCGAGCCCTACCTCGTGCCGTCGCCCGGCGCCACGCTCGACGTCCTGACCTCGAAGACCGGGTACCTCTGGCAGCACACCTGGGTGACGACGTACGAGACGCTCCTCGGCTTCGTCATCGCGGTCGCCGTCGGTGTGCTCGCCGCGGTGGTGATGGTCTACTCCTCGACGGTGGAGCGCACGCTCTACCCGATCCTGCTCTTCGCCCAGGTCGTGCCGAAGATCGCCATCGCCCCGCTGTTCGTGGTGTGGCTCGGGTTCGGCATCGCCCCCAAGATCCTCATCGCCGTCCTCATCGCCTTCTTCCCGGTGGTGATCTCGATGGTCACCGGGCTCAAGGCGGTCGACCCCGAGATGCTCCAACTGTCCGCCACCATGGGGGCGAAGCCCTGGCAGACCTTCGTGAAGATCCGGTTCCCGGCCTCCCTGCCGCACCTGTTCTCCGGGCTCAAGGTGGCCGTCACCCTCGCGGTGACCGGTGCGGTCGTCGGCGAGTTCGTCGGGGCGAACGAAGGGCTCGGCTACGTCATCCTCCAGGCCAACGGCAACCTCGACACCCCGATGCTCTTCGCGGGGCTGCTGGTGATGTCGCTGATCGGCGTCGTGCTGTTCGTCATCGTCGAGATCGCCGAGAAGCTGCTCCTGCCGTGGCACGCCAGCCGGCGTGAGTCCTCGGCCACCACCACGTTCTGAATCCCCGTCGCGAGAAGGGCCAGCCCATGCATGCGCGCAGACTCCTGATCGGTGTCGTACCCCTCGCCCTGGTGGCCGCCACCGCCTGCGGCGGCGAGGACGCGTCGACCAGTACCAGTGACTCCGGCAAGAAGCTGGACAAGGTCACGCTGACCCTCAACTGGTATCCGTACGGCGAACACGCGCCGTTCTACTACGGCAAGCAGCAGAAGATCTTCGAGAAGCACGGCATCGACCTGGACATCCGGGCGGGCCAGGGCTCCCAGAAGACGGTCCAGGCGACGGCCGCCGGGCAGACCGACTTCGGCTGGGCCGATACCCCGGCCCTGCTCGCGGGCGTCGACCAGGGCGTCCAGGTGAAGAGCCTCGGCGTCTTCCTCCAGACCACCCCCGCCTCCGTGCAGTCCTTCGACGCCAAGGGCATCGACGGGCCGGCCGATCTCAAGGGGCGGACGATCGCCGGGACGGCCGGGGACGCGCTGTCCAAGACCTTCCCGATCTTCCTGAAGAAGAACGGCATGGGGGAATCGGACGTCACCGTCCAGAACACCGACCCGGCGGGCAAGATCGCCGCGGTGATCTCGGGGAAGACCGACGGGCTGCTCGGCTATGCGAGCGACCAGGGCCCGATCATGCAGGACAAGGCCAAGAAGCCGGTCTCCTACCTACGCTTCTCCGAACACGGGCTGAACTTCTACTCCAACGGGCTGCTCGCCGGGCAGAAGCTCCTCAGCTCCAAGCCGGAGGTGGCGGAGCGCATGGTGAAGGCGGTCAGCGAGGCGTGGGCGGCCGCCGAGAAGGCGCCCGAGCCGGCCGTGGCGGCGATGGAAGGAGCCTCCGAGCAACTGCCGCCGAAGGCCGTACTGTCCGAGCAGTTCGCGACGACGCTGACCCTGCTCCACACGGCGGCCACCGAGGGCAAGGCGCCCGGCGTCAACACCGAGGCGGACTGGCAGCAGACCATCGACGTGTTCGCCGAGGCCGGCATGGTCACGAAGCCGAAGGCCGTGGCGGAGTACTGGGACACCGAGAAGGCGCTGAAGGGATGACGATGCAGAAGCAGCAGACGACACCGCGCACCGGGTCGGCCGCCGGGGCGGGCCCCGCGGCGGCGGTCCGGCTCGCGGACGTGTCGGTCCGCTTCCGCAGCAAGAAGCGCGATGTCACCGCGATCGGCGATGTGTCGCTGGACGTGGCGCCGGGCGAGTTCGTCGCCATCGTCGGACCGTCGGGGTGCGGCAAGTCCACCCTCCTCAAGCTGGTGGCCGGCCTGCTCACCGCCTCCTCGGGGGAGGTCCTGCTCGGCGGCGAGCGCGTCACCGGGCCCCGGCACGACATCGGTTACGTCTTCCAGCGCGCGGCCCTGCTGGAGTGGCGCTCGGCGCTGCGCAACATCCTGCTCCAGGCGGAGATCCGCCACATGGAGCCTGCGGTGGCGCGCGAACGGGCCGACAACCTGATCCGGATGACCGGACTGACCGGCTTCGAGGACGCCTACCCGCACGAACTCTCCGGCGGTATGCAGCAACGCGTCGCGCTCTGCCGGGCGTTGCTCCACGAACCGCCGGTCCTCCTGATGGACGAGCCGTTCGGCGCGCTCGACGCCCTCACCCGCGAGCAGATGAACACCGAGCTGAACCGGATCTGGCGGACCACCGGCACCACGGTCCTGCTGGTCACCCACTCCATCTCGGAGGCCGTCTACCTGGCCGACCGGGTCGTGGTGATGAGCCCGCGCCCCGGCACCGTCACGGAGATCATCGAGGTGGGCCTGCCCGCCGAGCGCGACTACAGCGAGACGCTGGGCCGCCCGGAGTTTCGTGCCGCGGCGGCGCACATCCGGGATCTGCTGGGCGCGGTGTCCGCACAGGACTGAGGGAAGCCCGAGCGGCGGCAGAAAGCGGTTGAACGGTACGTGCCGGGCAGGCCTCCTGCCCGGCACGGTCGCGTTGCGGGGTACCGGGGCACGCGGTGCGCGGGTGGAGCTACGACCGTACGGTCACGGCGGCGATGCCGACCGCGCGCAATCTCCGTGCCAGCAGTTCGATCTCGGGCTCGGTGCCGTGATGGCCGCCGCCGAGTATCAGCTCCAGCAGCGCCCGGGCTTCGGGGAGTGTCCGGTTGCCGTCGGACCGCAGAACACGGAGGACAGGCAGCCGCCGGACCGGGGGGTCGGACACGGCCACCCGGTAGGAACCGTGCTCGGCGAGCATCCGTCCGCGCAGCGGCTCGGGGAGTGTGCCGTCACACACCAGCGTCATCGCCGCGCAGCGGGAGCAGCGGTGCTCCTCGTCCCAGTGCAAACGGTCGTCCACCACGGCCTGCGTTCCCGAACAGTGTGTGGCCGCCCCGCATGCGTCGCAGGTGGTCGACCAATGGACCGTTGCGAAGTTCACCGCGACAGCACCCCGTTCGGTAGGTGGCTCATGTTGTCACCCCGGAAGGCGCCGCGTGTCTGCCCAGCGCTGAACGCGGTCCGGCCCCGGGCGCCGTACCGCGCACCCGGGGCCGGACCGCCGGCACCTTCGCTCAGTAGCGCAGCCGGGACAGGTACCGGTAACTGGCCCGTGCCGAGGCGAACGGATCGGCCGGGGCGTCGTGCTCCACCAGCCACTGCTTGACCCCGCCCTGCCGCGCGGTGTCGAACATGGCCGGGAAGTCCAGGACCCCCGACCCGACGTCCGCGAAGTCCCCGTTCGGTGCCATGTCCTTCACATGGAGGGCGGGGAAGCGGCCCCGGTGCCGGACGAACAGTTCGCCCGGGTCGGATGAGCCGCCCTTGGCCGCCCAGTACACGTCCAGCTCGAAACCGACCAGCTCCGGATCGGTCTCGTTCAGCAGGATGTCGTACAGGCTGACGCCGTCCACCACCTCATGGTCGCCGCCGTGATTGTGGTAGAGCAGCTTCAGCCCGGACTCCCGGGCGGCAAGACCCGCCCGGTTGAACTGCCGTGCCACCTCCCGGTATCCGACCGGCGAGTGCAGCGAACCCGGCAGGCTCGGCACCACGATCCACTTGCCGCCCAGCGTATGGACGTCCTCCAGCGCCTGCGGCAGCCCGGAGCCGGTCACGATGTCGTAGCCGACGTGTTCCAGCACGGCCTTGAGCCGGGTGCGGTCCAGCATCTGCCGTATGGCGGCGGGGGAGTTGCCGTGCCGGCCGCTGACGCCGACCGTCGCGTACCCGATCTCCGCGAGCTGCTCCAGCGTTCCCACGAAGTCCGCCGCGAGTGGCGTCCGCATGGTGTACAGGTGCATGCCGATCCCCGACGGGGGGATGCGTCGGCAGCCCCGTCGGCCGGTGGCCGCGGCCGGGGCCGCGCCGAGCCCGACGGCGGCCGCCGCCCCCAACGCCGTACCGAGAAAGGCTCTTCGGGCTCCGTTCGCGTGCTTCGTTCCCATGGGGCTCCTCACTTCACGTCGATGCGGACGGTGCCGGTGCTCGTGTCGCCCTTGTCGTCGGTGACCGTCAGACGCGCGGTGTAGGCGCCCTTGCGGTCGTACGTGTGCTTCGCCGTCGCACCCTCGGGCCCGGACGGCTTCACGTTGTCGCCGAAGTCCCAGTGGTACGAGGCGATCGTGCGGCCCTGAGCGGGCTTGACCGTGCTGCTCAGCGACACGGCGAGGGGAGCGGCGCCGGACGCGGGCCCGGCCTTCACCGTCACTTTGGTCCCGGCCTTCTTCTCCACACCCGGACCGTTGAAGTGCAGCCAGTCGACCGAGAGGAGATCGGCCTTGTCGGGACCCCAGTCCGGGTTGGTGAACACGGCGTACAGCGTGGTCGTGCCGCCCGGGTTCTTGAGCTTCGTCGTCGGAGAGATCAGCTTCTCGTAGCCGCCGGTGTTCGGGATCTTCACCGAGCCCAGCAGCGCGCCGGTGGGGGAGCCGGCCCGGAACTCCACCGTGCCGCCGAGCCCGCCGGAGGACGCGCCGACCGTCACGGAGTCCACGCCTTTGAGGTTCACCGGTTCAAAGGCGATCCAGTCGCCGTTCTCGATCTCGATCAGCCGCTTCCTGCCGGACGCGTCGGCCCGACTGCCGACGTCCGCGCCGCCGTTCGCACCGCCCGTCGCCGTACGGTGCTCGGCCTCACGGAAGGAGGTGCGCAGGGTCAGCGAGGTGGAGCCGGTCAGCGCCGGGGCGTCGGGAGCGCCCTTGTCCTCGTACTGTGCGGTGATCCCGTAGTAGAGGTTCTGTCCCGGACCGTGGCTGTCTCCGGCGTCCGTGACGATCTCGCCCGTGCAGCCGGTGTAGTTGTCCAGCGGATGCAGATGGGTGTCATGGCCGAGCTGCGACTGCACCACGACCCGCGAGCAGTCGATCGGACCGCTCCGACCGTCCTCCTCGTCGGTCACCTTCACCGTGAACGGGATCGTGTCCCCGAAGCTGAACGTCCCCCCGTCCGGCGGCTGTTGGATCGTCACCTCCGGCCGGGTGTTGCCCACCGTGATGTCCTGCACGGCGAGCGCCGTCAGCTCGTCGGGGCCGGTCACGGTCAGCCGCGCGGTGTGCAGCCCCTTGGCGGTGTACGTGTGCGTGGGGTCGGTCTCGGTCGAGTCCGTGGTGCCGTTACCGTCGAAGTCCCAGGCATAGCTGACCGGTTGATCGCCGGGCAGGCCGGAGCCCTCGCTGGAGAACTTCACGGTCAGCGGGTCCGTTCCGCTGTCCCGGTCGACGGAGATCTTGGCGTCGGGCAGTCGGCCGTCGCCGACGTAGTCGATCCGGTAGATGCCCGCGCCCTCGTTGCTGCCGCCCCGGCCGGTGCCGCTGCCGAGGCCGAAGTCGATGACGTACATCGCTCCGTCAGGACCGAAGTCCGCGTCGAAGGGCTGGTTCCACTCCATGTCCTCGAAGATGCCGTTGATCGACTGGAGGTCCCCCGCCTTCACAGGGTCGAACCGGGGATCGGTGAAGGTCTGGTCCTCGCTCTGGAACGAGAACGTCTTGAACCAGCGCCGGGTCAGCTCGTAGGAGAACGCCTTCCCCTCGAAGTACTCCGGGAACTTGGTGCGGTAGGTGTTGTCCGGGTCGTAGTCGTAGACCGGTCCGCCCATCGGGCCGCCCCCGCCGGTACCCACCTCCGGAAACTCGGCCGAGGCGGAGTAGGCGTACCAGACCGTGGCGGGCTGGGCCGGGGGCAGCTCCCGCAGACCGGTGTTGTTCGGCGAGTCGTTGACCAGCGCCGAGCAGTCGAACTTCGGCCCGGACGTCTTCGTCGCGAAGTCGTAGTCGTTGAAAGGGGTGTTGTTCCCGACGCAGTACGGCCAGCCGAAGTTCCCCGCCTCCGTGATACGGGTGTACTCGACCGTGCCCTCCGGGCCCCGGTCCGCCTTCGCCTCGCGGGCGTCGGGTCCGTAGTCCGCGACCATCAGGGCTCCGCTCAGCGGATCGGTGGTGATCCGGAACGGATTGCGCATGCCCATCGCGTAGATCTCGGACCGCGTCTTCTCCGTACCCGGGGCGAAGAGGTTCCCCTCGGGGACCGAGTACGTGCCGTCGTCCTCGGGGGTGATCCGCAGGACCTTGCCGCGCAGATCGTTGGTGTTGCCCGCGGTCATCTGCGCGTCCCACGCGCGGCGGCCCTCGCCCTCGTCGATCGGGGTGAAACCGTCCGAGGCGAACGGGTCGGTGTTGTCGCCGGTCGCCGCGTACAGGTTGCCGTCCTTGTCGAAGGTGAGCGAACCGGCCATGTGCGAGTTGGCCCGGCCCTCACCGCGCAGCGTCGGCACGGTCAGCAGCCGCTTCTCGGACGCCGGGTCGACGGCGTTGCCGTCCGCGGTGAAACGGGACAGGTTCAGCCGCTTCTCGACCTTGTCGGAGTACAGGAGATAGAGCCAGTTGTTCTCCGCGAAGCCGGGGTCGAGCGTCAGCCCCAGCAGCCCGTCCGACTGGCTGGTCATCTCCGGCGTGTACGCGAAGTCCAGCGCGGTGGAGACCTTCATCGTCTCCTGGTCGATCACCTTCAGCTTGCCGGTCCGCTGGGCGAAGAACACCCGGCGGTCGGGGGCGACGGCCAGCTCGAACGGGTCGGCCAGATCACTCGTGGCGAGCGGGGTCCGCTGGAACGAACCCGTGCGCGTCGCGGTGCAGTCGCCCTCCGCCGCGCCGGCCGCCCACTGGATGCCGCCGAGGAGGTGTTGGACGAAACCCTCCTCCTCGAAGGACGCCTTGTCGTGCCCGCCCGCCGTGAACCATGAGCGGCCCCCGTCGTAGTTCTGGCACCAGGAGAACGGGTGGTCCACGCCCTCGTCCAGCCCGTCGATCCCGTCGCGCACCTTGATCTGGGCGAGGGTGTGCACCTTGGACGTGGGATTGGCGCGCCAGTTGTACCACTCCTCCTGGCGCTCCCAGAGGTCGGGAAGGTGCTTCGTCGACGGGTGCGTGTGGTCGAGGACCTTGACCCGGCCGGTCTGGGGGGTGGGGTGCTTGTCGAAGATCGCGCCGACCAGCCCTTCGTACCACTCCCAGTCGCGTTCGCTGGCGGACGCGGAGTGCAGGCCGACCCAGCCGCCGCCCGCCCGGATGTACCGCTGGAGAGCGGCCCGCTCCTCGGCGTTGAGCAAGTCACCCGTCTCCGGCGTGGAGTTGGTGTTGTTGAAGACGACCGCCTGGAACCGGCCGAGGTCGGCGTCGTTGAAGACCGAGGAGTCGGCCGTGGCCTCAACCTCGAAGTCGTGCTCGGCTCCGAGCTTCCGCACCGCCTCGACCCCGGCCGGGATCGAGGGGTGGTCGGAGTTGGTGACCTCGGAGTAGACCAGCACCCGGTACGAGGCGGCGGCCTGCGCGCTGGGTGGCGACGCCACCAGCAGGGCGAGGACCAGCGCCAGGAGCGAGGTGACGGCGATGAGGGGGGAGGGGCCGCCGGGGGCTCGGCCGACGCGGCCGGCCCGGCGTAACGAACGGCGTCTCATGGGGCGCTCCCTGTGCGGTAGATGCCGAGTCGGGGGATAGAAAGCGCTTTCTGAAGTACGCCGTTCAGAGTAGGTTCAGCTCTCCGACGGGGTCAATGGGTCTGCAGGGCCCACCGCGCCGGGCGAGGCGCGGAGCCCGGACGCGCGTGGGTGTCAGTGCCGGGCGATACGGTCGAATCCGTGCGAGAAGCCGCCGGGGCCCCTCGAAACGGAGGCCCGGGATGACCGCCGACGCCGCGATCACTGCCGCCGATGTCCGCTCGGCCGCGCTGTCCCTGCCCGACACCACGGAGAAGCTTGCCTGGGGGCAGCCCACCTTCCGGGTGGCGGGCAGGATCTTCGCCTCGCTCGGCGACGACGAGACGGCGATGGGCGTGAAGTGCCCCCGGGAGGACCGTGCCGAGCTGATCGCCGCCGAGCCGGAGAAGTTCTTCATCCGTGAGGGGCACGACGACCACTACGCCTGGATGCGCGTTCGGCTGCCCGCCCTGGAGGACGCGGATGAGCTGGCCGCCATCCTCGCCGACTCCTGGCGGCAGGTCGCCCCGCGCCGACTGGTGGCGGCGCACCCGGAGCTGGAGGTGTCGGGGGACGGGGTGGCGGGGGAGAGCGCGGGTGAGGGGGAGGGGTGAGCGCGGCGGGTGACCTGTAGGGGGCGGCCGGGGGTGTGCGGCCCGCGTCGGTGGCGTGGGCCGGGCCTGCGGTGCGGGAGTGCGCGGCGGACGGGCGGAAGGGCGGACCGGCGGACGGGCGGAAGGGCGGACCGGCGGATGGGCCGGTTGGACGGGCGTGCCTGGCGGCCGGGCTCACGTGGCGGGCGTGCCGGTCGGGGCATGCGGGTGGGTGCGGGCCGGACTGGCGGTGCGGGAGCTCGGGGCGGACCGGTTGCTTGGGCGGGCCTGCCGGCCGGGCTGACGGGGCGGGCGGGGTCAGCGGGTCGAGTGGGTGGGCCGTGCGGATCAGGGGTGCAGGAATCCGGTGATCCGCTTCCGCAGGCCCTGCGGGTCCAGCCCGTGCGCCGCGAGGTGCTCCTCCAACTGCCCGTACCGACGCAGCTCGGCGCGGCCCACCCCCAGCCCGAGCACCCGGTGGGGCAGGTCGATCAACGCTTCGCCCGCCGCGGTGGCGGAGGTGCCCGCCAGATACGGCTCCACGATCACCACGTCCGCGGTCGTGGCCGCACCGGCGGCCCGGCGCACCCCCGCCGCGTCGAACGGCCGCACGGTCGTCGCGTACAGCACACTGACGTCCAGCCCCTCGGTGGCGGCGAGGACGTTGTCGAGCATGGGGCCGACCGCGATCACGGTCCCGCGCCGCCCTTGGCGGACCGCGGTGAACCCGGCCGTGCCGCTCACCGGCAGCGCCTCCCGGTTCGCCTGGAGCGAGAGGCGTACGTACACCCGGTCGTCGCCGGCGACGGACTCCCGCAGCAGGGCCTCGGCCTCGTCCGGATGGCCCGGCACATGCACGGTCCAGCCGTCGAGCGTGTCCAGGAGAGCCACGTCACCGGGGGACATGTGCGTGAAGCCCCCGGCGGGCCAGTCGTACGAGCCGCCGGCGCTCACCAGGATCCCGCCGACCCCCTGGTGCCCGAAGTCCAGCTTGACCTGTTCGAACGGTCGCTCGACCAGGAAGCTGGCGAAGGTGTGCACGATCGGCCGCATTCCCGTCAGCGCCATCCCCGCACCGGCCCCGACCAGCAGTTGCTCCCGGATTCCGACGTTGATCACCCGGTCCGGGTGGGCGCGCCGGGCCGGGGCGAAGCCGTCGGCGCTGATGTCGGCGAGCACGACGGCCAGCCGGGGCTCCTCGTCCAGGAGTCGCGAAGCGGTGCTGATGAATCGGTCACGCATGGTGTCCATGAAGGGTCCCTCCCGAGGGCTCCGGTGTGCGAAGTGGCGGTGGTGCGGTGGTGGTGCGGTGGTGGTCGTACGGGGTCGGTCGGTGCGGTCAGCTCTTGGGTTCCACGCGGGCGACGACGGCCAGCGGTTTACCCGGGTGGGGTGTGGTGAACGCCGTGTACAGAGCCTCGTGGTCGCGACCGTCCACGGTCACCGCCGCCCACCCGGCGGACACGAAGCGGGAGGCGATCCCGCCGGGCCAGCCGTGGGTGGCGGAATCGTTGTCGATCACCAGAGTGTGGAGCTGTTCGAGCCCGGCGGGGCCCGCGTGGGCGATGGCTTCGTGATTGCTGCCCTCGTCCAGCTCGGCGTCACCGATCAGGACCCATACCCGGGGGTCGGTGAGGCCCTGGGCGCGCAGCCCGAGCACCGTTCCGACGGCGAGCGGCAGCCCGTGCCCCAGGGATCCGCTGCCGATCTCCGCCCCCGGCACCAGCAGCCGGTCCGGGTGGTGGCCGAGCGGCGAGTCGTACGCTCCGAAGCCGGGCAGCAGCTCCTCGCCGAAGAAGCCGTGCGCGGCGAGGACGGCGTAGTACGCCATCGGCCCGTGCCCCTTGGACAGCAGGAAACGGTCCCGCCCGGAGGCGTCGGCCGTGTCCGGTGTGACGCGTAGCACCCTGTCGTAGAGCACCCACAGGGCGTCGAGCGTGGAATGGGCGGCGGGGGCGTGCTTCTCCGCGCCGGTCATCAGGGCGATCAGGCGGTCGAGGTCATGGAAGGCGCGGGGGCCGCGTACCGTCGCGGCGGTCGTGTTCGTCATGACACCGAGCGTTCAACATCAACCGCGGTTGAGGTCAAGCGCGGAATGGTGTTGGTGACCACCTGCTGGAGTGCGGTATTGTTCTCATGCGCGTTCAGCCAGGGGAAACCCCAGGTCAGACGGGCAGCGGGACGTGGCGCAGCTTGGTAGCGCACTTGACTGGGGGTCAAGGGGTCGCAGGTTCAAATCCTGTCGTCCCGACTGGAGACAGTCGCAGGTCAGGGCCGGTTTCGGAGCAATCCGAAACCGGCCCTTGATCATTTTTGGGGACCAGTTGGGGACCATGTGAGGTCCGGGCTCCTTGATCGGGTCAGCGGGTCATGACGATGGGGCTCGGCAGTGAGCGTGGTGCGCGCAGCACGTTGAAGTGGGCCGAGAGCGCCGCCCCGGCGGCCGTGGTCTTGTGGACGTCCGGGTGAAGGTAGCGCTGGGTGGTGGTCAGCGAACCGTGGCCTGCGATCCTGCGGAGGACGTGTACGTGGACCCCGGCGTCGGCGAACCAGGTGAGTGCGGTGTGCCGGGGGTCGTGGCGGCGCAGATGTTCGTAGCCGAGCTTGGTGACCACGTCGTCCCAGTGTGTGGCGTCGCGCAGGACGGCGGTGGAGATGCGTCCGCCGCGCGGGTCCGTGAACAGGCGGGCGTCCGGATTGGGGCCGGTGGACAGGATGCGCTGGGCGATGAGGGAGTGGATCTCCTCGACGATGGGAACCTTGTGGGCCCGCTTGCCCTTGTACTGGAGAGCCCGCTCGTTCAGCACGGTCAGCCACGTGAGATCGGAGTTGCCTTGGGGAGCGATGCGTAGACGGGGGGCGAGGCTCGGAATAGCGGAGTGGATGCCGTCCGCGGAGGCGAGACGTCCGCTGTCCCACCAGGTGGTGACGGGAACAGCTGGGTTCACCTAACTGAGGCGATCGCCGGCCCTGATCGTCGGCAGCGCCCCGGCCTTCCTGTCACTCCTCCTCGTGGGACCGCGTGTACCACTTCATGGCCGCCGCTCGCGTGTGGGGATGTCCCGGTCCGAGAGTCCTGGCTCGGAGCTCCAGCACCTTGGCCAGGGTCTCCCGTGCCTCGTCGGCCCTGCCCGACCGGTGATAGGCGTCCGCCAGGAGGTCCATGGTGAAGAGAGTATGCGGATGCTCGGAGGAGAGGATGTCGCGCTGGGCGCAGAGCAGCTCGTGGATCGAATCGGCAAGGCACATACCGTACAACGATCGGACGCGGACCAGCATGTCGAAGGATTCGATGCGGAGCTCCAGCCGCTGGTCCGGGAGGCACCGGGCCAGTCTCCGCAGTTCCACGAGCCACTTCCGGCGCCCCGCGGCCAGCGCCCAGTGGGCGGCACCGGAAAGGGCGACGGGATCGCGGCTCCACCGGTCGTTCGCCAAGCGGCGGGCCCGGAAGGCACTCTCACCGTACCGGCAGGCCGAACGGAGGTCACCGAGTTCGTACGACGCCCGCCCCAACAGGTCGAGAACTTGCACCCGGGGTTCGGAGGGAATGCCCTCCGTGTTCCTCCACGCCTCGCGGAGAGCGAGCAGTCGGGCGCGCGCGTCGGCGGCGCGCCCCTGTTCGATGAGGAAGTCGCATGCCGCGAGCAGGGCCCGGCGGCCGGGCACCGTGGTCATGCAACCGGGGTCGATGGCCACGAGGGCGCGGGCGCTCGTCCTCCAGGAGGGCCAGTGCTCCCACGCCGCGTCGCCCTGGCTGTCGGGCACCGTCCCGAGCAGCATCACCTCGGCCATGTGCGCGGCCAGTTCGAGGTCCGCCGACGACAGTGCGCGACGCACAAGGTGCGAGGTGAGCCAGTCGACACGAGCGCCACCATCGACCATCGTGAGGAGCTCACGGCGCTCCAGGTCCGGCATCACGACGGTGGAGAGGCTGTGCAGCGGGAGCTGCCGCTCGGGCGGCAGGCCGGTGAGTGCCGAACGCCAGGGCTGCCAGGGCGGGGGAACGTCCATGCGGGGCACCGGGTAGGGTCGGCCACCCATCAGGGCCAGGGCTCCCAGGACACTGCGCTGGGTGACCCCGGCGCCGGCCGGGAGGTCGTCCACAGCCTTGCGGATCGCGACCTCGACCGAGGACGGGCCGACCCCGGGGTGTTCGTCTCGGACCAGCAGCTCGATGTGGCGGCCCACGCTCAGGAGGAAGCTGTCCACGGTCGTGTCCGGAGTGAACAGGCGGATGGCCCTGTCGAGCGCACGCGGCAGATCGCCCAGGTGCTCCGCGAGGCGGTCGGCCTCCGCCTCGGCCAGTCCCTCAAGGTTGGTCATGAGGAACCGGACTGACTCCTCACGGTCGAACGGCCCGACCTCCACGACCGTTGGAGAGCTCGGCAGGCGACGCCATTCGGCTGCCGACGCGCGCGAGACGACGATGAACTGAAGACCGTGGTTCAGCAGGACATCGGGAATCGACTCGGGGCCTACGGCTTCGTCGAGCAGCATCAATACAGGCGGAGGCCAGTGCGGTACGAACTCCTCGGTACGCGAGGTGAGGTACTCCGCCACCCCGGGGGACCACGTGACCACGGAGCCGAACTCCGCCGCGCATTGCGCGTACACGCCGTGCTCGATCAGATGGCTCTTCCCGACGCCTGGCCCGCCGATTACTACGACCATCCCCCAGCGGTGCAGCTCACGGATGATTCTGCTTGCCAGCGCGGGCCGGCCGATGGGAAGAGGGTGGCCTGATGCGAAGCCCTCCGCCCGACGCACCACATTCTCCGGAAGGGACACGCAACTCGCCTTTCTTGGACTCGGCTCCGCGCCGAGAGGTTCACGCGGTCCGCAACAGCACCGGCCGTGGCGTTCTTGTCAAACGACGGAGAAGCGGAGACGGTTACGTGTCCCGCACATCCGCGTACCAGCGTTCGGTGGTACTCAGGTGGTCGAAGCCGACCCATTCCTGTGCCAGTCGACTGCCGCTGAGAAGGAGGGCGCGCACCTGGTCGTGGTGGCGGGGATCGAGCCAGGAAACCAGCTCGTCAACCCGTTCCTGTGTGCTCCAGGCTTCCTTCGGCAGGCTGCGGCTGGGCGTGCCGAGCCGCAGCAGTGCGTCGTACAACTCGAAGGCCGGGCGGACCCGCAGGCGGCCGACGTACCGCTCGGCGCGAGCGGGGAACGCCAGTCCGCTGGGGTCAAGGTCGCCGAAGTAGACGATGTCGGAGATCCGGTCCCTCGCGGTGAGGCTGCCGATGGACTTCTGGAACGTGACGCCGCTGCCCCACGCGACATGACCGATCCGGTGACCGGTGCGCCCGATGTGCCCGAGCATGTGGGAGATCGACCAGTAGGTGGTGGAGTTCTCGATGACGAGGAGCGTGCTTCCCTTACCGGGTTTGTGATATCCGGCGTGGTTCTTCACCAGGCCCCTCGATCTGAAGTCCTTGCTGAGCAGGGGAGGATCGACATCGAACGCGTTGAGCAACTTCAGCAGACGTTCCCGGTCGGAGAAGAGCGGCTGCGCGTCCAGCGTGTCGAAGAGTTTCTCCGCCGGATGATCCGGATGCTGGAAGAAGGGGTGCAAGCCGAAGATCTGCAAGGCCCTCTCGCGTTGGGGAATACTCATTCCTCTGTGTCCGCTGTGCAGCCGGGTATTCAATGCCTCGTAGGCGGCACGAATCCTGTCCGTCGTCCGGGCCAGAGCCCAGTAATCCTCGATCTGTGCCAGTTCGCCGGCCCAGATCGGCATCGGCGGAATCTTCCTGGTCACGGAGCGGACAGGGGTCAGTCTGACGCTGAGCGGCAACGGCGCTTTCCGCTCCCGATCCGTCTTCACCGAAGGTTTGAGGTGTCCGGCTTCGGCCAGTTCTTGCAGGTACTCCGAGAGGATGCGTTGCGGAAGGTCTCCGCCTCTCCCCGCGGGTCTCGGCATGCGCAGGAAGACCTGCCGCACGTCGTCGATCCTCACATCGGATCCCGTTGTGCCTTTCCAGCCACGCTCGAACTTCCACTCGTGCAGACTTGACAGAAGCGCGAGGGCCTTCTCACTCGTCGTCATCGGCAGTCTCGTCCTTGACGAAGTAACGGGAGGCGGAGATCTGCGGGGCGCCCGTCGCCAAGGACTCGTCCAGATAGCGCCCGAACACCCCTTCCACGGACAGGTACTTCCGCCGGGCGCCCAGATCCGTGTCATTGCGCAGTCGGATGACCAGAGGGAAGGTGTCCAGCGCGTTGGTGTCGAACAGACCTGTCGTGTAGATCAGTTGCACCCCGAGCGTGCGGGCGACCGACTGCTGGAGTCGCAGCAGGTAGGTGGTGGAAGCCCGGCCGATCGGGTTGTCAAGGAACAGCACGCCGGAGTGCTGATGACCGACCCGGCCGCGGTCGTTGGCACGCAGAGCCGCCATGGTGCAGTAGAGAATGATCGCCGTGGTGAGCAGTTGCCCACCGGAGAACACGGCGCGGATGTCGGACACGGGTACCTTCTGGGCCAGCAATGCGGAATCAGGTTTGAGGATCGTCACCTTGAAGCCGCTCGGCACCCCGGCTGCCACTCCTTTGAGAATCAGGGAGAGGCCGTCGCGCTTAGGCTCCCGTCCCGTTTCGAGAGCCTCGACCGTGCTCTTGGCCATATCGTCCACGAGCAGGCCCATGTGGTCGCGCAGGGCCTCCTCGGAGACGCTCCGGAACCGGATCCTCAGAAAATTCTGACCGGACCAGTCACCGAGCCCCTGGGGCAGGCGGGAGAACCGCTCGGCCCGACGTAGGGTCTCCAACGCCTCCGCGACCTGTTGGGACAGCTGTCGAACGATGGCGGTCCGGTGGCGGTCGATCGTCTCCAGGTCATCGGTGAGCGAGCGGAGACGCCCCCTCATGGCTCCTACCCACTCAACAGCCCGTCCGGGAAGTTCAGCCCGCTCGATCTCCAGGATGATCCTCCGGCTGCTGGTCTCCAGCGGAAGGAACCGGTCTCGTCCGGCATGCCGGACGAGCTGGTCGGAGAAGCGCCGCTCCTCGTCCTCCGCCACCGTCTCCTGCCTACGTGCTTCGTCATGGACGGTACGGGCCGCCTGGTGTTCGGCAGCGGCTGCGGCCAGGTCGTCCCCGTACGGTTCGGGGCCGGCGGGACCGGTGATGGGCGCGAACTCCGCGAACTCATCGGATCCCATCAGTAGTAGCTCGAATCCCTTGCGTGACGATTCGGTCTCCTCCAGGGACTCCTTCAGGCGCTGTCCGTGCCGGTCCAGCTCCGTGACCGTCCGGGACGCCTGATTCCGCATCTCCTTCGCCTCTTCCAGGAGGCGCAGGCCATGGCCGACATGGCGCGGTCTTTCGAAGGGAGCCAGGTCGACCTCCGCGAGGGGAGGGGTGAACTTTTCGTACTCCTGCCTCCGGCTCGCCGCGTGTGCGCTCAGCTCCGAGGCTCGCAGGCGCAGCTCAGGTGCGGCCTGATCGGCGATCCGGCGGGCCAGCTCCCGGGATGCGGCATCCGTCCCCTGTGGGCCGTTCAGCAATTCTCCCGCCAACTCGACCGCGGCGTACTGGTGTTCGTCCAGTTCAGCCGCGATCAGCGAGATCTCCCTCTCGGTCTGTTGCAGATCCGCGAGCAGCTGGTCCCCTACCGACACCCGCAGATAGGTCTCGGCCGCCTGTGCGTAGTCGCGCCGGAGCACTTCCAGTGGCGCGCTCGCGCCTTCCGGCACTCCTGGGACTTCGACGTCCGACGGTAGGCCGGTCAGCTCCTCCGACAGTCTGCTGGCGGAGGCACGCATGCCGTCCACCTGCCGCAGCAGCGCGGCTGCCTGTTCCCGGCCCCGCCGGGCAGCGCGGTCGGCTTCCCCGGCCGCCTCCCGCTCTCGTTCGCCTGCTTCCCCGCGCAGAACGGCCGTGGCTTCCCAGCCGGGGACCTGTGCCTCCTCGTCGGCGAGGACCGTCAGTCGGTGGGCGCGCTCGTCAAGCCCCCGCTGGGCGCTCCGCACCGGCTCGGCCTCTTCCAGGGCCGCGAGACGTCTATCGGACAACGCGTCGTGAACTGCACGCAGTTCGCGGGCCTCCTGCTCCCCTGCCTCGGCCAGCAGGCGCCGCTCCTCCATGTACTGCTGGAGTTCGGCGAGGCGGCCGGGCGGGAAGTCCCTGCGCCACTCCTCGATCCGGGCCACCAGTGCCGCCGCGGCCGCCCGCCGCTCGGACAGTTCGGCGAGTCTGGCCACACGTTGGTCGTGCCGTTGCCTCACCTGACGGCGTTCCGTGTCGGCTGACCGCTCGTCGTACAACGCCGGATGCGGCTCGACGATGAAGCCGACCCCGCTGATATCAGGGTGTGTCCGGGTGACAGCTTCCGTCGTTCCGACCGCGAGGAATACGCTCGGATGGGGTTCTTGCCTGTTGACGAGCTCTTCCGCCGCCGGCAACTGAGCGGGGTTGTTCAGCAGTACACCGCTCGCCAACTGCGGCACCTGCCGGACGAGCTTACGACGGCGTTCGACGTCCGGGATCGCTGCGAGGTACTCCCACCCGGTCCAGGCGGTGATGCCGCCTTCCACGAGGAGTTCTTTGACACGCGTCGCCTCGGAAGAGGCGGGCAGCAGCTCGGTGCTCTCCAGGGCGAAGCGGGACCTCGCGTCCTGGGCTTCGGCGACGTGGAGGTCCGTGATCTCGGCAGCCGCCTTGTCCCGAACCTCTACCAAACGGCTCCTCAGCGCCTCTGCGGCGGTCTCCAGGTGGTCCGGTCGGTGACCGAGCAGATCGAGGAACGCGGGGTCCACACCCAGGGCGTCCCTGCGGGCCACAGCCGCCTTCCACTTCTGTTCGGCGCTGTCGAGACCACGGTGCAGCCCGGCGAGTTGCCGCTCGGACGTCTCGACAGCGCGCGCTGCCTCCTGCTGTTCGGTTTCGAGCCGTTTCACCTCCTTCTCCAGTGCCGCGAGCCTGCGCGCGTTGCCCGCCACGGCTTCCTGTGCTTCCTCCAGTGCACTGGAGGCGGTGGCCTCGGGGGCGAGCAAGCCCTCGCGCACCGCATCGGCGATCCGGCCGCGCACCTCTCGTACACGCTGCTCAGCCGTGTGGGCTTCCTTCACCTGGCCGATCGCTCGGCCGAGTGCGTCATTATGGACCTTCTGGTCCGCTTCGGCCTGCTCCGCGGCAGCGACAGCCTGCACTTCGATCCGGCTGCTCTTCTCCTTCAGCTCCTCCATCCCGTCGCGCAGAGCCCGGATCAGTAGGGCCGCCGCCTCGTCCCTGGCGGCCAGCGCGGGCTGGGCGGCCTTCTCGGCGGCAGCCACGACCACTCGGAGACCACTTAGCCGCTGCTCCGCGGTGAGGCGCCGCAGCACCGTGGGGGCGACCGCCCAGGCCGCCGACTCGTCCTCGGCCCGCCTGGCTTCCTCCTGTGCCGCATTGGCCTCGACACGGGCGTCCTGCCAGCGGAGTTCAGCCACCAGGCGCTCCAGTTCGACGGTGGCCGCCTCCAGCCGGGCGTGCTCAGCCCGCGCTTTGGCGCTGTCGTCGGCGAGTTGCCTGGCCTCGCCCTGGATGCGGCGGACAGCTCCGGCCTCGGCCCCCGCACGGGCTCGGAGACGCCCCATCAGGGTCGCCATCTCCAGAGTGGTGATCCTCCGCCGGACACGCGCCTCGTCGGCAGTCACACGCGCATCGGCGAGGGACTGGAGGATGCTCAACGCACCTTGCGCGAATTCCTGTTCGATCAGCAGCGCGGAACGCCGATGCAGGCGCCCCGCGTAGGTGTCCAGTAGATCGGCGAGCTCCTTGGCGGGGTCCGTGGGTAGGACCGCACCGAGCAGGAAGTTCACGAACGCGATGTCGCTGGTGAAGGAGAACGCCTCCGCCGCTTCGCCCTCGTCGGCGTTCATGCTCCGCTGGTACTTGAACAGCTCGGGATCCAAGTTCAGGTCCGCCAGCCGCTCGGTCCACTCCCCCTGCCGCACGAACTCGCCGTACTCCATGGCGGAGTCGGCGGCGTCCGCCTTCACCAGGTTGTTGAGGTAGTCGGTCTGGGTCCGATAGTGGTTGCTCGACGAGAAGGGCAGATTGTCGAGGTGCAGCGTGGCCGTGGGGCGGAAGTGGTACCAGCGTTCGAGCAGGTTCCGTGGGTCGGAGGACTCGCGGCGGTCCTTCCACTCCATCACCTTGCCAGTGATCAGGCGGCGGCCGCTGCGGGCGTGTGTCCATTCCAGGACGACGTGGGACGTGTCCTTGGGCAGCACGAAGCGCTCCAGGACGCCTCCGCCGCTCGTACCGACGATCTGCCGGCGGCCGGGCAGGACCACCGAGAAGATCAGCTTGATCAGTACGGACTTGCCTCCTCCGTTCTCCAGGAAGAGCACGGTCGCCGGTGACGGGCGGCGAGCGGGCGCACCGGCGCCAAACAACGACATGCGGCGGTCGGAGACCGGGCGGCCGACAGCGCTGAAGTCGAGGAGGACGTCCTGGTAGCGCGCTCCGGCGGGACCGACCGACTGAAGCGCCACCCTCGACAACTCATACATCGGAGCCGCCCTTCGATACGTCCTGCGGTTCCCCGGCCCTCGCGACCGGCAGGCCGACGCGGAGCGTTCCGCCGGGGCCAGTGATGTCGGGCACCACGCCAAGGCCGACGAGTTCCTCGAACGCGGCTGTGGAGGCCAGTTCACGCACGTGCACCTGGTATCGGGGAGTGGTGCGGAAGACGTTCTCCTCCGTCTCGTCGTCCTCGACCATGACCAGGAGGCCATGTTCCGTGAGAAATCGCAGAGCGCGGGAGGTCATCCCACGGGTCGAATTGGGTGCGGCGCGCTCGTCCTTGGTCTCCGAGACCTGCGGCCGACGGGCGTAGGCCCGCCAGGCTCGCTCAAGCTCTGGGGCGCCCGTCGGGGCGTCCTCGGCGCTCTCGGCCTCCGCCGCACGGCGTCCCAATTTCCGGCAGATCTCCCGTACGGTCTCGTCGACCACCCGTGCCGTGACCCGGCCGATGTAGCCGTCATCGGCCAGGTCGGCGGGGCGGGGAAAGGCCAGCACCGCCACCGCGAGGTGGATGATGCCGTGCAGGGCTCTCTCACCTTCTCCGCGATGGCCTGACCTACGGGCGTAGTCCTCGATCCTCGTTTCGAAGACCGACCCGCTGACGGGAGCGAGCACCATGCCGGTGCCGGGATCCACAGCGACCACATGGAGACCGAGGCTGAGCGCGATCCGTTTCGTCAGGAAGCGGAAGGCGTCGTCCTCGCGATGACGACGGAGGAGGTCCAGGTACTCACGATCCTGCGAAGGATGCAGTCGCGGACGCATGCCGAAGGCCACCAGCTGGGCGGCGCCCTCCGCATCCGAGACCGTGAAGGTGTCACTCATCGCAAAGGTTCCTCGGGAAGAAAGGGCTCGGATCTGGGGCATCGCTCGCGTCAGGGGGAGAGACGATCGGGGCGGAGTAGAGCAGGAGACCGTCTCCGCCGAAATGGGGGTGGTCGAAGCGGTCTCCGGTGGCTACGCCGACAAGCAGCCGGGAGTCGCCGCGCGCGATACTTTCGCCGACATGCGGATTGAAGGCGTTGACCGCCCGGTGCAGGAGCAGGGCCGCTGTGCTGGGCGCGTTGCGCTCGGCTTCGGTCAGCAGGTCGCTCAGCTGCCGGGGGGTGTCGCGGAGGTCGAGCAGAGCGTCGGTGGCGGCCCAGTCCTCCAGGGAGAAGACGGGCTTCTCCGTCGTGTCGGTGAGGTCGGGCTCCGGGATCTCCTCCCCGAGGCGGTCACGTTCCGGCATCGGCCGGAGCAATCGAGTCACCAGGCCGGACAGTTCGAGTACGACAGGGGGTCTGGCGCCGGTAGCTCCCCTGAAGAACTCCTTACCGACGGTCAGCGCGTCACCGAGCGGGAGCCCCAGCGCCGGGGTCAACAGCTGTCCGTGGAGGTCCAGTACAGACCGTACGGGGAGTTCCGCGAACTGCTGCCGGTCCTGCTCCTCCCGGAAAAGGGCGCCCGCCGTCAACAACCTCTGCTGCAACTGCATATGTCGACGGATGCAGTCGCGGACGATCGTGACCAACTCCGCGGCTTTTCGCTTGCGCAGCGGTTCGTCGGACTTGTCCCGGAGCTCACTGATGTTGCTCAGGATGCGATGCTCGAAGTCGTAGCGCTCCTCGATGTGGATCAGCGCATCCGCGAGCAGCTTCGGTACTTCTTGCTCCCAGTCGACCGCACGGATGTCCCGGGAGGTGGCGTCGAGCAGCTGGCGCAGCATCTCCCCGTACTGGACGGTCCGGTAGCGGGCCTGCTCGGCGGCGAGTTTGGCCTCGGCGATCTTGCGTCGCCTGATCAGACTCTCGAGCTTCACCTCCGCCGCGATCTGCGCCGACTCCACATCGGTGTCGAGTGCGCCGACCAGCACGTTGATTGCCTCGTCGGAGGCACGGAGGTAGATCTTTCCGTCCGGGCCCGCCCGTTCGACCAGGAGGTTGAACCGGAAGTCATAGCGCCGGTAGACACCGCTGCGGTCGATGGAACCGATCTTCTCGGCGAAACTCCGGTCCACGGTGCCGACGTTGATCAGGCGCTGGAGCACGTGCCGTGCCACCTTGCTGTGTTCCTCCGCCGTACGTTCCGGAGCCTGGAGGGCGGCGAACCGCGCCACCTGGTCGACGACCTTCTGCTGGTTGGCCCCGGAGTCGAAGTCCATCGAGATGGTGACCTGGTCGATGGTGTGCAGCGCGATCTCCGCCAGCTGGTAGACACTCGCCTCCACCCAGCGCAGGCTCCCCTTGTTCTCGTCCAGAGCCTGGAGAGGGGCCGTGCAGGCGAGCGCTTTGGCTCTGCGTGCCAGGCCGTCATCGGAAAGCTCGACGGAAGCGGGCTCGCGGCTGTCGTTCATGCTGCACCACGCTAATCAAACGGCGGAGCCGGTGGGCTGGAATGGCCCAATGTCACCCGTGGTGAAAGAGCGGTCAGGCTTTCTGCCTCCAGCAGGGGAGTTGGGTGGAAAGTCCATGTCACTGTCTGTCTCGCTCTCCCCTTCTCTTTCCGAGGCCGAAAATCCGCCAACGGGATCACCGGCGGGATCGTGAACTACGGCCTCGCCGGCGTTCCCGCCCCCGTCCCGAGGTCCACCCACAGCTCGATGAACCGGTCGAGCAGGCCCGCCGCCGTCAGGTCGTCCGTCAGCGGCCGGACGGCCAGGTCCGCGTCCGCCAGCTGGAAGGCGCGGCCGACCGGCAGACCGGGGTCGAGCCGCAGGTCGCGATGGTGCAACGCCTCGTCGGCGGCGACGAGTTCGCAGCCCACGACGAGCCGGTACGCCTTACACGCCCGCAAGGTCTGCCGCGCCCCCAGGGACGCGAAGCTGGCCTGCTCCTCCACGCCCCGGGAGAGCACCGCGTGGCCGAGGGAGGCGGGCGCGGAGAAGGGCCGCAGGCGGGTGAAGCCCGGGTTGTTCAGCGTCGAGAGGCGGGAGACCGGCAGCCGGGCTACCTGGGTCACCGCAGCTTGAAGTGGTCTAAATACAAGGAGAGTTGGGCGAGGTAGGAGCAGCTGTGGTGGTAGGCCGCCATGTCGTTGGCCGAGATCAGCGGGTTCTCGGCGGCCGTGTTGATCTCGACCGCGAGGACCTCTTCGAGCGCGTTCGCCGCGTCGTGCGCGGGCCCGTGGATCTGTGGGACCGGCCGTCGGCCGCCGGGAGCCCACCGCTCCTGGAGAAGTCGGGGACCGGGGATGCGCTTCCACGATCACCCTTTCCAGCGGCCCGCGCTTCTGAGTGCCACTGGATCGCGGCGCCACACGTGATGGTGCTGGTGGCCCGCCCGGAGCCCCGGGGTCAGGAGGGCGGAGGTACGCGCAAGGCGAGCAAGGCGGTGTCGTCGCTGGCCCAGCAGTCGTGGTGGTCGGCCAGGGCCGCGCCGATGTCTTTCACGGTCGCTTCCGCGTCCAGTCCGCGCCTGCCGGACTGCGCGGCGGCGAGCTCGGCGTCGCCGAACACCTGCTGCAGCTCGCCGGGCGGTGTGCTGGGGCGGGGACGTGCCTCGCAGGCGCCGTCGATGTAGAGCAGCAGCAGATCGCCGAGGCCAGCCGGAAGCGGACATCGACGAGCCTGACGTGTTCCACGACCCCGAGGAGGGTTCCGGGGGGGGCCTGGTGCACGCTTCCGTCGGCCCGGCGGATGAGGGCGGGGGCCTTCACCGCCACCAGCTGCCATATCGTACTGACGGGCGGCCGGCTTCTTCTCGTGCCTGACGGATCCAGTCGGCAGTGAGTAGGCGGAAAGGGGCGTGGGCCTCGGGCTTCCCCTTACGGCGACGTCCGAAGGCGTCGCTGACGACGGTGTAGACCGAGAAGTCCTGATCTTCCAGGCGGCGCCAGGATCAGATGGCTCGCCGACTCCACTCGTACCATGCTCGCCGGAAGGTCTTCTCCTGCCTCCGCTCCCAACCCGGCGAGGCCGGGGTCTGCGGAGACTTTCGCCTCGGGCGGGATACGCACGACAGCCGCCTCCAGCAGGCGGATCGGCTGCACGAGGGCCGCGAAGGCCCGACGCTCCTCATCGAGGACCGTGGCGAGGCGACTCTGCAGACCGTCGGCCCAGGGGGCGAAGAAGGGGTACTCGGACACGGCCTCGTTGCTCCGTGTCCGGTAGGAGTGCAGCCGACGCCAGTGCTCGTGATGTCGGGAGCGGAAGTTGCGGGCGCGGTCGTATCGCTCCCATTCCTCGCCGTGCCCGGCCTCGTCGTCGTCTTTCTCCTCCTCGTCGCCGGATTCGGTGGCGGGGGGCGGGTACTCGCCGGCGGTGAGGGCGGTGGCGGCGTCACGCTCGGCCTCGAGGTCCTCCTCGTCCTTGGACTCACGGTCGAGCCAGATGGCGAGAGAATCCACTTCGCTCACGGCGGCGCCGAGCGGCAGGATGAGGCTGTCTGTGGGCAGAGGCCACCGACAGCTGGGGCAGAGCCGCGCCACGGCTTCGCCGAACGTCGATCTGGTTCACGGAGGCGGCTGACCGCAGCGTGCGGCACTCGGGGATTCCGTGGAGCTTGCCCTTGCCTGTCGCCGAGACGTGGCAGGTGATGAGGATGCCCCGGGTCAACCCCAGGGGAACCTCAGGTGTAAAGAGGGAACCGAGCATGACATAGCGAAGCTCATCGCGAGTCGAGGACATGCCGGCAGGCTATGCGCGGGCACTGACAGTCCGCCGGCCAATCTGCCCTCACCCTGCGGTGACCAGAGACGCCAGATCGATCCTCACCGCCATGACAGCGATCCTGGGGACCAGTTGGGGACCACACGGTACGCGCGGTGGTGCACGATGCATGCTTCCATGCACAGCTTGTGCCCGGATTAAGTCTGCTATGTCCAGAAAATATCCTCGACCCTCACTCCTGGGGGTCAAGGGGTCGCAGGTTCAAATCCTGTCGTCCCGACTGGAGACAGTCGCAGATCAGGGCCGGTTTCGGAGCAATCCGAAACCGGCCTTTGATCATTTCTGGAGAGGCCGGCGGCGAGCACGGTGCGCGCAGCACGCCGGAGCGGGGCGGGCGCGCCGCCCCGGCAGGGACTCACGCCGGATCGGGCAGGTCCATCAGTGCGAGCCTCGCCGGGTCCGCCATGACCGTGATGTCGGTGATCCGGCCGTCGACGACGGTGAACGCGAGGAGCGAGAGCGGGGTGCCGTCCTCGCGCCAGGAGACGACTCCCGGGAGGCCGCCGACGAGCACCGCGCGCCCCTGTGCGGCCGCGCCGGAGGACAGATGCGCGCTGGCTGCGACCTTGGTGGCGCCGAGGGCGACGACGACGCCGGACGGGGTGTCGACGGTCAGTTTCACCTCGGGGTCGAGAACCCGCAGCAACTCCTCGAAGTCGCCGCGACGCGCCGCCGCCAGGAAGGCCTGGACGACATCTCGCTGCTCCTGCCCGACGCCGGTCGGACGCTCCGCCGTCCGCACCTTCCTGCGGGCGCGGCTGGCGAGCATCTTGGCGGCGGCGGTGGACTTGCAGAGGATGTGACCGATCTCGTCGAACGGCACTGCGAACAGGTCGTGCAGTACGAACGCCAGCCGCTCGCTCGGCCCGAGCGACTCCAGTACGACGAGGAGCGCGAGCCCTACCGAGTCGGCGAGCACCGCGTCGTCCTCGGGAGCGGGACGGTCGTCGAGCGTCACCACGAGCTCGGACAGGCGGTCGTCGTAGGACGCCTCCGGGCGGGTCCGGCGCGACCGCAGGACATCGAGGCTGATCCGGCCGACCACCGTGGTCAGCCAGCCCCCGAGGTTGTGGATGGTCGCCGAGTCCTGGCGGGAGAGCCGCAACCAGGCCTCCTGGACCACGTCCTCGGCGTCGGCGTGCGATCCGAGCATGCGGTGGGCGACCGCCAGCAGCCGGTCGCGCTGGGCCTCGAACGTCTCGGCCATCGTGCCCGTCGGGTTGGTCTCGTCCACGTTGTTACCTTCCTCGGTTCTGCTCCGTCATGGGTGATGACGGGCCCGGAGGGGCGCAGGTAACCGATGAAGGAGCAGGACCGATGGAAGCACGTATGACAAGCCCGGCCGATCCCGACGTGACCACGGCGATCCAGCACCTCTACAAGGCGGTTCACGCCGGGGGCGTCGACCAGCGGCTGCTGGGGCTGGTCCACCTACGAGCCAGTCAGATCAACGGATGCAGCCCCTGTGTGTTCGCCACGACCCGGTCGGCGAAGCAGGCCGGTGAGACGGAGGAGCGGCTGCACAACGTGGTCGCGTGGCGTGACACGCCCTTCTTCAGCGAGGAGGAGCGGGCTGCCCTCGCCCTGACCGAGGCCGCCACCCGGCTTCAGGACGGCGCACCGGGCGTGACCGACGAGATCTGGGACGCCGCCGCCGAGTACTTCAGCGAGGAGCAGCTGGGCGCGATCACGCTGGAGATCGCGCTGACCAACTTCTTCAACCGCCTCAACCGGACGGTCCGGGAGCAGGCCGGCAAGACCTGGTGAGCCGGGCGGTCACCTCGAAGACCGGCCCGGTGCCGCGGCCTCGGTCGATGTGCTGAGAACAGTTGTTCCGTGGAGAAGTTCCGGTGCGGGAGGCCAAGGCGCTGTTCCGGCTCGGACGTCCTTTCCGGCCTCACGCATCCGCGTGAGGTCGGAAAGGACGACGGCCGGACCGTCAGCGAGTCACGGCTTCCGGGACCGCCGCCGGGTCGGATTCCACCGCACCGGCCGCGGGGGAAGCGGGGATGAGGAAGGACGCGATGAGCCCGAGGAGGACGAATCCGGCGGCGACGTAACCGCCGAGAACCACGCCGTCCGTCATCGCGGCGCGGGCCGCGTCCGCGACGGAGACCGTCTGCGGGTTCGCGGCCAGCGGGCCGATCGCGGCTCCCGCGCTGTCGGTGACGGCCCCGGTGAGCTGGCCCGCCTCGCCGGCGGGTAGGCCGCTCTCCGTGAGCCGGTCGTTCAACCGGGTGCTCAGCGTGGTGAAGAACACCGTGGTCAGGGCGGCGATGCCGAGCGCGGAGCCGAGCTGCCGGAAGGCGCTCTGAATCCCGGATGCCTGTCCGGAGCTGGCTTCGGGGATGTCGTTGAGGACGACGTTGGTGACCTGGGCGGTCGCGAAGCCGACGCCGATTCCGTAGAGGAAGAGCACCAGGGAGACGGACCACCAGGAGCTGTCCGGGGCGGCGATCAGCCCGATCCCGGCGAGCCCGATGACCTCCAGTGCGAGACCGACGCGCAGCTGGCCCAGCGGGGCGACCTTGGCGGCCATGCCGAAGCTCGCGCCGCTGGCGACGAAGGAGCCGATGGCGACGGGAACGAGGGCCAGACCGGCCTGCAGGGCGCTGTAGCCAAGAGTGAACTGCAGCCACAGCGGCAGGATCGCGACGACACCGAACTCGCCGATTCCGATGATCAGCGTGGCGATGTTGCCGCTCCGGAACGACGCGACGGAGAACAGGCTCACATCCATCAGGACCCGGTCCGCGTCACCCTTGCGGCTCAGGGCGGTCTGCCTCCGCACGAAAGCGAACAGGGCGGCGGCCGACAGGACCAGGGCCACCAGGACGGGCGAGGGGCCGCCGGACCAGGTGAGGCCGAGGACCTCCAGCGGGTGCACACCGACGATCCAACCGTACGTACGTCCCTCGACAAGGCCGAACGCGAGCAGCCCGAGACCGGCGACGGAGAGCAGCGCGCCCGGCACGTCGATACGGCCCCGAGTCCGGGGCGAGGGGGCCATGTACAGGAGTACTCCGGCCCCGACGAGCACGGACAGCGGCACGTTGATACCGAAGGCCCAGCGCCAGGAGGCGTGCTCGGCGAGCCAGCCGCCCAGCAGCGGGCCGAGCGCGGCGGCAGCGCCGATGGTCGAGCCCCACACGGCGAACGCCTGGCCGCGTGCCTTGCCGGTGAACGTCGCCTTCAGCAGGGACAGAGAGGTCGGCAGCAGCATCGCCGCTCCGGCGCCCTGGAGGAACCGCGCCACGATCAGCAGCCCGCTGTTAGGCGCGAGCCCGGCCAGCACGCTGGTCGCACCGAAGACGACGACACCCCCGAGGAAGATCCGGCGGGCGCCGAAGATGTCGGCCAGCCGGCCGGTGAGCAGGAGAAGCGCGGCGAAGACGATCGCGTACGACTCCTGGATCCACTGTGTCTGGGCCGAGGTGGCGTCCAGGTCCTCGATGACCGAGGGGACGATCACGTTCACGATCGTGGTGTCCACCACGATCAGTGCCACCCCCAGCGCGATCGCGATCAGGCCGAGCCACCGACGGGTGGCGGTCGGTTCACGCACAAGAAGTCCTTCCATCGTGGAATAGTTCCATAAAGAAAGTAGATTCAGGGCGGTAGGTTGTCAAAAGGCCGCAGGTGCGGCGCGGCCCGTGGGGGAGATGCGGGTGCCGGATCTCGGAGGAAGGGTGGCGTTGGCGTTGGCCGTGGAGGACTCGGCGCACAGCGGTGTGGCGGAACAGCGGGAACGGCTGATCGAGGGGCTCCGGGCCTACGGCGGCCACTTCACCGAACTGAGTCGCCTCTTCGCCGACTGGCTGGGCCTGCACTCCACGGACGCCGCCGCACTGCTGGAGGTCGCCGCGGCGGAGGAGCGGGGCGCCCCGCTGTCCCCGGCCCGCCTCAGCGAGCGGATCCTGCTCTCCCCGAGCGCGACGACCGCTCTGCTCAACCGACTCGAACAGGCCGGGCACATCATCCGCAGCCGGGAACACACCGACCGCCGGGTCATCACCCTGCGCAGCAGCGCGTATGTCCAGGAGCGCGCCGACGAGTTCTTCCAGCCGCTGGGCGTCCGCCTGGACGCCGTGCTGGCCGGGCATCCGCCGGACGTGCTAGCCGGCTTCGAGGCCCTGCTCGCCGACCTGAGCACGAGCATGAACACGTACATCGCCGAGCGGACGGAGAAGACCTGATGCCCACGTGGCCCGTCCTCCACGGCCGCGCGTTCGGATCGGCCGTCACCACGCGCTGCGCGTTCGGATCGGCCGTCACCACGCGCTGCGCGTTCGGATCGGCCGTCACCACGCGCTGCGCGTTCGGATCGGCCGTCACCACGCGCTTCGTGTGACGCGGGTGCGGTCACCTTGCCGACAGCCGCGTCCGCCCGCCGTCGAGGACGGTCGGGCGAATAGTCCGTGAGCGGCCCGAGCCCGGGTGCCGGCGCAGGCTCACCCTCGGCATCCACGCCGGCGCCAGGATCTTCGGGCGCCATCTGGGTGCGGGAGGGCGGACGCCGTCGAGGGCCACTTCACCGCACGGATGAACGCGGTGCCGGGAGCCGCGAAGTGCGGGGCGTGGCCTCGCTGCTGACGTGGGGCCGAGGTCTGTACGCGCTGTCCGCTCCGGTCGGCGCGGGTCTGGCGAGTGCCCTTGGAAGCGTCGAGCCGCTCAACGTCGGGATCGCCGGTGGTGCGGTGGCCGCTGCCGGGAGAAGAAGCGCAACGTCGAGCTGCGCTTCGCTCGGAGGATTGCACGGGGACCCGCCCATCTCCCTCATGCGTGATGCCCGAGCGGTCATCGGCCCGTGGGCGGCGCTCAGCCTCCTTCGAGTTCCCGGCGCACGGTTGCGGCGATGCGGGTCAGCGCGGTCTCCAGGTGGCGGCGCTGAGCGGCGCTGAGCGGATCGAACACGAGCCGCTTCACCTGCGCGACGTGTTCCGGCGCGCTCTCGACGAGCTTCCGCCGGCCGGCGTCGGTCAGGGCGGCCAGCGTGTATCGGCCGTCGGCGGGGTCGGTTCGGCGGGCGACCCAGTCGCGGGCTTCGAACCGATCCATCACCTTCGACAGCCGGGGCTGGGTGCTGTCGCAGAGCCGGGCCAGTTCGCTGAGCCGCATCGTGGCCTCGTCGGCCATGGACAGCTGGGCCAGGACCCCGTACTCGAAGTTGGAGATGCCCGCGTCCCGCTGCAGCTGGCGGTCGAGGGCCGCAGGGAGGGCGATGACGACGGTGAGAAGCGCCTGCCACAGGTCCTGCTGGTCGTCGTCGAGCCAGGGCGACTGAGTATCCATGCGCCCCATCATACTTGCCCGAGCAACTCGGATCACTTGCCTGGGCAACCCTTCGTAGGCTACTTTTTGACTTGCCTCGGCAAGTGAAAATGTTTGCCTAGGCAAGTGAAGGAGTTGATTTCGATGATGGCCACGAGCAGCCTGGCTCGGCCTTTCCCGTCGCGTGCTCCAGCCGCGGCATACGACGACCTGCTCGCCCGGGTCCTGCCACAGGCGCGTGAACAGCGGGTGTGGAATCCCTCCGACGGGCCCCTGCCCAGCCTCTTCGTCAGCCACGGTGCCCCGTTCACTCTCGACGATCCGCGGTGGCTCGGGGACCTCTTCGACTGGGCCTCTTCGATGCCCAAACCCCGAGCTGTCGTCGTCATCTCGGCCCACTGGGAACGGGCGCCGGTCGCGATGTCCCGGGCCGAGGCCGGTACCCCGCTCCACTACGATTTCAGCGGCTTCCACCCCCGGTACAAGACCCTGCCCTACGCGACCCCGGACGCCACCGACCTGGCGCGGCGACTCACGGGCCTGCTGGGGCGGACGCCTGTGCACGAGTTCGCCGACCGCGGCCTCGATCACGGCGCCTTCATCCCGCTCATGGCCATGTATCCCGCGGCCGACGTCCCGGTCGTGCAAGTGTCGATGCCCAGCCTCGACCCCGGCGCCCTGCTCGAACTCGGAGCACGTCTACGGCCCCTGCGCGAAGAGGGCGTCCTCGTGCTCGGCTCGGGCTTCATGACGCACAGCTTCGCCGTCTTCCACCGGCCCGAGCTGGCCGCCGACACCGCGGCCTTCGACGAATGGGCCGTCGACGCCCTCGCCGGCGGCGACATCGACGCCCTCGCCGACTACCGCGCCAAGGCACCCGGCGCCGCGGTCGCCCATCCGACGGCCGACCACTTCGTCCCGCTGCTCCTGGCCGTCGGCGCCGCCGATGACCCGGCCAGTGCCGTGAGCGCCATCGACCGCATGGTGCTGGGCAACTCGACGCGATCGGTGCAACTGACCTGAGCGCCCCGAAGCGCTTCACCGTCCCGCCCGACCGCCTCATCCGTGGGCGGCGGTATCAACACCCTCTGGAGGAAAGTGCCATGAAGGCCATACGTTTCCACGAGTTCGGCAGCAGCGAGGTCCTGCGCTACGAGGACGTCGAGCGTCCGGTCCCCGGCCCCGGCCAGGTGCTGGTGCGGGTGGCGGCCACGTCGTTCAACCCGGTCGACGACCACATCCGCGCCGGCTTCCTGGCCGAGATGATCCCGATCGCGCTCCCGTACGTTCCGGGGCTCGACCTGGCGGGCACCGTCGCTGAACTCGGTTCGGACGTGACCGGCCCGGAGGTCGGCGACCGCGTCGTCGCGATGCTGCCCCTCGACTCCGCAGGCGGCGCCGCCGAGTACGTCCTCGTCCCGGCCGCGTCTCTGGCCCCGGCGCCCCGGACGACCGAGCTGGTCGACGCCGCGGCGCTGCCGCTGACCGGGCTGGCGGCCTGGCAGACGGTGTTCGAGCTCGCCGAGCTGAAGTCCGGTCAGACCGTGCTGGTCAACGGGGCGGGGGGCGCGGTGGGCAGCCTCGTGGTGCAGCTCGCCGTCGACGCGGGGGCCCACGTGACGGCGGTTGACGCACCGCGGCACGCCGACCGCCTTCGGGGCTACGGCGCGGACCGGGTCACCGGCCCCCTCGACCTGGCCGCGGGCCCGGAAGCTGTGGGTGGCCCGTTCCAGGTCGTGGTGAACCACGTTCGTGTCTCGCCGGAGGAGCTGGCGCGGTTGACGCGCTACGTCGCCGACGGCGGGGTATCCGCCAGCACGGCCGGTCCGATCCCCGAGGACCTCGCCCGGGGCGTGCGCAGCGCGAGCCTGTGGGTCCGCAGCGACGGAGCCCAGCTGACCGAGCTGGTCGCCAAGGTGGACGCCGGCAAGCTCCGGGTCCACGTCGCCGCCCACCGCCCGGTGGCCGAGCTGGCCGCCGTCCATGAGGAGGCCGGCGCCGGGCTGCTGCCCGGCAAGACCGTCGTGCTCGCTCCCTGATCGCACCCGATCGGGCCGCCCGCTGCTCGCTTTTCGCGCTTCCGTACGGGCAGCCGGGCCGAGGGGGCCGAGGTTCTCGGCGCCCTCGGCCGCCGGCGTCTCCACTCCCGGTGTGCCGACGGTCGCTCCGGCAGGTCCCATGACGTGGAGGACCGGACCTCGGCGCCACGGCGGGCGCTCCATCCGGGGGTGCCGGCCGCAGGACGCTGCGGAGGGGGCCCGAACCCGTTGTCACTGGGGCCGCTTAGAGTCTCTCCCACTCGTCACGGTGCGTTGCCGTCGACGGGTCTCATCAGCGTGCCACCGGTTCGGCGGCCGTTCGGAAACAGGGGAGAACAGCGCATGGGGTGGGTGTCGGCAGGCGACTACGAAGTCGCTCTGGAGGCGGGCAAGGTGGTCTGCCGCAACGGGCAGGGACGGCGGCTGAAGTCCGTTCCGGCCAAGTTGAAGGACGATCCGGCGGTCGTGAGTCTCCGGCAGTTGACCGAGTGGATGGAGCGGCACGAACGCCGGTGCCTGACCGACGTCGAGCAGTGGATGGTGCGCTCGCTGCCCGTTCCCACAGCCGTGCTCGCCAGGGTCTGGCCCGACCCGGCGTGGCAGGCGGCCCTGCGGGACGTGGTGGTCACCGGCGCGGACGGCGGGGTCGCCGGGTTCCTGCGCGACGTCGATTCCGAGCGCGGCCTCGGCCTCGTCGACCTGGACGGCGACACGGTCCGCATCACCCCGGACGTGGTCAGCGTGGACCACCCCGTGCTCCTCGACGACCTCGACGAGCTGCGGGAGTTCGCGGTCGAACTGGGGGTGCGCCAGAACGTGGAGCAGCTGTTCCGCGAGGTGTGGCGCCGCCCGCCGGGCCTCGCCCCGGAGACCACCTCCGTGGATACGTACGCCGGCGGCGTGTTCAAGGAACTGCGCTTCCTGCACGGCCGCGTCACTCAGCTCGGGTACCGGTCGCGCGGGGGATACGCGGTCTGCCCCGTGGTCGAGGACGGCGCCACCGCCGAGGCGCGCATCTGGATCGGCGAACACGACGGATACGACGCCTACGACACCGAGACGGGCCCCCTGGGCTGGACCGACCCCGCGGGGCGCGCGCTGACGGCAGCCGAGGTCGGCCCCGTGGCGTGGTCGGAGGGCATGCGGATGGCGGCGGCGCTCTACGCCGGCCGCGACGTCGAGGACGAGGAGCGGGCGGCATGAGCATCACGACGACGAACACAGACGCGAACACGACGACAGCGCACGCGGCGGCAGCGGACGCGGCGGCAGCGGACGCGGCGGCAGCGGACGCGGCGTCCCTTCCCGGCCAGGCCCGGGGCGGGAGCGCCTCCGGCCCCGCCGCCCGGGCTCGCGCGACAGCCCTGCTGGACGCGGGCGCGATCCTCCCGGCCGGCACCACCGACCGGGACGACGCCGACGCGCTGACCGCCCGCACCTACACGCACACCGCCCTCGGCGACCGCCCCGTGGTCCGCCTCGTGCCCGGCACACTCGGCGAAGCGGAGGACCTGGCCCTGGAGTTCCTCGGGCTGGCCCGGACCGCCGAGGCCCCCGTCGTGGGTCAGGTGCGCCGCGAGACGCTGGGCTTCCCGGCCTGGGCGCTGGTCAACGACCCGGCCAACGGGCACCACGCCCTGGCCCTGGTCAAGGACATCGAGCGGCTGGGCCGGCAGGCCAAGAGCCGTGCCGGAGCGGCCAAGGAGGGCTTCGACGCGCTCGGCACCCGGCTCGGCCGGGCCGTGCCCCACTTCCTTCCCACCTACTACGAGCAGGTGGCACGCCTCTTCCTCCAGGCCGAGAACCCCACCTACGCCGCCTCCTTCTTCGGCAAGGCCCGCGAGGCCGAGCGGGTGCACGGGCTGGTCGTGGACGAGGAGCGGCAGCGCGCTGTCTTCCTGGAGTTCGCCCTCGTCGGCGCGCTGACCGTCAAGGCGCTCCGGCAGTACGTACGGGACTTGGTGGCCCGGCTCGCACCGGCGGACGCCTGGGCGCAGTTCCGCCGTCTGCTGGTCGAGCGCTGCGCGGCCGGCATGCCCCCGTACGCGGCGCTGCCGCAGGACGTGCGCGCGCTGGTCAAGGCCGCCGGGCTGGACCGCGAGGCCGCCGAACGCGAGCTGGTGGCCGATCTGATCGGCTCGCCGGGAGTCGTCCGCGCACCCGCCTCGTTCTGGGAGACCTACCGCTCCTCGCTCATCGAACTCGCCCGACGGGACGCGGCCGTGCGGGCCCGGCTCCTCGGCTTCTTCCCGGAGACCTTCAGCGAGAGCGCCCGGGACGCGGACGGCGAACCAGGCTGGCTGGCCCTGCTGGCCGAGTCCGGCGCCGCTGAGCTGCTGACCGCCCTCCCGGCCCCCTCCGGCGACGCGACGTCCGACTCCGCCGCCCTCTCCACCCCGTCCGTCTCGCCGGCGGACTGGCTCGCCCGCTGGGAGGCACACCGCGGGCGCAGCCGGGTCACCTCGGGCCGCTGCCCGGGGACCCTCGATCTGGCCGCCCGGATGGCGGACCGGCTGCGCGCCGACGGGCACCCCGTCGAACTGTTCCAGGGTCGCTGGCAGCGCACCGCCGACCTGGACCTTCTCGACCTCTGCCTGGCCTCCGGCATACCCGTCGCCGAGCCGGACGACCAGGACGCGAGGACCGCGCGGTCTCTCGGATTCCCGATCGGCCCGTGGCTCACCGACACCACGCCCGGCGCGCGGGATCTCACCGCCGTCGCCGAACGCCCGTTCTTCCGTGCCCTGCTGAGCCGGAACGTCGGGGACCTGGGCGACGGACACCGCCAGCGCCTGAGCGACGCCGGCCTGGCGAAGGTCGCGGCGCACCCGGTGCTCTCCGTCATCCTGCGGGAGTGGCTGACCGCCCGCGCCGAGGAGTACACGGCCGCGCGAGGCCTTCCCAGGCTGCGCACCGCTCTCAACAGGCTCTCGTCGTTCCGTTCCGTGGTCGCGGACGTCGCCCCGGACGCCGTACGGCTCATCGAGAGCCACGACGTCGTACCGCTGCTCGCTGCCACCCTGCGCACCGGCGTCCTCGACGAACTGGGCTGGCCCGCGCTCGACGAGACCTACGCCGAACTCGCCGCCGAGGCCGCCGCCGCCGCGCGCCGGCAACGCAACCGGCAGGAGAGCGTCGGCGTCACCGGCGCCTGGCCCGCGCTGATCCTCAACACCCTCGAACGGGCCGTCGTCGTCGGCCCGGAAGGCGTTCTGCTGCGGCACACCCTGCGGCTCCCCGCCACCGTCGACCACTGGCGGACGATCGCCCTGCGTTACGTCGACGGCGAGTTGCTGGTCATCTGGTGGGAGGACGGCAAGCAGCGGGGCTACTGGTCGCACCGCCCCGCCGAGGTGTTCACCGTCGGCGGCGAGCAACTCCCCCGCTGGGGCGGCTCCGGCCCCTCGGACGAGGTCTGCCTGCCGCTGCCCGGCGGCGGCCGCGCCACGGGCGGCAAGGCCCTGCACGCGGGCGACACCTCCCTCCCGCCCCAGCGCGCCGTCATCTCCGACGGCACCGGCCACTGGCGCGAGGGCCACCAGGGCACGCAGCGGGTGTGGCTGGAGTACGACCCGGCCGGCGGCACGCACGGCCGCGCGTCCCTCCCCGCCTTCCTCCGCTCCGGGGTGCGGGACGGCGCCCGGCTGCTCGCCGAGCACTGCCAGGTGCTGCCCCTCCAGCCCGGTCTGGAGACCACCCCGTTCGGCACGGACGGCACGGTCCTCGGCCGCTGGGTCCGCCGCACGGTCGCCGAGACCGGCACGGCCGCCCCCGCCGACGGGCACCGCATCGTCGCCGGCACCCCCGACGGCCACACGGTCACCCTGCCGCACCCGCTGCCCGGCGGCGGCTCCCCGGTGCCGCTCGGCGCCCTCGCCCTGCCCGGCGGATCGAGGCCGGTCGCGGCCCTGAACCACAACTCCGTGGAGGTGTATCCGGCGGACACCGACGGCACCGGCGGCAGCCTGTGGTCCGTCACCCCCGGCCGCTCCGGCGGGAACGACGCGGCGGGCACTCTCTACGTGCCTCCCGTCTCCTACTGGCACGCCCTGCGCCCGAGGGACGAGCGGGGCTCCATGGCCCTGCGGAACCTGACGGACTCCCGGGCGGAGGAACTGTTCAACGAGGTCGCCGCCGCGGTCGCCCGGCACCTGGAGGCGTTCCGGGCCGTCGAGGAGTACACCGGGCCCTCCTCGCGGGAGCTGACCGAGGAGGCCGCCGCCCGGGTGCTGCCCGAGGTGTCCGACGCCCGGCTCCTCGCCGGCGTCACCGCGCTCGTCCGGAACGCGGTGGACCGGGCCGTCTCCGCCGCCCGGTATGTGGAACCACCCGAGCCCGTGGAGCCGGCCACTCCCCGGAACACCGCGCGCACCAAGGGCATGTTCTTCGACCACGAGCCCGAGCACGGCGACGACGCGACGCTGCGGGACGCCTCCGCCTGGGGCTCCGAGCGGATGCACGGCAACTGGTGGGGAGGGGGGAACCGGTGGACCGTGATCCGCCAGATCCTCGCCGTCAACCATGTTCTCGGCGGCGAGCCGGCGTTCGGCCCGCCCACCCCGTCGAAGGTCCCGTTCACCCCTGTGGACGGCTGGCAGCGGGACGAGTACACCGTGCCCGGAGACTCCCTCACCTGGCTCTCCCTCCTCGACAAGCTGCCCGAACTGGCCTACCGGACCGCCTCGGAGACCACCTCCACCGAGCACCGCACCGGGCTCCTCGTGCTGCTGGAAGCCCTCGCCGCGGGCCCGCTGGCCGACCCGGCGGGCACGGTCCGGCAGGTGGAGCTCGTCGAACCGCTCGGCGGAGCGACGCCCGGGCGGGGACGCCCCGAGGCCGTGCACCGCCTCGGCCAGGTGCTGCGCAAGGGCGCCCGCACGGTCGTCGTCCTCGCCGACCGCGGCCGGAACACCCGGGACGACGCGGCCTGCTGGCTCGCCCTGGACCACGACCCGACCGGCGCCTTCGGCCCCGTCCCCGGCTTCACCCTGGACCGCGAGCGCGTTCACCGGCGGGGCATCGCCCGCGACCGGCTCACCCGGCTCACCGCCCTGGTACGGGAGCAGGGCCCGGCACCCTGGCGCCCGGAGGCCGCCGAGGCGTTCCACACGGCCACCGGAATCGGACCCCTCCAGTCCGCCGCCCTGCTGTCGGCGGCCGTCCAGGAGCCCGGCGCCGAGGCGCTCGCGCTGCTCGGTGCGAAGACACGTGCCTTCGAGGAAGCCGGGGCACGGCTGGACGCCCTGCCCCGCGACGACCGGCACGCCCTGCTCCGAGCGCTGCTGCCCGAGGACCCGGTCGAGCTGTGGTCCACCGGCCCCGACGTCCGGGCCGCCGCCGAGGTCTGGCAGGAGCGCCTGGCCACCCTCGTCCGCGTCCCCGAGGAGCTGGACCTCGACCTCTCGGGCACCACCCCGGGCGCCGTCGACCTGGTCCTCAACGCGAGCTCCCGGACCTGGCTCGCCCACGGCACCGCCGTCCAGGACGGCACCGGTCGCCCGGGCCCGCGCGTGACGGGCGCTCGCGGTACGGTCTCCTCCGCCCTGACCGCCCTGCGCACCCTCGCCTACACGCTGCCGTACGGGCACCCCCTGCGGGCGCACCTGCCCGTTGGGCTCGCGGCCCTGCGCGGCCGCCTCGCCGACCCGGACCTGGTGCTGGACCTCGGTCTGCACTGGACCGAGTCGGGAGGCCCGATCGGCGCCACGGTCCGCGCCGCCCACGGGCTCCCCGAGTCCGGCGGCGCCGACGCCGACGGACTGGTCCGGGCCGGTGCGGCGCTGCTCCTCGCCCCCGGTTACGGCGCCAACGAGAAGCTGCTGATTCGCCCGGCCGGCCTGGCCGGCCCCGACGACCCGGCGTTCGGCCTCGTCGAGGGCACCGTCAGCAGTCACGGCACCGGCGATCTGCTCGCCCTGCGCGCACTGCTGGGTGAGGAGACCGACCTGCTGGCCTCGGCGGGCGCCCCCGACGGTTCCCCGCACCACCCGGCCCAGGACCCGACGCGTGCGGTGCCGGACCTGGTGGCCGAGGCGGCAGACGCCCTCGACCTGAGCGCGGACACCGCCGCCCTCTACCTGATGCTGCTCGCCCTGCCCGACCCCACGGACCGCAACTGCGTCCGCTGGACCGAGTGGAAGCCCGCACGGATCAAGAAGGCCCGGGCGGAACTCGCCGCCACCGGCCTCGTCGTGGAGGCGAAGCGCTCCCGCGCCGGCCGCACTCTGTTCCTCCCCTGCGGCTGGCTGGAACGCGGAGCCCCCGGACTGCCGCTGGAGACCTGGAAGGAACGCCTGTACCCCGTGGCCGGGTCCACCCGGGCCCTGCCCCACCTCCCCGTGCCCGCGCTGTACGCGGCCGCCTGGACACGGGTCCGCGACGGCGACGCCCCCGCCTTCGAAGAACTGGACACCCGCGCACCCCGGAAGGGCCGCCGTCGATGACGAACGACACCACGACCACCACGGACAGCACCACCACGGACAGCACCACCACGGAAAGCACCACCACCGACAGCACCACCGCGGGCGGCCTCCCCGCCCGGGCGGCGGCGCCCGGCCGGGAGCACCGTCAGATCACGCTCCCCGAGGACCGGTACGCCACCGAGCTGGCCTTCCTCGCAGCCCACGACCCCGGCCCCCGGCCGCCCGGCTGGCTGCTCACCCCGCGCGCCGTCGTCACCTTCGTGACGGGCAGCGCGGGCGAGGCACTGGGCCTGCCGAAGGGCGCCGCCCCCGGTGCCGGGGTGCCGCGCCGCCTGGTGATCGAGCAGAAGTTCGTCGGCGAACGCGCCCTGGTCGAACGGTGCGTGGTCACCCTCGCCGGGGAGCGCGGGCTCCTCCTCGTGGGCGAACCCGGCACCGCCAAGTCCATGCTCTCCGAACTGCTGTCCGCGGCCGTCTGCGGGACCAGCGCACTCACCGTGCAGGGAACCGCGGGCACCACCGAGGACCAGCTCAAGTACGGCTGGAACTACGCGCTGCTGCTCGCCCAGGGCCCCACCGAGCAGGCCCTGGTGCCCTCCCCGGTACTCACCGCCATGACCCGGGGGGCCGTCGCCCGCGTCGAGGAGGTCACCCGCTGCCTGCCGGAGGTGCAGGACGCTCTCGTGTCGCTGCTCTCCGAGCGGCGGATCGCGGTCCCCGAACTCGCGGGAAGCGAGGGCGCCCAGGTGCACGCGGCCCCCGGGTTCACGCTCATCGCCACCGCCAACCTGCGGGACAAGGGCGTCTCGGAGATGTCCGCCGCGCTGAAGCGGCGCTTCAACTTCGAGACCGTGGGCCCCATCGGGGACGTGGACGCCGAGGTCGCGCTCGTACGGCACCAGTCGCGGGCAGCCGTCGAACGCGTGGGCGCCGCCTACCAGGTGGACGACGCGGTCCTCGAAGCCCTGGTCACCGCCTTCCGGGACCTGCGCGACGGCCGCTCCGTGGAGGGCTGGGAGGTGGAGCGCCCCTCCACGGTGATGAGCACGGCGGAGGCGGTCTCCGTCGCGAGCTCCCTCGGCCTGGCCGCCGCCTACTTCCCCGGCGACCGGGACGTGCTCTCCCTCCTGCCCGGCCATCTGCTCGGCGTCGTCCGCAAGGACGACCCCGCCGACGCGGCACGGCTCCTGGGGTACTGGGACGGCCCGGTGCGCAGGCGCGCCGAGCAGGGGTCGGCCACCTGGCGTGCCCTGTGGGACCTGCGCGCGGTGCTGGAGAACTGACGGATGAGCGAGTCGACCATCCCCGGGACGCCGTCCACCTCGGAAGCCGCGGTGGCGGCCCTCGCGGCGACCGGCCCGGGGCTGCCGTTCCTGATCGGGGTGCGCCACCACGCGCCCTCGCTGGCGGCCGCCCTTCCGGCGCTGCTGGACGCGGCGGCCCCCGACGTCCTCCTCGTCGAACTTCCCGCCGAGTTCCAGCCGTGGCTGGGCTGGCTCGCCCACGAGGAGACCGAGGCGCCGGTGGCGCTGGCCGCCGTGCCCGCGGACGGGCCCGGCGCCGGGCCGGCGGGCGAACGGGGGCCGGCCTTCTACCCGTTCGCTGACTTCTCGCCGGAGCTGGTCGCCCTGCGCTGGGCGGCGAGAAACGGGGTCCCGGCCGTGGCCTGCGATCTGCCGCTGGCCGACCGGGCCTGGGCGGGGGGCGGCCCCGACACCCCCGCCCCGGTCCCCGGCGCCGACTCCGCACCGGTGCCGGGGGAGGGGCACGGGCTGTCCGCCGCGCTCCGGTCCCGGCTCACCGGCCGCGAGGGCGACGACCTGTGGGACCGGCTGGTGGAGGCCCTCGCGCCCGGTTCGACACCCGAGGCGCTCCGCCGCGCCGCCCTGCTCACCGGCTGGGCGCTGCGCTACGAGGCCGAGGCACGGGGTGGTGTGCACGGCACGGACCTGGTGCGCGAGGCGTGCATGCGCCGACATGTCGCCGAGGCCCTGGCGAGCGGGCGGCGGCCCGCCGTGGTGGTGGGAGCCTTCCACACCCCGGCGCTGCTGCCGTCCGCCGCCGCGGCCGCCGCGGCCGCTGGGGGCCCCGCGCCGCACGTGTCAGAAGCGCCGGTAGAACCGAAAGCGCCGGTAGAACCGAATGCATCAGCAACGCCGAATGCATCAGCAACGCCGGACGCATCAGCAATGCCGGACGCATCAGCAATGCCGGACGCACCCGCAACGCCGGACGCACCAGCAGCTCCGGAAGCGGCGGCCGGCACGGAAACGCCGGATCGGGCCGCCGCGCGCGAGCCGGGTGCGGACGGCCACCCGCACGGCACCGCCGGGACGACCGGTTGCACGGTTTCCCTGGTCCCGTACACGTACCCGCTGCTCGACTCACGCTCCGGCTACCCGGCCGGCATCCGGGACCCGGAGTGGCAGCACACCGTCCTGGACGCGGCCGGGGACCCGGCGGCCCTGCACGAGGCGCTGATCCGCACCGCGGTCCGCGTCTGCGCCGCCCTGCGCGAACAGGGCCACCCCTACGGCCCGGCGGACGGCCGCGAGGTCGTCCGGGTGGCCGGTGACCTGGCCCGCCTGCGGGGCCTGCCCGCCCCCGGTCGCGGTGAACTTTTGGAAGCCGTGCAGACGGTGCTGGGGCGCGGAGAGACCTACGGCACGGGCCGCGCCGTCGCCGGGGCCCTCGAACGCGTACTGGTCGGAGCCCGCACCGGACGGCCCGCACCCGCCGCGCCGCGCAGCGGACTGGGCCCCGCGGTCGAGGCCGAGACCGCGGCGCTCGCGCTTCCCGGGCCGGAGGAAGCGCACGAGAAGACACCGCGCGACCTCCGGCTGGACCCGGCGCGCTCCACCCTGGACCGACGCCGCGAACTGCTGCTGCGCAGGCTGACGGTGTGCGGCATCCCCTACGCGCGGGAGCAGGGGGTGGCCGGTGCGGCGGGCGGCGAAGGGCTGACGACGCGCTGGCAGGTGCGGTGGACCCCGGCGACGGCCGCGATGCTCACGGCGGCCGGGGCCCGCGGTGTCACCTCGGCCCAGGCCGCCGAGGGCGTGCTGCGGCAGCGGCACGCGGCCGAGCGCGCGGAGGGTGGTCCGACGGCCGCCCAGGTCGTCGGCGGCCTCGCGGAGGCCGCCGAGTGCGGACTCCCCGCCCTGGCCGACGAACGGCTGACGGAACTCGCCGCCGTACTCCCCGCGAGCGGTACCCTTCCCGAACTCCTCGCCGGCCTCGACCTGCTGGATCGTGTAGACGCCGGCCATCTGCCGGGGCTGGCCGCGCCCGACGGCTCCACGGCCCCGGACACCACCGCCCGTGCCGCCCGTACCGCGCACGCGGCCGAACTGCTGACCTCGGCCGCGGTACGCCAGGTCGACGGTCTGACCGGTTCCGAGGACCCCGAGGACGCGCGGGCGCTGCTCGAACTGGCCCAGCGCGCAGACCGGTTGGGCGGCATCCGGCTCACCGGCGCCCTCGCCCGGCTGGCCGCCGACGGCACCCCGTTGATCGCCGCGGCCGCCGGAGCGGTCAGGGTGCTCACGGGCCACGAAGAGGCGGAGTCCTTCGGGGGGCGCGTCGCCTCCTGGGTGGACGGAGCCGTGGACAGCGTCTCCAGGGCCGCGCTCACCGCCCGCCTCACCGGTGTCCTGACGGTGGCGGGCCCGCTCCTGACCGTCGGCGTCGGCGCCCTCGACCCGCTGCTGCACCGGGTCGTCGAGCTGGACGACACCGCGTTCCTGGCCCGGCTGCCGGCCCTGCGCGGTGGCTTCGACACCCTGAGCCCGGCCGCCCGGGACCGGCTGCTGGACACCGTCGAGGAGCGGCTCGGTGAACGGGTGGACAGCCTCGACGCGGACGACCCGGCCGAGCTGGCCCGCCGGACGACAGCCGACCTCGCGGCCCGCGAGCTCCTGACCGGCCTCGGCCTGCCCGTCCCGCCACCCGCGCGGGACGACCTGATCCCACCGCCGTCCGGCCGCCCCACCGCAACGAGCCCCACCGCCACACCCGACACCGAGGCTGCCACCGCGCCCGCGCCCGATGGCGGGGCCGCCCCCGCACCCTCCGCCGAACACACCCCCACACCCGATACCGCACCCGCCCCCGTACCTTCCACGGGTTCCACCGAGGCCGCCCCCGCGCGGACCCTCGCGCCCGCCGACCGCTGGCGGCTCGTGCTCGGCCGGCGCCCCGATCAACTGCCGTCCGGCGCCGCCCGCCTGGCGACCGCTCTGGACGAGCTGTACGGCGCGGGGCACGGCGAGGGGTCCCGTGGCGGCCTGCCCGGTCACGGCGGCTCCGGACCGCGCGGTGGCCGGGAACCGTCGTTCCCCGGCGTACGTGAGTGGTCCGAGGAACTGGCCGCGCTGTTCGGCCCCGGCGTCCGCGAGGAGGTCCTCGCCGCCGCGGCCGTGACAGGACGACAGGACGTCCTCGCCGAACTTGACCCGGCGGCCGCCACCCCCTCCGTGGAACTGCTCCGGACGATCCTTCGGTACGCCGGCGGGCTCCCCGAAGCCCGCCTCGCGGCGCTCCGGCCCCTGGTCCGCCACCTGGTCGACGAACTGACCCGGCAGCTCACCACCCGGCTGCGCCCCGCCCTCACCGGCACGATGCAGGCCCGGCCCACCCGCCGCCCGGGCGGCAGGCTGGACCTGCCGCGCACGCTGCGGGCCAACCTGGCCACCGCCCGCCGCACGGCCGACGGAACGATCCAGGTGATCCCGGAGAAGCCCGTGTTCCGCAGCCGTGCCCGCCGGTCGGCCGACTGGCGCCTGATCCTGGTCACCGATGTCTCCGGATCCATGGAGTCGTCCACGATCTGGTCCGCGCTGACCGCCTCGGTGCTCGCCGGGGTGCCGACTCTGAGCACCCATTTCCTGGCCTTCTCCACCGAGGTCGTCGACCTCACCGGCCATGTGCACGACCCCCTCTCCCTCCTGCTGGAGGTGAGCGTGGGCGGGGGCACGCACATCGCAGCCGGGCTGCGGCACGCCCGCAGTCTGATCGAGGTGCCCAGCCGCACCCTCGTTGTCGTCATCAGCGACTTCGAGGAGGGCGCGCCCCTCGCCGGACTGCTGGCCGAGGTGCGGGCCCTGGTGACCACCGGATGTCATGTCCTCGGGTGCGCGAGTCTCGACGACGCCGGCCGGCCCCGCTACTCGACGGGCGTCGCCGGGCAGCTCGTGGCCGCCGGTATGCCCGTGGCGGCCCTCAGCCCACTCGAACTGGCCCGCTGGATAGGGGAGAAGACCGCATGAACGACGACCGGTTGCCACCCGTCGCACCGGAGGTCACGGCCACGCTCGTGGAGGACCTCTCGCCCCGGCTGCGCAAGCGGCTGGACGCGGCGGTCACAAAGATCGGCGCCCGCCCGAAGCGCCGCGACGGGGACACCGTGACGATCGAGGTCGACGACGAGACCGAGTTGTGCCTGCACGCCCCGGGCGGCGTGGTGGCGACGACGGACGCCATCACCTGCGGCTGCCTCCTCGCCCCGGCATGCGTCCACCGCGCGGCCGCCGCCTGCGCCGCCCCCGCGGCGGACCTACCGCCGGAGCTCGTCGACCGGCCCACCGCGGAGGCCCCCGAACCCGGCTCGGCAGCGGACCTGGCCCCCGCACCCGGCTCCGTGACGGACACGGCCCCCGCTCCCGGCTCCACCTCCACGCCCGAGGTGGCGAGCCCGGCCCAGCGCGCCGCCGCCGACGCCCTGTGGTCGGCGGGCGCCGTCGTGCTGGAGGCCGGCGTCGACGGAGCCGGCGCCGTCACCCAGTCGGCCCTTCTCCGCGCCGCGCACACCGCCCGGCTCCGGCAGCTGCCCCGTGCCGCGGCCGCCGCGCTGTCCGTCGTCACACTGCTGCGCGCGGCCCGCGCAGGTGACCCGTCCTACCGCACCGCCGACCTCGTCACGGCCCTGGCCGAACTCCTCGGCACCGCGCACCGGGTGGGGACGACGTCCGGGGCAGAGCTGGCCGCCGTCCGAGGCCGCGCCCGCCGCCCGTACAGCCCGGACGGCTCGCTGCGCCTGTACGGCCTGTTCACCGAACCCGTGGTCACCGACTCGGGGCACGGCGGCGTCCGCACCTGGGTCGCCGCATCCGACGGCCGCCTCTTCACGGTCGGCGACGTGGCGCCCGGCGGCGTCGGACGCGCCCTGGGCGTGGCCGACCGGGCCGTGCGCCTGGGGGACAGCGCGCTCACCCACCGGGAGCTGGGCCGGGCCGGCCTGGCGGTCTCCGGGGCGACGGCATCGCCGGACGGCAGACTGGGGGCCGGGAAGGGCGTCAAGGCCGTAACCGCCCGGGGTGCGGCATGGACGGAACCGCCGCTCACCGCCCTGTGGGAGACGCCGCCGTCCGAACAGGCCGCCCGCGCCCTGCGGTCCACCGCCCGCTACGCGGACCCGGAGGGCGGCGGCAGCGACCTGCTCTTCCTGGACGTCGAACTCCTCGGTGCGGTACGGGAGTCGGGCGGATCCTGCCTGCTCGCGCGGTGCGAGGGAGGCGTTCTCGTCCGGCTCACCGTCGCCGACGACGACCCCGCGCTGGCCCATCGCGACAACGTGATGCTGCTGGCCGCGGCACCGGGGACGCGGCTGCGGATCATCGGCCGTCTGGTGCCCGCCCCCCACCCCCGGCTCACCCTTCTCGCCTGCTCGCATCCCTCAGGCGAGGGCACGATCGACCTCGGCTTCGACCGCCTGCGCCGCGCCGACCTCCCGGACCCGAACGCCCCCGTGCACCCCGCCCCGCCCCGGCCCGGAGGCTCCGGAGCGCACTCGCCGCTGTACCTCCTGGAGCGCCGGGTGGAACAGACGGTCCCGGCGGGCCGTGCGGCCCTCGGCCTGCTCGGCGACGTCACCGCCGAGAGCCGCCGGATCCGCCGCGCGGGTCTCCCCACGGCCGCCGGACTCCTCACCGCCCTGTGCGCATCGGCGGCCCAACGCGACCGCGATCTGTTCGGCCGCCTGCTCCCCGCCGACACCGACGGCTTCGCCTCCCACTGGCTGGCCGCCGCCCGCTACACGGCCGCCGTGGCCGAGTCCCTGTGCTCGGCGGCCTGGGAACCGGCGCAGGAGGGCGTCGCATAAGTGCTGTCCCGCTGTTCCCGGCGGCACACGGCATCATGCAGGCATGATCACCATTCACCTGAAGTACGAGATCGACGCGGACAAGCTCGAGGATTTCGAGGAGTACGGTCGTCGCTGGGTCCGCCTCGTCAACCGTTTCGGCGGAACGCACCACGGCTACTTCCTGCCGAGTGAGGGCGACAGCGACATCGCCTACGCCCTCTTCTCCTTCCCCAGCTTGGCCGCGTACGAGCAGTACCGCACGGACAGCATGTCCGACCCCGAGTGCCAGGAGGCGTTTCGGCTGGCCCGTGACACCCGCTGCATCAAACGGTACGAACGCCGCTTCCTCCGGCCGCTCGACGGCCTTTCCTAGGTCGTGTCCGCAAAGTCTCGTCGGGTGGGTCGTACGGGGCCGGCCGTGGTGCAGTCCTGCGGCGGGGGTAGAGCCCACGGTGTCCCCGGGCTCCCGCGTGTGTTAGACAGGGGACAATCAAAGGGGCCCTGTGCAGCAGTTCAAGCTCGGAATCATGTCGCAGTCCCGCAAAGAGAACGAGCGTCGTCTGCCGGTCCACCCAGCACACTTCGCACGCATCGATGTCGACCTTCGGCCCAGCATCTACCTGCAGACCGATTACGGAGAGCACTTCGGTGTGCCGGACCATCAGCTCGCACCCTGGGTCGCCGGCTTCCGTTCACGCGAGGAGCTGATCGCAGAGTGTGACGTCATCGTGCTGGCCAAACCGGTGCACGAAGATCTGGCGGAGCTGCGGGACGGGCAGGTGCTGTGGGGGTGGCCGCACTGTGTTCAGGATGAGAAGGTCACGCAGGCCGCCATCGACCGCAAGCTCACAGTGATCGCCTTCGAGGCGATGAACCACTGGACCAGGCAAGGCGGATTCAGCCTGCACGTCTTCCACAAGAACAACGAGCTGGCGGGCTACTCGTCAGTGCTGCATGCCATGCAGCTGACGGGGGCGACCGGTGACTACGGGCGGCGGCGGCGGGCGGCGGTGATCGGATTCGGCGCCACCGCGCGGGGCGCCGTGACCGCGCTCAGCGCTCTGGGCGTTCACGACGTGGACGTGTTGACCGCCCGCGGCACCGCCGCCGTCAGCTCACCCATCCACTCGGCACGCATCGTGCGCTTCGACCACGAAGTGGCCGAAGCCACCCTCGACCCGCGGCGCAGCATCGCGCTCACTGAGGACGGCCCGGAGCCCCTGGCCGATTTCCTCGCCGGGCACGACATCATCGTCAACTGCGTGCTGCAGGACACCGCGGCACCGCTGATGTTCCTGATAGAGGAGGACCTGCCGAAGCTCGCGCCCGGCACCCTCGTCATCGATGTCTCCTGCGACGAGGGCATGGGCTTCACCTGGGCTCGGCCCACCACCTTCGACGAGCCGATGTTCACCGTCGGCGACCAGGTCCACTACTACGCCGTGGACCACAGCCCCTCCCACCTGTGGGATGCGGCCACCTGGGAGAACAGCGAGGCGCTGATCCCGTTCCTGCGGCCGGTCCTCGAAGGGCCCGCAGGATGGGACGACAACCGCACGATCAGCCGGGCGATCGAGATCCGCGGCGGCACCGTCCGGAACCCCGCGATCCTGGCCTTCCAGCACCGCGCCGAACAGTACCCGCACGCGTTGCTCCGAACCGGGCCATGAGAGAGCCGAGTCCGGCCCAGGTCCCGGAGTGGGACGGGGCTCGTGACTGAGCCGGAAGTCGAAGACGTCGAGGTTCCTCCCGCCTGGTCCGGGGGTTACGCACCTTGCCCGTCCTGCTCTCCGCGCGCCGATCAGGGGTGAGCTATTCTGCGCGCATGCGCGGACAGTTCACCGGCTGGCCGGAGCAGGCCATGGACGTGTTGTGGCAGCTCCAGGGCGAACCGGCCCACGCGACCCGCGAGCGCTGCCGCGCGGACCGCGAACGCCTGGTCCGGCAGCCGATGATCGCCCTCCTCAACGAAGTCGCGGACGCCGACCCCCGGTACGAGGACTTCTCCGTCTGGCACTACCGCACCGACTCCTGGTGGTGGCAGCACCAGGGCGCGGTGATTCGGCTGGGCCGCAAGGTTGAGATCGGTCTCCGGTTCTCCCTGGACGGCCTGCGGATCCAGGGCGCCTGGTGGTACCCCGATCCCGGCCAGGTGGACATGTTCCGCAAAGCCGTGGCCTCCGAGGGGAGCGGCCGCGAACTGTCCGCCATCGTCGAGGATGTGCGGAAGAAGGGCTACGACATCTCCGGGGACGTGATGAAACGCCCCCTGAGCGGCTATCCGACAGACCACCCCCGTACGAACCTGCTGCGCCACCGCTCTCTGATCGCCGCACGTCCCCTCGGCTGCGAGGAGTGGCTGCACACCCCGGAGGCGGTCGACCGGGTCCTCTCGGCCGCCGCCGACCTGGACGCCCTGCTGATGTGGCTGGTCCGCCACGTGAAGCGCGCCGCCTGACCTGACGAGGGCACCGCTCGGTACGTCAGAGCGTGACCGGGAAGGGTCGTGCGGTACTTCCAGCGGATGAGTCCGTAGCGATCCGAACGAGAGACCCTAGCCGCCGTAGTCGTCGTGGTGGCGGACCCAGTCCATGATCCCGGCCTCCTCCTGGCGCCCGAGGGGGGTCAGGTCTAGGTAGTTGAAGGTGCCGTTGAGGAGATCGGTGCCACGCGAGTACGTCGAGTAGGTGTGAAACACACGGTCGCCCTCGCGGAGGAAGACGCTCAGGCCGTGCTGCTCGCCGCTCAGGGCCCAGGACCCGACTCCGGCCTCCCGCAGCTCTTCCTTCGTGCGGAAGTTGAAGAGCACGGGCGTCACGGATTCATCCATGGTGACGTGGAAATCGTAGTTGAACGACGTCCCGTGGGAGGAAAACCAGGGAAAGGTCCACTCCATGCGTTCACGGAACTTCGTGATCCTCGGGAGGGGCGCGCGCGAGACAGCGGCGAATGACGTCCGGGCCGCGTGCAGATGCGCCAGGTGGCCGATGTTGTCGGCGAGGAGCGAACATCCGGTGCAGCCGGCCTCCCAGTCGGGTGCCAGCATGAAGTGGTAGACGATGAGCTGGCTGCGACCGTCGAACAGGTCGACGAGGCTTGCCGTGCCGTCCGGACCCTCGAAGACGTACGGTTCGGTGACCTCGACCATGGGAAGGGCCCGGCGCTGTGCGCTGAGCGCGTCCCGTTCCCGGTCGAACTGCTTCTCCCGCGCCAGCAGTTCCTTCCGGGCCGCTAACCATTCTTCTCTCGACACAATCGCCGGACTGTTCATTTTCGGTCCTCGCTGTCGTCGTACATTTCCAGCTGTCGGAACGTTACGTGAGGAGGCGGGTGCTCTGTCTGCCGTTGTGCTGGTTCATGGCCTGTACCACCGTCCCGAGCACTTCGTCAGGGTGGCGGAACGCTTGCGGACCGCGGGAATCGAGGTCGTCGTTCCCGAGCTCCACCGAGGCTCGCTGTCCGCCGACACCGCGGCGGTCCAGGCCGCCGTCGACTTGACGGCAAAGCCTCCGCTCGTGCTCGGCCACTCCTACGGCGGGTCGGTGATCACCGGAGTGCGCGGAGCGGGACAGCTGGTCTATCTGACGGCCTTCGTGCCGGACACCGGCGAAAGCGCGGCCACCCTGGGCGGGGCGTCGCCGCGACTCCAGGAGGCGATCAACCCCGAGCCCGACGGATCGACCAGTCTGCGTCCCGATCTGGCCACCGAGGTTCTCTACAACGGCTGCTCCGAACCCCTCGCCGCCTGGGCGGTCGGCCTGCTCCGTCCGCAAGCTCCCGGCTGCGGACGAGGAGTCCCGCTCCATCACAGCTGGAAGGACACGCCCTCCACCTACGTCGTCTGCGGCCAGGACCGGGCCATCGACCCCGCTCTGCAACGGAAGATGGCCGCGCGGTGCACCGAGGTACGTGAGTGGCGGACGGGCCACTCCCCGTTCGTGGGGCACCCCGGTCTCCTCGCCGAACTCCTGGAGGAACTCATTCGGCGTTAACCGATCCGTCACGGCCTCTTCCGTTCTGTTCGATTCTCTTGGAACATCCTGTTCGCTTCTGTTCCCCACACTCCAAGAGGCCCCTCACTCATGGCTGATATGAATCGGCGCCGCTTCTTCCAGATAGCCGGTGCGACGGCGGGATTCGCCGCACTGTCGGGCAGCATCGACCGCGCCGCCGCCATCCCCGCCCACCGGGCTTCCGGGACGCTCCAGGATGTCGAACACATCGTCGTCCTGATGCAGGAGAACCGTTCCTTCGACCACTACTTCGGGGCGTTGAAAGGCGTGCGGGGGTTCGGGGACCCGCGGCCCGTGACGCTGCCGAGCGGGAAGTCCGTCTGGCACCAGGCCGACGCGACGGGCAAGGAGACCCTGCCGTTCCACCCGACCGCCGACGACCTGGGGATGCAGTTCCTCCAGGGCCTCAACCACGACTGGGCGGGCGGCCACCGGGCGTACAACGACGGGCGGTACGACCGCTGGATCCCGGCCAAGACGCCCACCACGATGGCCCATCTGACCCGGGACGACATTCCCTTCCACTACGCGCTCGCCGACCGGTTCACCGTGTGCGACGCCTACCACTGCTCGTTCATCGGGGCCACCGACCCCAACCGCTACTACCTCTGGTCGGGGCACACCGGCAACGACGGCACCGGCGGCGGACCCGTCCTCGGCAACGAGGAGCGCGGCTACGGCTGGACGACGTACCCCGAACGACTGGAAGAGGCCGGAGTCTCCTGGAAGATCTACCAGGACATCGGCGACGGCCTGGACGGCCCCGGCGGCTGGGGCTGGATCGACGACGCCTACCGGGGCAACTACGGTGACAACTCGCTGCTCTACTTCGACAAGTACCGCGACGCCCAGCCCGGGAACCCGCTGTACGACAAGGCACGCACCGGCACGAACGTGGCCGGCGGCGACGGCTACTTCGACGGCATCGCCGCCGACGTCCGGGCCGGAACACTGCCGCGGATCTCCTGGGTCGCCGCCCCGGAAGCCTTCACCGAGCACTCCAACTTTCCCTCCAACTACGGCGCCTGGTACATCGCGCGGCTGCTGGACGCGCTGACGTCCGACCCCGAGGTGTGGAGCCGGACCGCCCTGTTCATCACCTACGACGAGAACGACGGCTTCTTCGACCACGTCGTGCCGCCCTATCCGCCGACCTCCGCCGACCGGGGCCTGTCCACGGCCGACACCTCGACCGAGGTGTACGCGGGCGGCGCCTCGTACGGCCCCGGTGTCTACGGGCTCGGGCCGCGCGTCCCGATGCTGGTCGTCTCGCCCTGGAGCACCGGCGGCTACGTCTGCTCCGAGACCTTCGACCACACCTCGGTCCTGCGGTTCATGGAGCAGCGCTTCGGCGTGCGCGAGCCGAACATCTCACCGTGGCGGCGTGCCGTCTGCGGCGACCTGACCTCCGCCTTCGACTTCGCCCGCACCGAGCCCGCCCCCGGCGACCTGCCGGACACCTCCGCCTACGAGCCCCCGGACCGCGAACGTCACCCCGACTACCGGCCCACCCCGCCCGCCGTCGGGTCGCTGCCGAAGCAGGAGCCGGGCAGCCGACCCGCCCGGCCGCTCCCGTACGCCCCGTACGTCGACGGCGCCGTCGACGCGGGCACCGGGAAGATCGCGCTCACCTTCAGCCCGGGCACGGCGGCCGGCGCGCAGTTCTACGTCACCTCCGGGAACCGGACCGACGCCCCGTGGACGTACACCGCCGAGGCCGGCCGCACGGTGTCGGACGCCTGGAACTCCGCCTACTCCGGCGGTACCCACGACCTCACGGTCCATGGCCCCAACGGTTTCCTCCGTACGTTCAGGAGCCCGGGTTCCACCGCCGGTCCCGAGGTCACCGCCCGCCACAACGACGGGAGCGGCAACCTCGACCTGACCCTCACCAACCCCGGCGACACCGAGGTGCGCCTCACGCTCTCCAACGCCGACGCCTACGGGGGAGCGGAGCAGTCGGTCACCGTCCGGCCCGGCGCCACCGTGTCGCGCACCATGGACCTGAGGGCGGGAAGGCGCTGGTACGACGTGTCCGTCACGGCCGAGGGTGCTCCGGCCTTCCTGCGCCGCTTCGCCGGTCATGTCGAGACGGGGGCCGCCGGGGTCAGCGACCCGGCAACGGCCACGGGCTGACGAGACGGAGTACCCGACAGCGAAACGGCGGGGCCCGGACCGTCCCCGCGTTCGAACGGTCCGGGCCGCCGCCGGTCACGCGACGCCGGGCGGGGCGGTTCAGACGGCTCCGCCGCCGCCTCCTCCGGCACCGGACGCGGCCTTGATCCCGCGGGTGATGTCGTCCAGGACGGACAGCTTCGGCGCGTCCTTGTTGACGTCGAAACCGGACCGGACCACGACGAGCATGCCCTTGGAGGTGGGGGAGGGGAACACCAGCGATTCCACGTAGCCGTCGTCGCCCTTCTCCGTCACCACCTTCCAGCGCACGACATAGCCCTTGCCGCCCGCCACCGTGACGGCTTCGGACTTCAGCTCCTCGTGCGAGGAGATCTTCCCGTAGCTCTTACCGCCGTAGGACTCCTGCGCGTTGAGGGCGATGTCCTTCTTGGCCGCCTCCTCGGGCGTCCCCGCGGTGAGCTTCATGGCGGCCGCCGGGGCGGAGAACACTCCGCCGCGCACGCAGGTCTCGGCGGTGTCGCCGGGGCACGGGTGCTCACCCGTCGTCAGTCCGGCGCCGACCGCCCCGGAGGTTCCCTTCCAGCCCTTGGGCACCGGGAGGCTGATCCCTGCGGCCAGGTCCGTGGCGAAGCCCGGTTCGGTCGGCGGGAGCTGTTCACCGGGGCCCTGACCGTCTCCGTTCTCCCCGCCGTTCCCCCCGTCGCCCTCCTGGCCGTCCTTCTCACCGCCGTCCGGTGCGCCCGGCAGATCGGGGACGGCGGACGGCGAGGAGGCCGCCGTGTCCGGCCGGCCGCCGCTGTCCTCGCCGAGCAGATACACGCCGCCCCCGATGGCGGCGAGCACCACCGCGCCCACCGTCACACCGACACCGATGCGGATCCCGCGACGGCGCGCCGCGCCGGGCGACGCGCGGACATGGCCGGTCCACTGCGCTCCGTCCCACCAGCGTTCCTGAGCGGGGCCATTGCCTGAGTGCCCGGGGTCTGGATGCCAGCCGGGCGGGGTCATCTGGGTCACGGGGGCACCCTATGCGGACCGGGTGAGAATCACATGAACTGTCCGCGCCGCCCTCGATCCCGTGGGTCAGGGTTCGATCAGCCCGGCGCGGATCGCGTAGCGGGTGAGCTCCAGGCGGTCGCGCAGACCGAGCTTCTGGAGCAGGTTGGCGCGGTGCCGCTCCACGGTCTTGACGCTGATGACGAGCAGCTCGGCGATCTCCTTGGAGGAGTGGCCCTCGGCGACCAGCTTGAGGATCTCCTCCTCGCGCTCCGTGATGGCCCGCGCCGGCAGGTCCTCGCCGTCCCTGGCCCGGTCGAGGAAGTTGCGGATGAGCGCGGTCACCGCGCCCGGGTAGAGGAACGGCTCGTCGCGCATCGCCGCCCGGCAGGCCTCCACCAGGTCCCGGTCCGCGACCGACTTGAGGACGTACCCGGCCGCCCCCGCCTTCAACGCCTCGAAGAAGTACTGCTCGTTGTCGTACATCGTGAGCATCAGGATCCGCAGACCCGGCATCACCCGGGACAGCTCGCGCGCCGCCTGGAGGCCGGTCAGGCGGGGCATCGCGATATCCAGAATGGCCAGGTCGGGCCGTTCGGCGCGGGCCATCTCGATGGCCTCGGCGCCGTCGCCCGCCTCGGCGACGACCGTCAGGTCCGGTTCGCCGTCGAGGATCAGCCGGACGCCGCGACGCACGAGGGCGTGATCGTCCGCCAGCAGGATGCGGGTCGGAGCGGTCGCGCCCCTGGAAGGCGTGGCGATGGACGGTGAGGTGGGCATGGTCACTGGCTTCCGTTCGGGACGGGCACATCGAGACGTACTTCGGTGCCGCCCTGCGGGCCGGAACCGAGGAAGACCTCGGCGCCGATCAGCAGCGCGCGTTCACGCATACCGCGCAGTCCCGCCCCCTCCGGGGCGTCCCCGAGGCCGCGGCCGTCGTCGCGGATGCGCAGCTCCACTCCGCCGGGGCTGGGCCGCAGCGACAGTTCGAGCCGGGTGGCGCGGGCATGCCGGACGGTGTTGGTGAGGGCTTCCTGCGCGATCCGGTAGACGACCAGTTCGGCCTCGGCGCCCAACTCGGGCAGGTCCTTACCCATCCGGCGGCGGATCGTCAGCCCGTCCGGCGTCGGGGTCTCGGTGATCAGCGCCGTCAGCGCGCTCACCAGGCCCAGCTCCTCCAGCACCCCGGGCCGCAGCCGGCGCGCGATCCGGCGGATCTCGTCGAGCGACCCCCGGGTGATCTCCTGGACCTGGCGCAACTCCCCGCGCAACGGCTCCGGGGCATGGTCGGCGACCCGCTTCAGCTCCAGCAGAACCGCGGTCAGCGTCTGCCCGACCTCGTCGTGCAGCTCCTGCGCCACACGGCGGCGCTCGGCCTCCTGCGCGGAGAGCGCGCGGGCGCTGCTGGTGGCCCGCTCGGCCTCCAGCCGGTCCAGCATCGTGTTGAACGTCTCGATCAGCGCGGCGATCTCACCGTGCCCCGCGACCTCGGGACGCGGGCTCGGACGCAGCAGATCGGTGGTCGTCATCGCGCGGGTGACCCGCTGGAGCGGGAAGAGGCCGAGCCGGAGGAGGGCCGCGTTGGCCGCGAGCATGAAAGCGATGCCGCCGGTCAGGATCATGGCCTCGGTCAGCAGGACCGGGGTGGAGATGGTGATCGGCCCGAGCAGCAGCAGGGCGCCGGCCGCCACCAGCACGGCTGCGTTGAGCAGGAAGATCCGCCAGAACAGGGACAAGGTCGAACGGCTCCTTCGGAGGTCGGGTCGCACGGGCGCGCTGCCAGCCTCCACTATCGCCGCTGCGCGGGTGGACGGCCGTCGCCGCCCGGACCCGCCACTCCGACACCCCACGCGCGCGCCCGGTCTGCATGGTGCGCACCCCCGGATATGGGTGCTGCCCCCGATGGTCCCCGGAGGCCTCCCCCGACGACCATGAGGCCAGGGCCCCAGGGGGCCCTGCCCCGTGCCGCACCGCGGGGACCGGGGCATCAGGAGCCGAGAGGGTTTCCGTACCGGGAGGGAGACACCATGCCCACGTACGACGAGCAGCTGCGTGACCTGGAGGAGCAGCTGCGTCACGACGATCCCGGGTTCGCCGAGGCGATGTCCGGCGGGACCCCGCGCACCCCGCGCGAGTACCGCCGCCGCCACGCCTGGGTGTGGCTCGCCGTCGGGCTCGCCGCACTGGGCACCGGTATCGCCGTGGGCCACGGTCTCCTGATCGCCGCCGGCCTGGTCGTCTCCGGAGCGGCGGCCCAGCTCTTCGACCCGCAGCGCGGGCGCCTGCACGGGCGGGACATCCCCAGCGCCCCCTGACCCCCGCCCCCTCCCGGCGATGCCCGCATCTCCGATCAACACGCTGAGGCCCGACCACTCGTTCAGGTCCGACCGCTCGCTGAGGTCCGACCACACGCTCGGTGTGACATAGGCTGCCTGTCCGGATCCGGCCGAGGCAGGGAGTGACGGATGCCCGTCGAATGGCAGCCCGTGCGGCAGTCCCGCACCCATGAACTCGTGCTCCGCAGCATCGAGGAGCGGGTCTTCGCCGGAGAGCTCCGCGCCGGTGACCGGCTGCCGCCCGAACGGGAACTGGCTCCGGTGCTCGGCGTCAGCCGCTCCGCCCTGCGCGAGGCGCTCCGGGTGCTGGAGACCATCGGTGTCCTGGTGGCCCAGCCCGGCCGGGGACCCGACGCCGGGGCCCGTATCGTGCGCAACCCGGACGACGCCCTGGGCCGACTGCTCCGACTCCACTTCGCCCTCGGCAGCTACAGCCTCCAGGACGTTCTGGAGGCCCGGGTGGTCCTGGAGCGGTCCAGCTTCGAGGCCGCCGCCTGCCAAGCACCGCCCGAGGACCTCGACGAGGCGGCGGAGCTGGTGGCGGGCATGGCGCAGCAGGGCATCGGGGTGAGCGGCTTCAACGATCTGGACACCCGCTTCCATGTGCTCATCGCCCGCAGCTCCGGCAACGCCCTGACGTCCACGCTCACCGCCGCCGTACGCGAGTCCGTGCGGCCGCTGATCCTGCGCGCCCTGGAAGCCGCCGAGGACTGGCCGGCCACGGCTCGCGCGCTCAACGCCGAGCACGAGGCCCTCCTCGCGCTGGTACGGGAAGGACGGGGCGGAGAAGCCGCGGACCTGGTGGAGCGGCATATCCGGGGACTGCACGGGACGCTGGTGGAAGGCCCCATCACGCCGTAGGAGCACGCAGTCCGAGCGGGCCCCTGCTCCGGCACGCGGTGTCCTGAATGGCGTGTGCCCGCATGACGCGCTGTCCGGGACTTGTGCACGGTGTGCCGCACGACGCGTGGCGCGGACGTTCCCTTCAACGGCCTGTGCCTAGTATGGTCCGACCATAGAAACCTCATAGTGAAACGCGACGGACACTCGACCGCCGCGAAGAACCCGACCGGGGAGGCTCCATGCGCATCGGACTCTTCGCCACCTGTCTGGGGGACACGCTCTTCCCCGACGCGGTGAAGGCCACCGCGATCCTGCTCACGCGCCTGGGCCACGAGGTGGTGTTCCCGCCGGGCCAGACCTGCTGCGGGCAGATGCACATCAACACCGGCTACCAGCGCGAACCCGTGCCCCTGGTACGCAACTTCGCGGACGGGTTCGGCGACGCCTCGATCGAGGCGGTCGTGATGCCGTCGGGCTCGTGCGCCGGGTCCGTCCGGCATCAGCACCGGATCGTCGCCGACCGCTACGGGGACGCCGCGCTCCGCGCCGGAGTGGACGCCGTCGCCGCGAAGACGTACGAGCTCTCCGAACTTCTCGTGGACGTCCTCGGCGTCACCCGGGTCGGCGCGTACTTCCCGCACCGGGTGACGTACCACCCCACCTGCCACTCGCTGCGGATGCTCCGGGTCGGCGACAAACCGCTCCGGCTCCTGCGCGCGGTCGAGGGGATCGACCTCGTCGAGTTGGCGGAGGCCGACTCCTGTTGCGGATTCGGCGGCACCTTCGCGCTGAAGAACGCCGAGACGTCCACCGCGATGCTCCATGACAAGACGGCAAGCATCACGGCGACCGGGGCGGAGGTCTGCACCGCCGGGGACTCCTCCTGCCTGATGCACATCGGCGGCGGGCTCTCCCGGATCCGGTCCGGGACCCGCACCCTGCACCTCGCCCGGATCCTCGCCGCGACCCGCACCACGCCCGACGTCCTGACGGAGGCCACCGCATGAGCACGTTCCTCGGCATGCCCGCCCCGCCGCCCCGCTCCCCGTACGGCACCGGCAACCTCCGCGGCGACCGGGCCTTTCCCCGCGCCGCCCACGACGAACTGGGCAACGACCAGCTCCGCCGCAACCTCGGCCGCGCCACCGGCACCATCCGCGCCAAACGCCTGAGCGTCACCGGCGAACTGCCCGACTGGGAAGCCCTGCGGGACGCGGGCTCCGCCATCAAGACCGACGCCATGAACCGGCTGCCCGAACTGCTCGAACAACTGGAGCGCAAGGTCACCGAGCGCGGCGGCACCGTGCACTGGGCGCGCGACGCGACCGAGGCCAACGAGATCGTCGCCCGGCTCGTGAAGGCCGCGGGCAGCGACGAGGTCATCAAGGTCAAGTCGATGGCGACCCAGGAGACCGGACTCAACGAACACCTGGAGTCCGTCGGCATCACCCCGTACGAGACCGATCTCGCCGAGCTCATCGTGCAGCTCGCCCACGACAAGCCCTCACACATCCTGGTGCCCGCGATCCACCGCAACCGGGACGAGATCCGTCAGATCTTCCTCGACCGGATCCCCGGCGTCGACCCGGATCTGGACAACGTCCCCGCCCACCTCGCCGCCGCAGCCCGCCGCTACCTCCGCGAGAAGTTCCTCTCGACGAAGGTCGCCGTCTCCGGCGCCAACTTCGGTGTCGCCGAGACCGGCACGCTCGCCGTCGTCGAGTCCGAGGGCAACGGACGCATGTGCCTGACCCTGCCCGAGACGCTCATCACCGTGATGGGCATCGAGAAGGTGATTCCGCGCTACCAGGACCTGGAGGTCTTCCTCCAGCTCCTGCCCCGCTCCTCGACGGGGGAGCGGATGAACCCCTACACCTCGCTGTGGACCGGGGCGACGCCCGGCGACGGTCCGCGCGACTTCCACCTGGTCCTCCTCGACAACGGCCGCACCGCCGCCCTCGCCGACGCCATCGGACGCGCGGCCCTCAACTGCATCCGCTGTTCCGCCTGCCTCAACGTCTGCCCGGTGTACGAGCGGACCGGCGGTCACGCCTACGGATCGACCTACCCCGGACCCATCGGCGCCGTCCTCACTCCGCAACTGGCCGGAATGCACGCGGCGAAGGACGACCCGAACAGCTCCCTGCCGTACGCCTCCAGCCTCTGCGGGGCCTGCTTCGACGCCTGCCCGGTCAAGATCGACATCCCCTCGCTGCTGGTGGAGTTGCGCCATCAGCACACCGAACAGACCGGTGTCACACCGGAGAAGCTGGTGATGAAGGCGGCCGCCGCCGTGATGCGCCGACCGGCCGTATACACCGCCGCGCAGAAGGCGTCCGGGCTCGGCCGCGTCATCGCGGGGCGCGACGGGACGATCTCGCGGCTGCCCCCACCGCTCAGCGGCTGGAGCGACAGCCGTGACACCGCGGCCCCGCCCCGGGAGACCTTCCGCTCCTGGTTCGCCTCCGACGAGGGCGCGGCCGCCCTGCGGGCCGCGGCCGACGAACACGACGCCGCGGCTCCGGACGGACCCGGCACCACGGCCCCCGGCGGCGGGCACGACGAGGAGGACGCGACATGAACACTGCCCGCGACACCGTGCTGGGCCGGATCCGCGACGCCCTCGCGCTGGCCCCGACACCTGCCGTCGTCGTCCCGCGCGCCTACCGCACCGGACGGGTCCTGCCCGACGACGAACGCCTCGCCCTGTTCACCGACCGGCTCCTCGACTACAAGGCGCGGGTGCACCCTTGTACGGCCGGCCGCACCGCCGAGGTCGTCGGCGACGTCCTGCGGGAGCACGGCGTCCGCCGCATCGGCGTGCCGGCCGGGCTGGACGCGCACTGGCTCGCGAGGTACGACGGCGAGGTGCGGCAGGACGACGCCGATGTCCCGCCCTCACAACTCGACGCCCTGGACGCGGTGGTGACGGCGTCGGCCGCCGGCTGCGCCGAGACCGGCACGATCTTCCTGGACGGTTCGCCCGGCCAGGGTCGCCGGGCGCTGTCCCTCGTCCCCGATCTGCACCTGTGCGTCGTGGACCTCTCCACCGTCGAGGTGGGTGTGCCCGAGGCGGTGGCGCGCCTGGTGCCCGAACGGCCGACGACCCTGATCAGCGGCCCGTCCGCCACCTCCGACATCGAGCTGGAGCGGGTGGAGGGCGTGCACGGCCCCCGGACGCTGGTGGTGGTGATCCGCACGGACGCGTAGCACCGGGGCCTCGCGTTCGGAGCAGGCCGGGCTTCCCGGTCCGGCCTGATCCGCACGAGAGGCCTCAGGCGGCGGTGCCCGCCGGCCCGTGATCCACCGTCACCGCCGCACCGCCGAACGTGATCCGCGTCCGCGCCCCGTCCTGCGCCCAGCGCACCTCGACCGTGTCACCGGCCACCCTCACCCGGCCCACCACCTCGGCGGGCTCCGGGTCGGCCTCCGGGGCGGCGGTGAGGGAGGCCAGGGCGGCCAGGACCACCGTGCCGGTCACGTCGGCGCCGAGCCGCGGCACGGTCGCCCAACGGGCGAACGCCGTCCCCTGCGGGACCCGTACGTCCTCGGGGGCCTCCCAGCCGTGCAGCCCCCACAACCGTGAGCGCACCGTGCCGCCGGGGCCGGTGGCCCAGCCCGTCAGCTCGGCCCGCGCCCCGTCCGGCGCGCCCAGCACCCGGTGCACCCGCAGTTCATGGCGGCCCCGTGCCACGATCGCGCTCTCCACCCGCAGCCCGGGGACGGTGGACGGGCCCGCCCGAAAGACCGGCAGGTGCCAGGAGGCCGCCCAGCCCCAGCCGTCGCCGTGCCCGGACCCGAGCGGATGGATGCGCCGCCGTGCGCTGCGCGCCCCGCCGACCGTCACCGACAGATGGTTGTCCGCGGTGTTCGCCGCCGAGGTGGGCCCGGTCACGGTGGAGTACGCGAGCCGCGCGTAGTGCGGGTCCTCGTCGACCGCGGACTCGCCCTCGTCCGGGCGGACATGGTCGCTGCCGTGGTTGTGCAGCCGCACCACGCCGTCCGCCCCCGTCGACTGCACCAGAAAGCCCGCCGCGGGCACGGACAGCACCCGGTCGGGTCCCTCGCTCGGCGCCGCCTCCTCCGGCGACGACCAGAATGGATGCTCGGCGGGAGCCAACAGGGACACGAACGCCTTCGACGCCCAATAAGGCGACGCGGGGCCGGAGTAGGTCTGCAGCGTCGCCGCGTGCGGGCCGTGCCAGCCGAGGCTCAACAGCCCGCTACCGTCGACCGCGCCGCGCTCCAGGAAGTACCGCAGCGCCCCGCTGACCACCCGCCGGGACGCCCCCGGGGCGAGCGGTGTGTGTCCGGTCACCGCGCCCAGACCCACACCCGCGCCCGCGGCGAAGCGATAGGTCAGCGAGCGCCCGAAATGCAGCGGGGCCCCGTCGCCGCCGAACATCATCGAGAAGCTCTCCAGATGCTCGCGCAACCGCGCCCCGTGCCGCGCCGACTCCCGCGCGTCGCCCGACAGATGGGCGTCGAGCAGCGGATACAGGTGCAACGCCCAGCCGTTGTAGTGGTCAAAGGCGCGCCCGTCCCCGTCGGCGTACCAGCCGTCGCCCCGGTACCAGCTCTCCAGCAGCTCCAGAGCCCGCTCCCGGGCCCGTGCCGTCTCCGCGTCGCCCCGGCCCACCGACTCCAGGAATCCGGCCACGGTGTACGGGAAGAGATACCAGTTGTTGCCCGCCGGAACGTGCCGCAGCGCGCCCCGCAGCCAGTGCTCCGCCCGGTCCCGCACGTCGGGCGTCAGCCGGTCCCAGAGCCAGGGCCGGGTGAGCCGCAGCCCCAGGGCCACCGAGGCGGACTCCACCATGGGCTGCCCCCGCACATCGTGGTCCAGGATCAGCGGCCAGGACTCCGCGTCGTCCCGGCCCGGTGTCCGCGTACCGGCGTCGAGCCCGTCCGCGTACCGCTCCAGCAGGCCGTTCGGGTCCTTGCCGCCCGCCCCCGCGACCCGGAAGCCGGCCGCCAGGAACGTGCGCGCGTACCCCTCCAGCCCGTCGGAGCGGACACCCGAGTGCGACGGGGGGCCGGGCAGGTCGAGCCGGGCGCCACCCGGCGTGGCCCACTTCCACGCGGCGTCCAGCATCCCGTCGGCGGCCGCCTCCCAGTGGGCGCGGGTGTATCCGGTGTACGGGCTCGACGCGCGGTCTTCCGGAGGGAGTTCGAAGAGGGCACCAAGGGAGACGGTCATGCGGGAATCCTGAGCGACTGATCGAAGAGGGTCAATAGATCGATCACATGCGGGCTGAATCGATCAAACGCTCATAGGGGGGCGAGGGCATGGGCCTGGGGGCCGGAAAGCCGGTGTGCTTACCATCTTTCCCGACATGGACACCATCAGCCTCTGGCAACTGGCCGCACTCGCGGCGGCATCCACCCTCGTCGGCTTCTCCAAGACAGCTGTCAGCGGTGCCAATACGATCAGCCTCGCGGTCTTCGCGGCCGTTCTCCCGGCCCGCGAATCGACCGGGGTGCTGCTCCCGATCCTCATCGTCGGCGATCTTCTCGCCGTACGCGTCTACCGCCGTCACGCCCACTGGCCCACCCTGCTCCGGCTGTTCCCCGCCGTCGCCGTGGGCGTCGTGGCGGGCACCCTGTTCCTGTTGTGGGCCGACGACGCGGCGGTCCGTACCTCCATCGGCGCGATCCTGCTGTTCATGACGGGCGTGACCCTGTGGCGCCGCCGGATCGCGGAGAAGGAGGCCGGGACCGAGGCGGGCACCGGGACCGAGGGGGACACCGGGACCGAGGCGGACACCGGGCCCGCCGAGGGCGTCGGAGCCGCTACCGGCACCGGTCGGACCGCCGCGCGCGGCTACGGGGTTCTCGGCGGGTTCACCACGATGGTCGCCAACGCCGGCGGGCCGGTGATGTCGCTCTATCTGCTCTCGGCCGGCTTTCGCAAGCTCGGCTTCCTCGGCACCTCGGCCTGGTTCTTCCTGATCCTGAACGTGTCCAAGGTGCCGTTCAGTGTGGGCCTCGGCCTGATCGACGCCCGCTCCCTGCTGCTCGACGCCTGCCTGCTGCTGTTCGTCCTGCCCGGCGCCTACCTGGGCCGGGTATGCGTCGACCGGATCAACCAGAAGGTCTTCGACCGGATCGTCATCGGTGCGACGGTGATCGGCGGACTTCAACTGCTGCTGATCTGAGGCAGCCGGACCGCCGGACCGCCTCCTCAGGGAAGCAGCAGCCAGTCCGCTCCCACGGCGGCCAGCAGCCCGGTCCCCAGCAGCCAGCTGGCCAGCCGGGTGCGTCCGTTCCTGCTCAGCTCGATCACCACGCCGCACAGGATGAGCGCGAGCCCGTAGACGCCGACGACGAGTACCGACGAGCGGCTCGCGATGCGCAGCCCGAGCACGAGGGCCATCGCCGCCATGCCCGCCGAGGAGAGCACGATCCGCAGCCGCCGGGCCTGGCGCGGGGTGAGTCTCTTCCCGTCCTCACCACCAGGAACATCGCCTCCGACCGTAGTCGTAGTCGTAGCCGTAGCCGTAGTCGTAGTCGTAGCCGTAGCCGTCTCCGTCTCCGTCTCCGTGGACGCTTCCGTCTCCGCGTGGTCGTCGGCTATCGGGGAGCCGGTGCCCCCGTCTCTCTCGCGCTGGTCCCGGTGCTGGTCCTGGTCCTGGTCAGAAGTGCTCATGGAGCCGGATCGTAGTAGCTGTACGGAGCCGGGACCCGCGGACCCGGTTCTTCCGCTCCTGGCCCCGCTCCGCCCCGGCCTTCGGGCTACCTCCGCAGGCGGGGCGCCTCGGCCGCCGCGTCAACCGTCGGGCCTGCCTCCACCCGGTCCGCCAACTGCCGCGCCCAGTCGGACAGTCCCGCGACCGCGATCCCGTGCGGCCCGGACGCGGTGAACGGGACGAGCGCCCCCGCGCCCCGGCGCAGCAGCCGCGCGCCGCCCGCGGTGTTGCCCCGCGCGGAATGGGTCAGCCCTACCGCGAGCTGGGCCAGCCCCCGCCAGAGCTCGCGTTCGTCCTCCGGACCCGACTTCCAGGCGTCCTCGAAGACCTCGTGCGCGTGGAACGGCATTCCCGCGTCCAGCAGTCGCTGCGCCTCCCGGAGCGTCTCCGAGGGCGTGCGGACGACCCCCTCCGGCTGTCGTTCGACGCCGGGCGTCCCGTACGGCAGGGGGCGTCCCAGCCCGTCACGGGGGCGCGCGTTGCGCGCCCGGCCCTCGGCATCACGGTCTCTGCGCGTCTCGTTCACCACTCGATTGTGCCCCGCACCTGCGGAGAATCGCGCGAACCCTGTCGACGAACACCCGCGCACGACTAGGCTCGACCGTCGAGAAGACTGCCTCTGTGGGAAGGGTGGGCATGAAGCCGTCCCAACCGTTGTACGAGCGTGAACCGGAACTCGCCGCCGCCGCGAAGGCGGTGGACGCCCTCTGCGGTGCGCAGGCCGTCGGCGGACTCCTGGTATTCAGCGGAGAGGCGGGGATCGGCAAGACCGCACTGCTCGCGGAGATCCGGAGGATGGCCGCCGACCGCTGCACCGTCTGGTCCGCCCGGGGAGGCGAGACCGTCACCTCCGTACCGTTCCACGTCGTAAGGCAGTTGCTGCAGCCCGCACTCGATCAGTTCCCGCCCGACGAGACCCGCGCCCTGTTCGGCGACTGGTACGAGACGACCGCCCCGGCCCTGGGACTCGCCGAGCCGAGCGGGCCGCAACCCGATCCGCAGGGTGTGCGCGACGGCCTGGACTTCGTCGTCGGCCGACTCGCGTCCCGGCTCAGCCACCGGCCGTTACTGCTCATCGTGGACGACGCGCACTGGGCGGACGGTGAATCCCTCGCCTGGCTGGCCTCGTTCACCGCCCGCCTCGGTGAACTGCCGCTCCTGGTGGTGCAGGCCCACCGCCCGCAGGAGCTGGCCGAGCGCGACGCCAACTACATCGCCGACCGCGAGGCCGAGCGCGGCTTCGGCAGTGAGGGGACGGTGACCCGGGTCGCCCTGCGGGCTCTGACTCCGGAAGCCACCGCCGTACTGGTCCGCGCCGGCCTCGGTGATCACGCCGACGACCCGTTCTGCCGTGAGGTGTGGGCCGTCACCGGAGGCAATCCGTACGAGGCGGTCGAACTGGTCGCCAAGGTCCAGGACCGCGAACTGCCGCCGGTGGAGGAATCCGCGGGCGAACTGCGCGAGCTCGGCGCTTCCGCCAGGGGCAGCGGCCTCGTCGCCCGCCTGGAGCGGCTCGGCACGAACGCCAACCGGTTCGCCTGGGCCGCGGCGGTGCTGGGCACCGACATCTCGCAGGAACTGGCCGCCACACTCGCCGGAATGAGCTCGGCGGAGGCCGCCGACTGCACGGCCCGGCTGCGAGACGCCCGTATCGTCAGCGGCTTCGACCCGTTGGAGTTCGTCCACCCGCTGATCGCGACGGCGGTCTACCGCTCGATCCCGCCGGCCACCCGCACCGCCATGCACGGGCGCGCCGCCTGGGCGATCACCCGCGCCGGCCTCGGCGCCGCCGCGGCCTCCCGGCACCTGCTGGAGGTCCACCCGGACGACGACCAGGAACTGGTCGCGCAACTGCGGGAAGCCGCCGGCCAGCACCTCGCCGTCGGTGCGCCCGAAGCGGCCCGGCGCTGCCTGGAACGGGCACTGGAGGAGCCGCCGCGCCCCAAGGACCGGGCCGTCCTGCTGTACGAGCTGGGCTGCGCGACGCTGCTGAGCTCCCCGCCCACCACGGTCCAGCACCTGCGCGCCGCCCTGGACATGCCGGGGCTCGACGACGGGCTGCGGGTCGACGCCACCTTCCGGCTCGCCGCCGCGCTCGCCCACAACAACCAGCTCAAGGACGCGGCGCTCTCGCTGGCCGCCGAGGCCGCGCGCACCGCACCCGGCCCCGGGCTGATGCGGCTGCAGGCAGCGCACTTCATGTGGGAGGGCATGCAGGCCACCGAGGACGACGGACCCGCCCGCTCCCGGCGGCTCACCCGCAACGCCGACCACCTCAAGGGCCGCGACAACGCGGAGCGGGCACTGCTCACGCTGCGCGCCTTCGACGCCATGGTGCGCGGTGAGAACGCCCAGCTCATCGTGGACCTGTGCGAACGCGCCCTGATCGACGGCAGTCCCGCGCGGGGACTCGGCTGGACCGACTCCGAGTGGGGTTTCGAACTCCCCACCATGGTCGGTATCGCCTACACCTTCGTCGACCAGCTGGACCGCGCCGAGAGCCTCTTCGGCGAAGCGGTACGGGCCTTCGAGATCTCCGGCTGGAGCGGGGCCCACCTGGCGTTCGCGCACACCCTGCTCGGCATGGTCCACCGCCGTCGCGGCCGTCTCGCCGAGGCCGAGGGTTTCCTGCGCGAGGGGCTCCGTCTCGCCGACCGCGTCGGTTCCGGGCTCCCCGTCCACTGGGACGCGGCCTGTCTGCTCATCGACACCCTGCTGGCCCGCGGGCGCACCGCAGAGGCCCGCCGCATCGCCGACCGCTACGACTTCGGCCCGCCCTACCCCAGCGCCATGGTGCTGCCCGACGGACCATCCATGCGGGGCCGCCTGCTGCTGGCGGAGGGCCGCAAGGAGGACGCGATCGCGGAGCTCGAAGCGGCGGGCGCCGCTCTGGAGTCGCGCGAACGCTTCAACGGCGTCTGGGCTCCCTGGGCCGGCGACCTGGCGCGGGCCCTGGCCGATGACGACCCGGCCCGCGCGGCCCACCTCGCCGCCCGGAACCGCGTGCACGCCGAAAGGTTCGGTACGCCCACCGCCATGGGGGAGGCCCTGCGCTGCGTCGCCCTCTTCGCGCCTCCGGAGCGGTCCGCGCAACTGCTCGCCGAGGCGGTGGGACACCTGGAGAAGTCCCCCTCCGCCTACGAGCACGCCCTCGCCCGGGTCGACTACGGCATCGCGATCGGTTCGCACCGGGAGCTCGCCCGCGCCCAGAAGCAGGCGATGGCCTGCGGCGCCGAGGGGCTCGCGGCCCGCGCCCAACAGGCACGGGCGTCGATACGGTCCTCGGAGTGAGGTAATGTTTGTCCTGCGCGGTCAACCGGGGAAAACCGGGGGAAACGCGACGGGACGTGGCGCAGCTTGGTAGCGCACTTGACTGGGGGTCAAGGGGTCGCAGGTTCAAATCCTGTCGTCCCGACTGGAGACAGTCGCAGATCAGGGCCGGTTTTCGGAGCAATCCGAAACCGGCCCTTGATCATTTCTGGGGACCAGTTGGGGACCCCGTGTATGTGGGCGCGGCCGGCCGGGGTGAGGTGGCGTCGGGCGTGTTTGCCGTGTCGACTCAGGGCAGTGAGTCCGGCGCTGCGTAGAACGGTGGCGTGCTCGCCGGCGCCGGCGGGCGAAATGCGGGCGTGGGCGGCCAGTTGACTGGTGTCGCATGCGGATGCGGGTGTGTCAGCCAGGGTGCCGGCGGTGAGCGAGGCCGGAGCGTGGGTGCTTTCGTGGCCTGGTCGAGTCCGGAGCGATGAGCCCCATCCCGAGGCGTGAGCCGACACGTCAGCGGCCTTCCGTGCGCCGTTCGGGGGCGAAACGCACCACCCCGTGGAATCTGCGAGAGCTCAGGGCCTCAGCGGGAGTTGACTCATCCAGCATCGCCGCATCCGCATCGTGAATGCCCGGAGGGACCCCGTCCGTGAATACTTGGCTGTCCGAACGACGCCGCTCACTCGTGTGCCTGCTCATCGCGGGGAGCACGGCTCTGGTGCTGCCCCTCGACAGTGTCGTGCGGATCTCGGCTTCCGACGTCGGCGTGCTGGTGCTCTTCGCCTACCTGGTCCCGTACCTGGCCATCACCTTGACCGCCTTCCTGAGCGCCTCACCGGAACGGATCCGTTCCTGGGCGGACCGCGAAGCCCGCGGCACGTTCCTGCAGCGGTACGTCCTGGGCACCGCGCCCGGGCCCGGTGCGTCCATCCTTATCGCGGCAGCCGCGTTGGCCGTGGCCGTTGTGTGGCTGCCCGGCCACCTCGGCACCACCTTCGGCGAGGGGGCTCGCGCCCTGCTCGCGCTGTCGCTCGTCGTCATCGCCTGGACCTGCGTCGTCGTGGCCTTCGCAGTTGCCTTCCAGGCCGACAATCTCGTGGAGAACGAAGAGGCACTCGATTTCCCCGGAGCAGGGGCTGCGGCCTGGGCCGACTACGTCTACTTCGCTGTGGCGGTCATGACGACCTTCGGCACCACCGATGTCAACGTCACCTCCCGCGACATGCGGCGGACCATCTCGGCGAACGCGGTTATCGCCTTTGTCTTCAACACGGTCACTGTCGCCAGCCTGGTCTCCGCGCTCCGCGGCTGAAGACCGTTCTCCTTCCCCCGCAGGCGGACACAGAACACAGTCCCCCGAGGCCGGTGACCGTCGCCGCGACCGCGGTGTCGGCGCGGTCGTCGTGCGGGGTGGGGCAGAACGGGCCCGGTAGCTCAGTACGCCGGACGAACCCCTGCCTCAGGCGAGCAGCTTCGCCTTCGCCCGCTCGTACTCCTCGGGGTTGAGCGCGCCCTTGTCCTTGAGCTCGGCGAGTTTCGCCAGATCCTTCACATGGTCGCTGCCGCCGGATCCGCCCTGGCTCGTCGCGGCTTCGCGCACGTAGTTGCGGAACGCCGCCTCCGAGTCCTTGGCCAGCTTCTCGTCGCGTTCGTGCATGCTGCGACCGCGGACGATCAGATACATCAGTACGCCCAGGTACGGCAGCAGGATGACGAGGACCAGCCAGCCCGCCTTGGCCCAGCCGTTCAGCGAGTGGTCCCGGAAGAGGTCGGTGACGACCTTGAACAGCAGGAAGAACCACATGACCCAGAGGAACAGGTACAGCATGGTCAGAAAGACGTCCAGGAGCGGGTAATCGTCCATGGGCCTACTCCCTATCGCACGGATGGTCCCTTATTCATACAGTGGGTCCGATTGGCTCGCATCTGTGAGTACGGGGGAGGCGCGCGAGCGGAGGAGCGGTGCGTCAGGCGCGGTTCTCGTCCGGGGCGATCCGCAGCACGTGCGCGGGCGGGTGGGTGATGCCCAGCTCCGGTCGCCAGGCCGCGAGGATCTGTGCCGACGGGTCGAACAGCGGGGTCGGCAGTTCCTCGGGCACGGTCCACCGCCAGGCGCTGATCAGGTGCGGTTCGGTCACCTCGGGGACGCCGGAGGCGAGCCGCACGAAGGCCGCCATGCTGACGCGGTTGATCCCGCCGATCACGTCGTGGACCATCGCGACGACGTCCACGGCCGTCTCGTCGACCACCAGGCCCGTCTCCTCGCGCAGCTCCCGGGCGGCCGCCGCGGCGATCGACTCGTGCGTCGCGTCGACCTTCCCGCCCGGCAGCTCCCACGTACCGCTGTGGTGCCGGCCCAGCAGTACACGTCCCCGGCCGTCCTCGACGATCACGCCGACCCCGAGGGCCGCCTGTGCCGTGGGCGGGCGGGTGTTGCGGGCGGGCTCGGTGACAGGGTCGGCTGACATGGTGCTGGTTCTCCGCTCTCCGGTGCCGGGTCCGGACCACCGTAGCGAAGCGGCCCGGACGGCCGGGGCGGCGGGCGCGCTCATGTCACCAGGCGCAGCGACCTCTCCGCGATGCCGAGCCGTACGCTCTGCCCCCAGGTCAGCTCCAGGGCGTCGGACTCCATCCCGTCCCCGAAGACCACGACCCGGTCCGACTCCACGGTCAGCCGCAGCCCCTGCCCGCGCCCCAGCTCGCCCGCCACTCTGGACGTCCCGGTCGCCGGGGAGGGCCAGGCCTCGCGCACGAACCACAGGAGGCGCGTGTCGCACGGCGCGGGCAGCGGCAGGGTGCCACCGCGCTCCAGCCACAGCGAGCGGAGCCAGCCGGTGGCGCCCGTGCCGGTGCCGACCAGCACCCCGGAGGAGGCCTGCGCTTCCCCGGGGGCGCTCTCGCCGTCGGGGCCCAGGCGGTAGCGGGCCGTCTGGTGGCCGGGCGGCCCGAGGTAGATCTCGTTCAGGGCGAGGAGGCGCTGCGTGTCGTCGGCGACGGCCTCGACCATGGTCAGCTCCTCGGCACTCCCTCCCGCGGCGGTCGCGGCGCGCAGCAGAGCGGCCGCGTCGGCGTGGCGGTGGCGGACCAGGACGCCGGGGTTGCGCCCCGGGTCGGTGTCGATGCCCACCACCGGCTGCCCGGACAGGTACTTCGCGGTGTTGGCGACCAGCCCGTCCTGGCCCACCACGACCACCACGTCCTCCGGGGCGAACAGGAAGCGGTCCAGGTCCGCCCGCTCCACCCGGGAGCTGCGCCAGGTGAGCGGCACCGCCGCCGCCACCTCCCGCAGCGCCTGCCGGGTGTCCTCGTGGCGGCGGGCCACCTCGTCGATCGAGCGCCCCCGGCTGGACAGGAAGAACGCGGCCTGCCCGTGTGTCCCGTGCCGGGCGAGCAGCTCCTCGTACTCCGTCCGCCGGTGGACGATCACCGCTCGGGGCGCCAGGCTCACGCGCCCGCCCCGCCTTCCGGACGGCCGAGCTTGGCGAGCAGCCCGGTGAGGACGTCGGGGGAGAGGGTGAGGCTCTCGACGCGCGGCAGGTTCTCCGCGAGCCGGGTCGCCGCCAGGGCGTGCAGCGTGGCCGGATCGGCCTCGCCGTGCACCCGCAGCCAGGCGGCCTGGGCCTCGGCCCGCGCCGCGCCCGTCTCGCGCGCCGCCTCGGCCTCCGCGCGGGCCAGGCGCACCTTGCGGGCCGCCTCCGCCTCGGCCCGTACGCCGTCGGCCGCGGCCTTCTCCTCGGCCTCGCGGCGAGCGTTGGTGCCGCGCTGGTCGACCAGCTGCTCCTCGCGCCGGGCCAGCTCGATCTGGCTGGCCAGCTCGTTCTCGGCGATGGTGCGTTCGCGCTCGACGGCCACGGCCCGCCGTTCGTAGGTGGCCCGGTCAGCCTCCTGCTGGATCTGCTCGCGGGCCGGGGTGCGCAGGGCGCGCTCGACCTCGGCCTCGGGGCGGATCGCGACGACGCGCACGGCCACCACGTCGATGCCGGTGGCCGGGAGGCGGGGCTCGGCGGTGAGACCGGTGGCGACCCGTTCGCGTACGGAGGCGACGCCGTCGACCAGGGCCGCCGCGAGCGGGGTGCGGGCCAGTACGTCCAGCGTGTGCTGCTGCGCGGTCTCGGTGAGGAGGGTGGCGATCTGTTCCAGCGGTGCGCCGCGCCAGCTCCCGGTGTCCGGGTCCACGGAGAAGTCGAGCCGGTTCGCCGCCTCGGCCGGATCGGTGATCCGGTAGGTGACGGTGGCCTGCACGGTGACGTCCTGGAAGTCGGCCGTACGGGCGTGGAACGCCATGGCCAGCTCCCGGTCGTCGACCGGCACTTCGGAGAGCGCCGCCGACAACGACCGGTACCAGAAGCTGAGCCCCTGGCCGTCGTGGGTGAGCCGGCCGCGGTGGTGGTGGCGGATGTGGGCGGTGGGCGCGGAGCGCAGGTGGCGCCAGCCGAAGCGCCGGGTGATGTCGGCCATGATGGGACCCCTTAGATTTCGTCAGTACGACGATAAGAGGTGAAGGTGAATTGAGTCAAGGTGACGAAAAGGGGCGTGTGGTCCGGCGGGCCGCATGCCTGGCCGGGATCTCGCCGCCCCCGTGCACGGCGAGATCGGCGCCGTTGACGTACGAGGAGAGGTCGCAGGCCAGCCAGAGACAGGCCCGCGCCACGTCGTCCGGTTCCGCCAGTCGTCCCATCGGGACGATGTCCGCCACCGCGGCCCCGTCGTCGTCGCCGTACAGCGCGGTGGCCTTCTCGGTGCGGATGAGGCCCGCGGTGATGTGGTTGACCCGGACCCGCGGCGCCCATTCGAGGGCCAGTGCCCGGGTCAGCCCGAGCAGGCCCGCCTTGGCGGCGGAGTAGGCGGCGGTGCCCGGCTGCGGGTCGTGGGCGGAGACGCTGCCGATGTTGGTCACGCACCCGCCGTCCGGCTGCTCCCGCATCACCAGATTCGCCGCCTGGGCCGTGTAGAAGGGGGCGAGGAGGTTGAGCGCGACCACCTTCTCGACGAAGCGCGGCGATACGGTCGCCGCGTCGGCGTCCGGGGAGCCGCCGGCGTTGTTCACGAGCACGTCCAGCCGGCCGAACCGCTCGGCGGTCGCGGTGACGAGATCCGCCGCCGCCGTGGGATCCCGCAGGTCCGCGGCCCGGAACGAGGCCTCGCGCCCGCCCGTCGACGGCAGGGTGGCCGGCGTGCCGCGGCCGCAGACCATGACGTCCGCGCCGCCCGCGAGGAAGGCCCTCGCCAGCGCGGCCCCCAGGCCCCTGGTGCCGCCGGTGACCAGCACCGCTCGGCCGGTGAAGTCCATCGCGTGGGACTGGTCCATGGCCCGTCCTTCACCCCTCTGGTTCCGGAGTCTCGCCTTCTGGGATCTCGCCTTCCGAGTCCTGCCGTCAACCGCCCCCGCGCCTGCTCCTTCCGGAATCTACCAAGCGCTTGTTAGGGAATCCAGAGGGTGGACGGATCGGAAAATCGGGGCGGGCCGTGAAGAGGTGCGGACACACGGGCGGCCGGTGGCCTCCGTAGAGGTCACCGGCCGGCCGGGCGGTGCGCCGCCCCCGTCCCCACGGTGCGGCGCGGGTGGACCGCCCCCCCCATCCGCTGGGGCGGGCCGTCCACGTCTGTCAGGACTCCGGCGCTCCCGCCGTGAGTCCGAGGCCCGGGAGGATCGCCATCTCCACGAACCGGGTCAGATATGCCGCGTCGGCGTAACGCCCCTCCAGTAGCGGCCGGGCGCGCATCACGCCGAGCAGCTGGGCCGCGACGAACTCGGCCCCCGGAAGGTCCGCCGCGATCTCGCCGCGCTCCCGGCCCCGCCGGACCATCGCGTCGATCGCCGCGATCTCCGGCAGGATCAGCGCCTCGCGCAGCGCGCACAGCAGCTCGGGGCTCTGCAGCGCCGCGTGGCTGAGAGCGTGCATCAGCGGGGTGTCGCTCCCCGAGGCCTCGCCGATCGTCCGCGCGGCCTCCAGCAGGTCCCCGGCCAGCGTCCCGGTGTCGATGTTCGGGAGCCGCATCCGCCGGGTGCCGTGCAGTGCGGCCACGACCAGCTCCGGCTTGGAGCCCCACTGCCGGTACAGCGTCGACTTCCCGCACCGCGTGCGCGAGGCCACGCCCTCCATCGTCAGCGACTCGTAACCGCTCTCCCGCAACAGCTCCAGCACCGCCCCGTAGAGCTCCTGCGCCCGCTCCGGTGTGATCTTCGACCGGCGGGACGTGAGGGCTGACTCCTGTGCGGAATCGGGCGACGGCATGGGCTGTACCTCCTGCGGCGGTGCGGCGAGGTTCTCGATACGCCAGTGTACCGATACGCGCGTGTACCGATACGTCGGCGTATCGGTACACTGGCGTATCGATACGGCGTGGAGTTCACCGGGCCGTCCTGACACCGCTTCGCATCCAAGGGGGCACCGGGTGACCTACGCCCGCACCGAGCCCACGGACCAGGAGCCGGACATACGTGCCCGACCGCCCCTCGTCCGCGAGTTCCTTCTCGTGGCCGGACTCTTCCTGGCCTACAAGTTCGGCCGCAGGGCCGCCAACGGTCATGTCGAGGAGGCGTTCCGCAACGCGGGGAACGTATGGGACCTCGAACGCGCCCTGCACCTGCCCGGCGAGGGCGCGGTCCAGGGGCTGCTGCTGCACAGCCAGCCCCTGATCCACGCGGCGAACACCTACTACGCCGCCGTGCACTTCCCGGCCACGGCTCTCTTCCTGGTCTGGCTCTACTGGCGCCGCCCCCGCCACTACGTCCGGTCGCGCCGCGTTCTCGCCGCGCTCACCGCCGCCGCGCTGGTGCTGCACCTGCTGTTCCCGCTGGCCCCGCCCCGGATGCTGCCGGTCGCCGGACTCGTCGACACCGGCCAGCTCTACGGGCCGACGGTGTACGGACAGACGCCCGCGACCGACACGATGGCGAACCAGTTCGCCGCGATGCCCTCGCTGCACGTCGGCTGGGCCGTGATGGTCGCCGTCGGCCTGATCGTCGCCACCCGTTCCCGGTGGCGCTGGCTGTGGCTGCTGCACCCGGCTCTCACCCTGCTCGTCGTCGTGGGCACGGCCAACCACTACTGGCTCGACGCGATCGTCGTCGGGGCGATGCTCGCCGTCGCCCTCGCCGTGTTCCGGCTGCCGCTGTCCGCCCGGACCACCCCCGCGCGGCTGCCCCGGCCGGCCCCGTGCGGCAGTGGCGAAGGGTCTCCTGTGCCGGCGTACGCGGGTGGCGCGGGGCCCAGGGCCTTCGCGTCGGCCGCCCCGGCGGGGTCTCCAGGGCCGGCCACCGTGCCCGGGACCTTCGCGGCGGCCGGTTCGCCGCCGTCCTCCGGAACCGCCGGGCCCGCGACCGGCGCGGATGCCGGATCACAGGCACCCGCCCGGGCTGGAGCGGTGCGATGAACGCCACGCTGCTCGCCGTCGCGCTCTCCCTGGTCTCGGCCGGCGCCTACGCGGCCGCCGCCGTGGCGCAGTCCCGGCTCGCCGGCCGCACCGACCCGTCCACCGGAGTCCTGCGGCTGCTGGGCCGGGGCGCCTGGTGGTCGGCGGTCGGCCTCAACGCCGCCGGCGCGCTGCTGCACGTCGCCGCGCTCAACTACGGCCCGCTCACCCTGGTCCAGCCGCTGGGCGCGCTCACCCTCGTCGTCGCCGTCCCGCTCGGGGCGCGCGCCGCCGGACGCCGGGTCGGCCGCGTCGAGTGGCGGGGCACGGCCCTGACCCTGCTCGGCCTCGGCGCGCTGCTCCTGACCGCGGGCGGCTCGGCCCCGCACGAGACCCTCAGCCTTCCCGAGGCGCTGGGCGTCGGCGCGGCGACCATGGCGGTCGTCGCCGGACTCGGCCGGCCCGGGGCCCGCCCGGGGCTGCGGCACGCAGCGGCCTCCGGGATCACCTCCGGGGTCGCCTCAGCGCTCACCCAGACCCTCACCGTCGCGGTCACCGACCACGCCGACGGCCCGCTGTTCAGCTGGCGGCTGCTGACGGTGGCGCTGCTCGTCTCCGCCTTCGCGATGGGCGGTCTGCTGCTCTCCCAGACCGCGTACCGGGGCGGGCTCGGCGCACCGCTCGCGGTGGTCACCCTCGCCAACCCGGTAGCCGCCGCCGCGATCGGCCTGGCCCTGCTCGGCGAGCGCCTCCAGGGCGGTCCGGTCAGTCTCGTGCTCGCGCTCATCGGTACGGCGGCGGCCGTGCGCGGAGTGGTCCTCCTCAGCCGGGCCCAGGCGCGGAGCACGGACCCGGCAGCCCCGCCCGAAGCCGCCGTCCCGGGGGACCAGGTGCCCTCCAGGGTCGTCATCGGCAGCCCCCGGCGCGCGGACACCGCACCCCCGGCGGGCGTCCCGGAACCCCTCCCCGCGCACGCGAGCGGCTGACCGGCCGCGGAGCGGAAGCGGTCGGCGGGCCGCCGGCTCCGATCGCTCAGCCGTCCAGGTCGGTGATGGCGCGGGTCAGCCAGCTGATCCAGAACGTCTCCAGGTCGATGCCGCCCCGCAGCACCAGATACCGCAGCCGGTCCTCGTCGGTCGTCGGCGCGGGGCTGAAGTTCCGCTCCTCGATCTCCCGGTACTCCGCCAACTGGCTTTCGTGCAGGGCGAGATGGCGGCGCAGCTCCGCGCCCATGCCATCCGCGCCGACCACCGCCGCCGCCCGCATCCGCAGCAGGAGCGGGTCGCGGACCGGCCGGGGATCCTCGGGGAGGGCCACCCAGGCCGCCAGTTCCTCACGGCCCGCGGGCAGTACCTCGTACTCCTTCTTCTGCCCCCGGGCCGGCACCGCCGCGGGCAGCGCCCTGATCCGCCCGGCCTGCTCCAGTTTTCCCAGCTCGCGATAGATCTGCTGGTGCGTCGAGGACCAGAAGTAGCCGATCGACCGGTCGAACCTGCGGGTCAGTTCCAGACCCGAGGACGGCTTCTCCAGCAGAGCGGTGAGAATCGCGTGCGGCAGTGACATGGGGTGCATCCTAAGGACGTACGGAGACCGCGAGCGCGCCGTCTTTCGTGGGCGCCCCGGTCCCCGTACGTCCATGGAGCTCACAGCGCGGCGGCGAGCTCCGTGCCCTGGCGGATGGCCCGCTTCGCGTCCAGCTCGGCCGCCACGTCCGCGCCGCCGATCAGATGGACCGGGACGGCCCCCGCGCGCAGCTCCTCGTACAGCTCGCGGCGCGGTTCCTGGCCCGCGCACAGCACCACCGTGTCGACCGGCAGCACCCGCCGCTCACCGTCGACGGTGAGGTGGAGGCCCTCGTCGTCGATGAGGTCGTAGGAGGCTCCGGCGATCATCTCGACGCCCCGGTGGCGCAGTTCGGTGCGGTGGATCCACCCCGTCGTCCTGCCGAGCCCCGCACCGACCTTGGTGGTCCTGCGCTGGACCAGGTGGACCGTGCGCGGCGACTCGGGACGCTCGGGAGCGCGCAGCCCGCCGCGCTCCGCGTAGGCGGTGTCGACGCCCCACTGCCGGAAGAACGTGTCCGCGTCCAGGCTCGCCGCGTCGCCGCCGTCGGTCAGGAACTCCGCGACGTCGAAGCCGATGCCGCCCGCGCCGACGATCGCGACCCGTTCGCCGACCGGCGCCCCGTCGCGCAGCACGTCCAGATAGCTGACGACGTTCGGGTGGTCCGTGCCGGGGATCGCCGGGGTGCGCGGCTCGACGCCGGTGGCGAGCACGATCTCGTCGAAGCCGTCGAGCGAACCGGCGTCCGCCCGGGCGCCCAGCCGTACGTCGACGTCCAGCTCGGCCAGCCGCGTACGGAAGTAGCGCAGCGTCTCGTCGAACTCCTCCTTGCCCGGCACCCGGCGCGCCACGTTCAGCTGCCCGCCGATCTCGTCCGCCGTGTCGAACAGGGTCACCGCGTGCCCCCGCTCGGCCGCGGTCACGGAGCACGCGAGGCCCGCCGGCCCGGCGCCGACCACGGCGACGCGTTTACGGGTCCGGGTCGGGCCGATGACCAGCTCGGTCTCGTGGCAGGCGCGCGGATTGACCAGACAGGAGGTGATCTTGAGGCTGAAGATGTGGTCCAGGCAGGCCTGGTTGCAGCCGATGCAGGTGTTGATGGCGTCCGCCCGGCCCGCCGCCGCCTTCGCGACGAACTCCGGGTCGGCCAGGAAGGGGCGGGCCAGGGAGACCATGTCGGCCCGGCCGGAGGCGAGGATCTCCTCGGCGACCTCGGGGGTGTTGATGCGGTTGCTCGTCACCAGCGGTACGGAGACCGCGCCGCGCACCTTCTCGGTCACCCAGCTGAACGCGCCGCGCGGCACGGAGGTGGCGATGGTCGGGATCCGCGCCTCGTGCCAGCCGATGCCGGTGTTGATGATCGTCGCGCCCGCCGCCTCGATCTCCTTCGCGAGCGTCACGACCTCCTCCAGCGTCGAGCCGCCCGGCACCAGGTCCAGCATGGAGAGCCGGTAGATCAGGATGAAGTCGTCGCCGACCCGCTCGCGGACCCGGCGCACGATCTCGATGGGCAGGCGCATACGGTTCTCGTAACTGCCGCCCCAGCGGTCGGTGCGGTGATTGGTCGCGGAGACGATGAACTCGTTGATCAGATAGCCCTCGGAGCCCATGATCTCGACGCCGTCGTAGCCCGCGAGGCGCGCGAGACCGGCGGCGCGCACGAACTCCTCGATGGTCTCCTCGACCTGGTCATCGGTGAGCGCGTTCGGGGTGAATCCGCTGATCGGAGCCTTGAGCGCGCTCGGCGCCACCAGGTCGGGGTGGTGCGCGTACCGCCCGAAGTGCAGGATCTGCATGGCGATCCGGCCGCCCGCCGCGTGCACCGCCGAGGTGATCTCCCGGTGCTGCTCCGCCTCCGCCTCGGTCGTCATCTTGGCCCCGCCGGGAAAGGAGCAGGCCCGCTCGCTGGGGGCGATACCGCCGGTGACCATGAGGCCGACGCCGCCCCGGGCGCGCTCCGCGTAGAACGCGGCCATCCGCTCGAAACCGCGCTCGGCCTCCTCCAGGCCGATGTGCATCGATCCCATGAGAACCCGGTTGGGCAGGGTGGTGAACCCGAGGTCGAGGGGGCTCAGCAGGTTCGGGTACAGGCTCACGAGGTCTCCTCCGCACAGGGTCGTCGGGTCAGTTGTAGACCACCGTCAAGCGCTTATGCAACAAGTTGCACAATGATCTGCGTCGCACCCTGCCCTTGGGGCGACGGGTCCGTGCCACGGACGGCGTACCCGGCCGCGCTTGCTTGTCACCCGGCGACGAGAGTGGGATCCGTACCCCACCCCCCCCACCCCGGGAGTCCTCATGGTCTGCCTCAACCGGCGTGATCTCGGTCTGCTCGCCCTGCGCGTCGGCACCGGCGCGGTGCTCGCCGCCCACGGCAGCCAGAAACTGGCCGGCTGGTTCGGCGGCGGAGGCATCCAGGGCACCACGGCCGCGATGGAGGCGATGGGATTCCACCCGCCCAAGCACAGCGCGGTGGCCGCCGGGCTCGGCGAGGCGGGCGGCGGCGTCCTGCTCGCCCTGGGCCTCGCCACCCCGGCGGCGGGCGCGGCGGCCGCCGGGGCGATGGCCGGCGCGGTGGCCGTGCACGCCCCGGCGGGCTTCTTCGCCCAGGGTGGCGGCTACGAGTACCCGGCGTTCCTCGGCTTCACCGCGGCGGCCATCGGGCTGACCGGTCCCGGGCGCTACTCCGTGGACCATGCCACCTGCCATGTCTTCGACCGCGCCTGGATGGTCGCGCTGGCCTTCGCGGGCAGTGCGGTCGCCGCCGCCGCGGTGGTCGGCAAGCGCACGAAGGCGCAGTCCGGCCGGCCGCAGGAGGAGTCCTGATGGGCGAGGACCCCTCCCGGGCCGCCGACCCGGCCGGTCCCGACGCCACGCCGCCACCGGCCGGCTTCCCGCAGGGGCCCCGGACCGGACCCGGCCAGGGGGACGCGCCATGGCAGCGCGCCGACGGTCCGGCCGGCCCCGCACCGGTGCCGGATCCGGACAGCCTCTGGGTGACCGGCGGGATGCTCTTCGCCGGGATCCTGATGCTCTGCCAGGGCGCCGTGGCGGCCCTGGAGGGCATCGCGGCCCTCGCCGACGGGGACGTCTACGGCGACGTCGGCGAGTACCTCTACCGGATCAGCCTCACCGGCTGGGGCTGGATCCACCTGGTGCTCGGCGTCAGCGTGGCCGTCACCGGGGCCGCACTGCTCAAGGGGGCGGGCTGGGCGCGGGTGGCCGGCATCCTCTTCGCCTCCCTGAACCTCTTCGCGCACTTCCTCTTCCTGCCGTACGCGCCCCTGTGGTCGGTGATCGTCATCGCCCTGGACATCTTCGTCATCTGGGCCCTGGCCGCTTACCGGGACCCGGCCTCCGCGACCGTGCCGCGCTGACCGTCCGCGCCCTCCCGGCTCAGGGCCCCCGGCCACCACGCCTTCGGCCCGATGTCCCGTACCAGCGCCGGGACGAGGAGCGACCGGACGACCAGCGTGTCCAGCAGGACGCCGAACGCCACGATGAACGCGATCTGGAGCAGGAAGGCCAGCGGGATCACACCCAGCGCGGCGAAGGTGGCCGCCAGGACGACGCCCGCCGACGTGATGACCCCGCCGGTCGTGGTGAGCCCGCGCAGGATGCCCTCCCTGGTGCCGTGCCGCAGCGACTCCTCCCGGACCCGGGACATCAGGAAGATGTTGTAGTCGACGCCCAGGGCGACCAGGAACACGAATCCGTAAAGGGGCACCGACGAGTCCGTGCCGCTGAAGCCGAACACATGGGTGAAGACCAGTGAGGAGATGCCGAGGGTGGCGAGGAAGTTCAGCGCCACGGTCGCCACCAGCAGCACCGGCATCAGCAGCGACCGCAGCAGGAAGACCAGGATCACGAGGATGATCACCAGCACCACCGGCACGATCAGCATGCGGTCGTCCTCCGCCGTCCGCTGGGTGTCGTACTGCTGCGCGGTGTAGCCGCCGACGAGTGCGTCCGAACCGGGCACGGCGTGGACCGCGGTACGCAGCGCGGCCACCGTCTCCTTGGCGCCGTCGCTGTCGGACGCGTCCTTGAGCGTCGCGTCGATGCGGACCCTGCCGTCGACGACGAGCGGTTCGCCGCCCGGCCGCCCGCTCGCGCTCACCGGCGCGACGGAGGCCACCCCGTCGGTACGGCCGGCGGCCTCTCCGACCTCGGTCACCCGGTCGGCAGCCGAGATGATCACGACCGGATTCCCCGAACCGCCCGGGAAGTGCTCGCTCAGCGTCTCCTGGGCGGCCACGGAGGGGGCGTCGTTGACGAAGATCTCGTCGAGCGGAACCCCCTTGGAGGTGAGCGTGGGGGCGAACGCGGCACAGGCGATCAGGGCCGCCAGTGTGATCGCCCAGACCTTGCGCGGCGCCCGGTCGACGAGGGCGGCCACCTTGTGCCAGATGCCGTGGCCGCCGGACACCTTGTCGTCGGCGGGCCTGGGCTTCGCCGGCCAGTAGGCCTTGCGGCCCAGCAGCACCAGGGCGGCGGGCAGGAAGGTGAGCGCGCTCAGGACCGAACAGACGATGCCGATCGCGCCCACCGGCCCGAGGGCCCGGTTGTTGGTGAGGTCGCTGAGCAGCAGGGCGAGCAGGCCCGCCGCCACCGTCGCGGCGCTGGCGGTGATCGGACCGAAGGACTCGCGCACCGCGATGCGCATCGCGGTGAACCGGTCGCCGTGGAGGGCGAGTTCCTCCCGGAACCGGGCGGTGAGCAGCAGTGCGTAGTCCGTCGCCGCGCCGATCACCAGGATCGACAGGATGCCCTGCACCTGACCGTCCACGCGCACGATGTCGTGGTCGGCGAGGACGTAGACGATCGCACTGGACAGGGCGAGGGCGAACACGGCGCCGAGGATGATGACGAAGGGCAGCAGCACACTGCGGTAGACCAGCAACAGGATCACCAGCACCGTGATCAGGGCGACCCCGAGCAGCAGTCCGTCGATGCCCGCGAAGGCGTCGGACAGGTCGGCCTGACTCGCGGCGGGCCCCGCGAGCTGCACCGTCGTGCCCGGCACCGATGAGCCCGCCTCCTCGATCCTCTCCAGCACCGTGGGCAGTCCGTCCCCGAGGCCGGGGCTCAACTGCACGATGCCCTGGAGCGCGAGACCGTCCTTCGACGGCAGTGCGGGGGAGGGTGCTCCGACGACGCCCTCGCTCCCGGCGAGCGAGGAGAGGGCACCGGTGGCTGCCTTCCGCTGCTCGTCGCTCACCGGCGCGTCCTGCTCCGCCGAGGTCCAGACGACGATCACCGGCAGGGTCTCGTTCTGCTGGAACGCCTTCTGCGCGTCGATGACTTGGGTGGACTCCGCGTTCTGGGGCAGAAAGGCGGCCTGGTCGTTGGTGGCGACCTCACCGAGCTTCCCGGCGTACGGGCCGAGGCCGCCGCCGACGCCGAGCCACGCGATCAGCAGCACGACGGGGACAAGCCAGCGGATCGACCGTGCGGAGCGTGCAGGGGTGGACATGTCTCTCCCGGGGGTGGAGATATCTCAGTAATGAACAATCTCAATCGTTGAAATACATTACGGGACTGCTCGGCGGACAACCGCAGGGGGTGGGCTCGACGGCCGCCCCCACCCTCCCGTGGACGCGCACCCGACCCGGCGGGGAAAGCTCAGCGACGCGCCGGGGGAGCCTCGCCCAGCTCCTCGTTCATGGCGGCGAGGAAGCGCAGGACGGTCGCCAGCTCCGTCTCGCTGAAGCGCGCCCTGGCTCGTGCCGTGGCCTCGGCGAGCGGCATGAAGTAGTCGCGGGCGGCCGTCCGGGCGCTCGCCTCGTAGTACACGTGCACCACCCGGCGGTCGGTGCTCTCCCGGGCCCGCCGGACATGGCCGGCCCGCTCCAGCCGGTCCAGACAGGCGGTCACCGCGCCGGAGGTGAGACCCAGATGCTCGCGCAGCGCCCCCGGGGTGAGGGGCGACGGGGCGTCGAGGATGGCCGCGAGCGCGCTCACGTCCGTGGGATGCAACTGCTGGTTCGCCGCGAAGCCGTGGGTCATCCGGTTGATCTCGCCGTTCATCCGGCGGAGCTCCACCGCGAACGCCTGGAGGTCCGCGAGCGGCGCCCCGGGCTCCGGGGCGCCGCTGCGGGTCGGTCGGTCGTCGGCGCTGGTCACGCCCTCAGCGTATAGAACGGGCGCGCGGATCCCGTGCCCGGACCGGCGCGCCGTGCCCGGACCGTCGCGGGGTCCGGGTACGGGATCCGCTGTGCGTGGAGACGGCGGCGCAACCGTCTCTACGACGGAGGCATCAGCACGGTGTCGACCAGATTCACCGTGGCGTTGGCCGTCGGTACGTTGCCACAGACGATCTTCGAGGAGTCGTTCACCGTGAACTCGGTGCCCGAGCCCTTCGTCGTGAGGTTGCTGCCCTCCAGCGTCTTGAAGGTGCCGTCCTCCATCTGCTGGGTGGTGACCTTCTCGCCCACCACGTGGTAAGTCAACACCTTGGTGAGCTCGGCCTTGTCGTTGAGGAGTGCCTCCAGATCGGCCTGCGGGATCTTCTCGAAGGCGGCGTTGGTCGGCGCGAACACCGTTATGTTCTTCGCGTTGTTGAGCGTGTCGACCAGGCCTGCCTTCTTCACCGCGCTGACGAGGGTGGAGAGTTCGGGGTTGTTGGACGCGGCGGTGGCGACCGGGTCCTTCGCCATGCCCTCCAGGCTGCCCGCGCCCTCCTTCGGTACGGAGGAGCAGGCGGGGCCGTACGGTTCGGCAGGTGCCTCGGCCTGGGCCTGCGGAGCGAAGAACGCCAGAGAGGCGGGAAAGGCCAGGGCCGCGGCGGCCGCCGCGGTGCGCTGCAGACGGGTGATCGTCATGATGTCTCCTCCGGCGAGCGGGGGTGGGTCTTCTCCTTCTCTCCCATGCTGACGCCCATCCGCTGGGACCGCGCGCCGCGTCGTTTCTGCGTCGAAAGTCACCTTCCGGGCGCGCATGACATTGATCCGCCGGACCGGGGCAACTGGGATTCATGAATACCCGTTCAGTAGCAGCGCAGGGACGCGGCCAGGCCAAGAGAGCCGCGAACAGTACCGCGATGGAGGCCGGGGCCCGCGCGGGCTTCGTGGCCCGTGGGGTGATCTACGTTCTCGTGGGCGCTCTCGCCCTGCAGATCGCGCTGTCCGGAGGCGGTGGGAAACAGGCCGACCGGGGCGGCGCGATCGGCGAGATAGCCGAGAAGCCCTTCGGGAAGATCCTGTTGTGGGTGCTGGGCATCGCCCTGGTGGGGATGGCGCTCTGGCGGCTGTCCGAGGCCCTGGTCGGCTCGGCCGGGCCCGACGGCCGCAAGCCCACCAAGCGGGCCATGGCGGCGGGCCGTGCCGTCTTCTACGGATTCGTCGCCTACTCCGTCCTGTCCTTCGCCGCAGGCGACTCGGGCAGCGGGGGCGGATCGTCGGACCAGCAGTCGAAGGACGTCACCGCCAAGGCGCTCGGCTGGCCCGGAGGCCAGTGGATCGTCGGGATCGTGGGTGTGGGGGTGGCCTGCGCCGGTGTCTGGATCGCGGTCCGGGCGCTCCTGCGGAAGTACCACAAGCACCTGAAGCTGTCCGAGATGTCCAAGCGCGTCCGCCAGGCGGTCGACTTCACCGGAGTCTTCGGCGGTACGGCGCGTGGCATCGTGTTCGCGACGGCGGGCGGATTCGCGGTGGGCGCCGCGATCAAGCATCAGCCGGACGAGTCCAAGGGCATGGACGACACCCTGCGCTCCTTCACCGAGACCCCCGTCGGCCCGTGGCTCCTGGTGGTCATCGCCCTCGGACTGGTCGCCTTCGGCGTGTTCTCCTGGGTCAACGCCCGCTACCGCAAGGTCTGAGCGCCTCGCCGTCCGAGCTGTCCGCCCGCCGCCGCCCTCCTGCGGGCGGCGGCGGCCTCGCGGTCCGCCTGCTCCGGGTGGCGGCGGAGCCAGTACGGATTGTCGTGCGGCAGGCCGCCCGTCACCCGTCCGTACATGCCGAACGTGAGGATCAGCAGCCCCATCACGAAGCTGAAGACGACGTTCGGCATTCCGAAGTCCAGGATGTTCGCGGCCCGGTCCAGGATGAAGAGGTGGCCGAAGCCGCTCAGCAGGAAGAGCGTGCCGATTGTCATGTTCAGGGTGGACGCGACGTTTCCGCCCACCGCGGCCCCGGCGATCAGCAGCCCGCCGACGACCACCGAGATCAGGCTCAGCAGACCGTTGGTCGACAGTCCGGCGATGTGATCGCCGCTGGTGTCGAAGAAGCTCAGCCGACTCGTGAAGCCGAGGATGCCGAAGGCCAGCAGGATGGCCCCGCAGAGGCCCGCGCCGACCCGGTACACCGTCGCCAGCCGGTGATCGACGGGGAGTTCGTTGCTCAGGTTCATGGCCGTCTCCTGTCCGTACCGCTGCGGGCGGGGCGAGGTGCCGTGACGGGTGGGGGCATCGCACAGAACCCCGATGCCTCCAGCGAACCGCACGGTGACGGACGGGGCAACATGCATCGTTTTTGCATCGTATGGTGGGTTTCATGGACCCCGTGATGGACCCTGTGATGGACTCCGTGGCGGACTCGGCGATGGGCCCTGAGGGCTACCGCACCGGTGGCCGGCCCCCGCGGGCGCCGGCCGACGGAGGGCTGACCACCGGCGCGGTGGCCCGCCTCCTCGGGGTCGCGCCGACGACGCTGCGCTCGTGGGACCGCCGCTACGGCATCGGCCCGGCCGCACGGGAGGACGGCCGACACCGTCGCTGGACCGGGGCCGACATCGCCGCCCTGCGGCACATGTGCCGCCTGACGAGCGCGGGCCTGCCGCCGGCCGAGGCCGCTCGTGCCGTCCTGGCCGGAGCGTCCCGCGCCACGGCCGCGCCACGGCGCGGGCACCCGTCCCGGGCCCCCGGGGCACTTCCGTTCGGCAGCGCCCGCCGCGAGTGCCGAGGCCTTGCCCGGGCGGCGCTCCGGCTGGACGCGCCGGCCATGGAGGAACTGCTCACGAAGGTCCTCGACCGCTACGGACTGCCGGCCGCCTGGGACGAGGTGATGGTGCCGACGCTCCACGCGGTGGGCCGCAAGTGGGAGACCTCGGGGGAGCGGTACATCGAGGTCGAGCACCTGCTGTCCTGGCACGTCTCCGGCGCGCTGCGCGGTGTCCGTGCCGCCGGGCCCCCCGCCCCCGGTGCCGGCCTCTCCCTGCTGGCCTGCGTACCCGGTGAGACCCACACGCTGGCCCTGGAGGCACTCGCCGCCACGCTCACCCGGCACGGACTGCCGGTCCGTATGTTCGGCGCCGCCCTACCCGTCGAGGCGCTGGAGGAGGCGATCCGACGCACCGGACCCGACGCGGTGGTGCTCTGGGCTCAGTCGCACGGCACGGCGAGCCGTTCGCTCGCGGCCCGGGTGGCGGCGATCGAGTGGGGCGTACGGGGCGCGCGCAGGCGGCCTGTCGTCTTCACCGCCGGACCCGGCTGGGCCGGGCGGCAGCCCCCGGGAACCCGGCACCCGTCCGGGCTCGCCGACGCGGTGGACGCACTGGCCGCACTCGGTGCGCGGTGACGGCGGCCGCCGTCACCGCCGTCACCGCAGCCAGTCCGACAGTCCCGCCAGAAGGCGCTCCACGTCGTCCGTGTCGTTGTAAGCGCAGAGTCCGACGCGCAGGCCGCCGCTGTCGCCGAGCCCCAGGTGGCGGGAGGCCTCCAGGGCGTAGAAGGAACCGGCGGGCGCGTGCACCCCGGAGCGGGCGAGGGAACGGTAGGCGTCCGCCGCGTCCCGGCCGTCGAAGGTGAGCAGCAGGGTGGGGGTGCGTTCGGCGGCACGGGAGTGGACCGTCGCCCCGCCCAGTTCGCCCACCGCCTTCTCGATGCTCTCCCGCAGCTCCGTCTCGTGGGCGTCGATCGCCGCGTACGCCGACCGCAACCGCGCCCGACGCCCGCCCGCCGCATCAGCGCCGGCACCCAGGCCCGCGAGGAAGTCCACCGCCGCGCGGGTCCCCGCCATCGACTCGTAGGGGAGGGTGCCGAGTTCGAAGCGCTCCGGCACGGCGTCGGTGGAGGGCGCCAGCTTGTCCGGACGGAGAGTGCCGAGCAGTTCGGGCCGGGCGGCGAGCACCCCGTGATGGGGCCCGAAGAACTTGTACGGGGAGCAGACGAAGAAGTCCGCCCCGAGCCGCTCCACATCCACCGCGTGGTGTGCCGTCAGATGGACCCCGTCCACGTACAGCAGCGCACCGGCCCGGTGGACCAGTTCGGCGATGGCCGGGATGTCGGGCCGGGTGCCGATGAGGTTGGAGGCGCCGGTCACCGCGACCAGCCGGGTCCGCCCGGTGATCTGTGCGCCGATCGCCTCGGTGGGAAGCTCGCCGGTCGACGGATCGAAGTCGGCCCACCGCACCACCGCCCCCGCCCGCTCGGCCGCGTGCACCCATGGGCGGATGTTGGCGTCGTGGTCCAGCCGGCTGACCACCACCTCGTCCCCGGGGCTCCAGGTCCTGGACAGGGTGCGCGAGAAGTCGTACGTGAGCTGAGTGGCGCTGCGGCCGAACACGATCCCGCCCGGGTCCGCGCCCAGCAGGTCCGCCATCGCCTGCCGGAACCCACGGACGATCTCCTCCGCGTTCACCTCCCCGGGCAGTGCGGCGCCCCGGATCGACAGGGGCCCGCTCATCGCCTCGCCGATCGCGGCGATGACGGAGGCCGGGGTCTGGGTGCCGCCCGGCCCGTCGAAGTGCGCCGTGCCGGACCGCAGGGCGGGGAACTGTGCGCGCACCGCGCCGACGTCGTACGACAAGGGGGCTCCTCGATTCGTTCGCTGATGTGCTGCCGGATCTCGCTGTGATCATCGCAGGGCGGTGTCCTCCGGTGGAAGGAGCGGGAGCCCCCGGTAAGGGAGGTGGGGCCCTCCGACGGGGCCCCGCTCGGAGCCCCGCTCGGAGCCCGCTCGTGGCCTCGTGTCGGGGGCGCTTTTCAGGGAGCTGGTTTCGCGCGGGCGCACCGCTCCCCGCCGGAATGCGCGCCCGAGCGTGGAGCGGCATCTCCCGGCGCACCAGGATGCGCCGTCCTTAAGCACGGCGATGATCCTACGAAAGAATTGCTCGCACAAATGAACTCACCTCGGTTGTGCGAGCCTTCTCGCATTCCCGTCATGGATAAATGCGTCGGATGATTTCTGCGAGTCGGTCGCGATTAAAGCGGTGGGAACGGGAAATAGATGATCTGGGCTGATGGGGTCGGGGGCATCAGTTCACGCCGCGGCCGAATTTCATCGGGGTTGGCTGTCTGAAAGTCGCCAGTGCGGGGGCCGAGGTCGCCGCCCGGGGTTTCCTGTCACGTCCCAGGGGTGCTCTGGCCTGTGCTGATGCGATGCGATGGTCTCTCTCCCCGTCACTGTCACTTGTGGAGGGTCACGGATGGACGAGCGCGAGCACTCCGCCGATGGCGGAATCTATTCGGCCGGCTATTCGGTCGACCGGAAGGGGCGGGCCGGTAATTCGTCTGCTCGGCTTCTTCGCGCCGCTGCGTACCCGGTTCTCCTCCTCGCGGTCGTATCCGTGGGTGTGGCCGCATTGTGGCTGCAGTGGGATCCGGCCTGGGTCAGTTCGCTTTTCGTGATCGGGGCCATCGCCTATCTGGCTCTCCTGGAACGGCTGATTCCTTATGACCGGAACTGGCACCCCGGAAAGGCCGAATGGCGCTGGTACGGCATCTACTTCCTGCTCACCATGGCCGGAAGCGGACTGGCGCAACTCCTGGTCGCGCTGGCCGTCGGCCTGATCTCGCCGGCGGAATCGGCCCGCCACCTCTGGGTCGAGGTCCCCGGCGCACTCCTCGCCGGCTCTCTCGTCAGCTATCTGGTGCACCGGATGGGCCACCGGAACGCCCTGCTCTGGCGGCTGCACGGAGTGCATCACGTGCCGGAGAAGGTCAACGTCGCCAACAACGGAGTCAACCATGTGCTGGACATCGTCCTGGCACAGAGCCTCGTCCAGCTGACTCTGGCGTTCGTGGGATTCTCCCGCCCCGCGGTGCTGGTGGTCGGACTCTTCGTCGCCGCCCAGGGCTACTTCGTGCACGCCAACATCGATGTCCGCATCGGACGGCTGAACCATCTGCTGGCCAGTCCCGAGCAGCACCGGCTGCACCACAGCACCGATCTGTCCGAAGCCGGCCACTACGGCTCCGACCTGTCGTGCTGGGACCACCTCTTCGGCAGCTTCACCTGGTACCCCGGCCGCGAGCCCGCCGCCGTCGGCCTGCACGACCCCACGTCCTTTCCCGGCACAGGCGAGATCCTCGCCGCCCTCACACACCCCTGGCGACGCCGACCGGCACCGGGCCCCGGGCCGGAGTGAGCGCGACCCTCCGACGCTGCACCACGACCTACTCCATCACGACTTGCTCCACCACGACTTGCTCCACCACGACTTGAGGAGTTCGACATGGCCGACGCGAACAACCGGGCGTTACGGAACAAGGTGGCGATCATCGGGATGGGCTGCCGCCTGCCCGGCGGCGCCTCGGACCACCGCACGTACTGGCGCAATCTGGTGGAGGGCAAGGACTGCATCACGCCCACACCACCCGACCGGTACGACGTCAGCACGCTCGCCAGCCGGTTCCGCGACAAACCCGGACGCCTCGTCGGCGGCCGCGGCGGATACATCGACGGCTTCGACGAGTTCGACCCCGCGTTCTTCGGCATCAGCCCCCGCGAGGCCGACCACATGGACCCGCAGCAGCGAAAGCTGCTCGAAGTGGCGTGGGAGGCCCTGGAGGACGGTGGCCAGCGTGCCGCCGACCTCGCCGGCGGCAACGTAGCCGTCTACGTCGGCGCGTTCACCCTGGACTACAAGATCCTGCAATTCGCCGACCTGGGCTTCACCTCGCTGGCCGCCCACACCGCGACCGGGACCATGATGACGATGGTGTCGAACCGCATCTCGTACTGCTTCGACTTCCGCGGCCCCAGCCTCTCCATCGACACCGCGTGCAGCTCCTCCCTGGTCGCCGTCCACCTGGCCTGCCAGGCGCTGAACAACGGGGAGAGCGACCTCGCGCTGGCCGGCGGCACCCTGCTGCACATGGCCCCGCAGTACACCGTCGCGGAGACGAAGGGCGGGTTCCTGTCGCCCGAGGGCCGCTCCCGTACGTTCGACGCCGCCGCCGACGGCTACGTACGGGCCGAAGGCGTCGGCCTGGTCGCGCTGAAGCGGCTGGACGACGCCGTACGGGACGGGGACCGGATCCACGCCGTGATCGTCGGCAGCGGCGTCAATCAGGACGGGCACACCAACGGCATCACCGTGCCCAACGCCGACGCTCAGGTCGACCTCATCCGCAGGGTCTGTGCCGAGGCGGGCATCACCCCCGGCGACCTCCAGTACATGGAGGCGCACGGCACCTCGACCCCGGTCGGCGACCCGATCGAGGCGAACGCCCTGGCCCGCGCGCTGGCCGTCGGACGCGCCCCGGGCGCCCGCGCATACGTCGGCTCGGTCAAGACGAACATCGGCCACACCGAATCCGCCGCCGGGATCGCCGGGCTGATCAAGACCGTCCTGAGCATCAAGCACCGCACGATCCCACCCCACATCAACCTGGAGAACCTCAACCCCGCCATCGACCCGGCGGCCCTCCCCTACGAGATCCCCACCCGGCCCACCGCCTGGCCCGAACACGAAGGGCCCGCCCGCGCCGGGGTCAACTCCTTCGGATTCGGCGGCACCAACGCCCATGTCGTCCTGGAGGAGGCCCCCGGGACCCTGTCGGACATCCGCCCCGCCGCGCCCGCCGGGCGACGCTGGAGCATCCTGCCCCTCAGCGCCCGCAACCCCGACGCCCTGACGGAGATGGCGGCCGGGATCCGGGGCGAGCTGGCGGGCGACAACGGCCCGGCCGTGGCCCTCGACGACCTCGGCCACACCCTGGCCCACCGCCGCCAGCACCTCCCCGAGCGGCTGTCCGTCGCCTACACCTCGCGCGCCTCCCTCGACGAGGCCCTCGCCGCCCACGCGCGCGGCGAGGCCCATCCCCGGGTCGTCCACGGCCGCGCCCGGGACGCCGCCGACCGGCGGCTGGTGTGGGTCTTCACCGGTATGGGCCCCCAGTGGTGGGGCATGGGCCGCCAACTGTTGGAGGAGGAGCCGGTCTTCCGCGACGCCGTCGCCGCGTGCGACCGGGCGCTGCGGGAGTTCGCCGACTGGTCCCTCATCGAGGAGATGACCGCCGACGAGTCCGTCTCCCGGATGGCGGAGACCTGGCTCGCCCAGCCCGCGAACTTCGCCGTGCAGGTCGCCCTGGCGGCCCTGTGGCGGTCCCACGGAGTGCGCCCTGACGCCGTGGTCGGCCACAGCACCGGTGAGATCGCCGCCTTCCATGCGGCGGGCGTCTACTCCCTGCGGGACGCGGCCAGGATCGTCGTGCATCGCAGCCGCCTCCAGCAGACCCTGGCCGGCACCGGCGCCATGCTCGCTGTCAGCCTCTCCGAGGACGAGGCGGAGCGCCGGGTGCGCCCCTACAGCGACCGGGTCTCCATCGCCGCCGTCAACAGCCCCACCGCGATCACCCTGGCCGGGGACGAGGCCGCGCTGACCCTGCTGGCCGAGGAGTTGCGGGCCGAGCAGCAGTTCGCGAAGTTCCTCACCGTCGAAGTGCCCTACCACAGCGTCGTCATGGAGCGGATCAAGGACGAACTGCTGGCCGAACTGGCTCCGTTGGAGCCGCGCACGGCCCAGGTTCCGCTGTACCTGACGGGTGTCGAGGGAATGGCCCGGGGCGAGGAACTGGACGCCGCGTACTGGTGGAAGAACGTCCGCGAGCGGGTGCGCTTCCGCTCCGCGGTCGACCGCATCGCGGACGACGGCCACCAGGTGTTCCTGGAGATCGGCCCGCACCCGGTCCTCGGCCACGCTATCCGCGAATGCCTCGACACGGGCGGGACGAGCGGACTCACCCTGCCCTCGATCCGCCGCCGGGAGAACGAGAGCGAGCGCTTCGCCGCCTCCCTCGGCTCGCTCCACAACCTGGGCGTCCCCATCGACTGGAGCGTCCTCCAGCCGGCCGGCCGGCCGGTCACCCTGCCCCGCCACCCCTTCCGGCGCGACCGTCACTGGACCGAACCCCGGCCGGTCGCCCAGGTCCGGCTCGGCCACCGGGACCACCGACTCCTGGGCCGCCGCACCGACCGTACGGAGCCCACCTGGCAGGCCCGCCTGGACACCGAGGACCTGCCGTACCTCGCCGACCACCGCATCCAGGACACCGTCGTCTTCCCCGCCGCCGGGTATCTGGAAATGGCCGCCCAGGCCGTCCTGCGGCTCACCGGCGGCACCACCGCCGTCCTCGCCGACATCGAGCTGCGCAAGGCCCTCTTCCTGCCCGACGGCGAGGACCGGACCGTGGAGGTGTCGCTCTCCCTGGAGAACGCCGCCTTCACCATCGCCTCCCCGACCGGGGACGACGGGGAACGGGCCGTGCACGCGAGCGGGATCGTCCGCACCGGGCAACGCCGCCGCACCGCCCCGCCGCTCGATGCCCCCGCGCTCCGCGCCAGGTCCCACCGGCGCCTCGAAGGCCCCGACTGCTACACCGCGCTGGCTGCCCTCGGCTACCACTACGGCCCCGCCTTCCAGGCCATCGAGGAGGTCTGGATCGGCGCCGGAGAGGTCCTCGCCCGGATCCGCCCGCCCCGGGCGATCGGCGACGACGCCGCAGGCCACCACCTCCACCCCGTCCTCCTCGACGCCTGCTTCCAGACTCTCCTGACTCCGCTGATCCCGCTGACCTCCGAAGACCCCGCACCGGTCACCGGGATCAGGCTGCCGCTCTCCCTGGACGAGGTCGCCCTCGAACCCATCGGCGACCAGCCGTTCTGGGCCCACGCCACCCTGCTCCCCGGCGACGCCGACACCACCCTCGGCAACATCGCCCTGTACGCGGACGACGGAGCGCCGCTCGGCCGGGTCCTCGGCTTCCGTGCCGCCGACGTGGAGAAGGCGGCCACCGCCGTCGCCCGGACCACGATCGACTCCTGGCTCGCCGAACCCGTGTGGACCGACTGCCCGCCGCTGCCCGCCGAGGGCGCCCGCGCCCTGCCCCAGGACGACGGTGACGTGCGCGACGGTGACGTGCGCGACGGTGACGTGCGCGGCGGGCCGACGGGAAGCGCCGCCGATCGCCGGCCGGTACCAACGGCAGCCGCACGGGACCACGACTGGCTGGTCCTCGCCGATATGGGGGGCGTCGCGGACGCTTTCGCCGCCCTGGCCGCCGCCCGGGGCGAACGCTGCCGCCTGGTGCGCCGGGGTGCGGCCTACACCGCGTCCGGCGACGGCGCCACGTTCACCGTCGACCCCGCGTCCGACACCGATCTGCGCCGGCTCCTCGCCGACCTGGACCGCGACGGGGGCCCCTTCCGGGGGGCCGTCCTGCACCTGTGGAATCTCGACGCGCCCGCCCTCGCCGCGTGCGACCGGACCTCCCTCCACGACCACACCGGCGCGGGAGCGTACTCACTGATCGCCCTCGCCCGGCTCCTGTCCGCCCGGGGCTCCGAAGGCCGTCTGCACATCGTCACCCGCGGCGCCCAACCGGCCCTGCCCGGCGAGGGGCCCGAACCTCTCGGGGCACCCGCCTGGGGCATCGGCCGCGTGCTGCGGCACCAGGAACTGATCGAACACCCCGGCAAACTCATCGACCTCGACCCCCGGCGGCAGCCGGGCCCCGACGGCGACCGGGCCGAGGCCGAAGCGCTTCTCGGCGAAGTCCTCAGCGACGACGAGGAGGAGATCGCCCTGCGCGACGGCGGCCGCCGCACCAGCCGCCTCCGCCCCGCCGAGGGCCTGACCCGGCCGCTGCCGCTGCGCCTGCGGGCGGATGGAAGCTATCTCGTCACCGGCGCGTTCGGCGCGCTCGGCCGGCTGCTGTGCCGCACCCTCGTACGCCGCGGTGCCCGCCGGATCATCCTGGTCGGGCGCACCCCCGTCCCGGCCCGGGAGAAATGGGCCGGCACCGACCCCGCCACCGCCGAGGGGCGGGCCGTCGCCCTGCTCCGTGAGCTGGAGGCGCTCGGCGCGCAGCCCGTCCTCGCGACCCTCGACATCACCGACGAGGACGCCCTGGCCGGCTGGCTCGACGCCCACCGGCACAGCGGGGCGCCCCCCGTACGCGGGGTGTTCCACCTCGCGGGACAGGTCCGTGACACGCTCGTCGCCGATCTGGACCGGGCCGCCTTCGACGCCGTCCACGACCCCAAGACCGTCGGCGCCCACCTCCTGCACCGGCACCTGCGGGACGAGCCCCTCGAACACTTCGTGCTCTTCGCCTCGATCGCCTCACTGCTGACCACGGCAGGCCAGACCAACTACGCCGCGGGCAACGCCTTCCTGGACGCCCTCGCCCACCACCGCCGCGCCCACCAACTGCCCGCGCTCAGCCTGGACTGGGGCCCCTGGGCCACCGGAATGATCGAGGAACTCGGACTGGTCGACCACTATCTGCACAGCCGTGGCATGAGCTCGCTGTCCCCGGACGCCGGCATGGCCGTCCTGGAACGCGTCATCGGCCAGGACCACGCCCAACTGGTCGTCGCCACCGTCGTCGACTGGCCCGTCTTCCTCGCCTGGTACCCGTCCCCGCCGCCGCTGGTCGCCGACCTCGCCGCGGCCGCCGCCCCGCCGGCCGACGCCGCCTCGGGCAACGGATTCCTCGACACCTTCCGCGCAGCCGACGAAGAGACCCGCCGCGCCCTGGTCGCCGAGCGGTTCGCCGCGCTCTCGGCCACCGTGCTGCGCACCGGCACGGACCGCATCGACCCCGCCACCGGACTCGGCGAACTCGGCCTCGACTCGCTCCTCGCCATGGAGCTGCGGGCCCGGATCCACGCCGAGCTCGGAGTCGCCCTCCCCGTGGTCGCCCTGCTCAGCGGCACCCCGGCCGGGGAACTCGCCGCCCAGCTCCACGACGGCCTCACCGCCCTGGCCTCGGCCGACGCCCCCGACGGGGCCCCGGGAGCGGTGGAACTCCACAGCGACGAGGGGCAGTACCCACTGACGCAGAACCAGAAAGCGCTCTGGTTCCTCAAGCACCTCAACCCCGACGGTTACGCGTACAACATCGGCGGGGCCGTCGAGGTGACCGTCACGCTCGAACCGGACCTGATGTTCGAGGCCGTCCGACGGCTCATCGCCCGGCACCCCGCGCTCCGCACCAACTTCCTCCTGGTGGACGGGCAGGCCGTGCAGCGGGTATCCGAGGACGCCGCGATGGACCTCGCCCTCTTCGACGTCCAGGGAGAGGACTGGGAGTCCATCCACGCGACGATCGTCCAGGAATACCGCAAGCCCTACGACCTGGCCCAGGACCCACTGGTCCGCTTCCGGCTCTTCAAGCGGGGCCCGGACCGCTGGATCATCATGAAGGCCGTCCACCACATCGTCTCCGACGCCATCTCCACCTTCACCTTCATCGAGGAACTCCTCGCCGTCTACGAGGCGTTGCGCCGCAACCAGGAGCCCCAGCTCCCACCGATCGAGGCCCGCTACCTCGACTTCCTCAACCAGCAGAACGCCTTCCTGGCCGGGCCCGGCGCGGCGGGCATGCTCGACTACTGGCGCTCCCACCTGCCGGCCGAGGTCCCGCTCCTCGACCTGCCCGTCGACAAACCGCGCCCGGCGGTCCAGACCCACAACGGGGCCTCCGAGTTCTTCGTCCTGGACGACGCCCTCAGCGCCCGTGTCCACGCCCTGGCCCGCGCCCACGGCGTCACCCCGTTCATGGTGCTGCTGAGCGCGTACTACCTCCTGCTGCACCGCTACTCCGGGCAGGACCACATCGTCGTCGGCAGCCCGGTCACCGGCCGCACCCGGCAGGACTTCGCCTCCGTCTACGGCTACTTCGTCAACCCGCTGCCCCTGCACGCCGACCTGTCCGAGGACCCGACCGTCGCCGAACTGCTGCAACAGGTCCGCCGGACCGTGCTCGGCGGCCTGGACAACCAGGAGTACCCCTTCGTCCTCCTCGTCGAGGAGCTGGGCCTCCAGCACGACCCCAGCCGCTCCGCCGTCTTCCAGGCGATGTTCATCCTCCTCACCCACAAGGTGGCCACCGAGCAGTACGGCTACCGTCTGGAGTACATCGAACTCCCGGAGGAGGAGGGGCAGTTCGACATAACGCTGTCCGCCTACGAGGACGAGGCCGAGGGCCGCTTCCACTGCGTGTTCAAGTACAACACCGACCTCTTCCTCCCCGAGACCATGCGCCGCATGGCCGCCCACTACACCCGGCTCCTCGACCGGATGACCCGTGTGCCGGGCGAACAGCCCGCCTCACGGCTGGAGATGCTCGGCGACCGGGAGCGTGAGCGGCTCGTCGGGGAGTGGAGCCGCCCGGCCCTGCCATCCGCCGGACCCGGGGCGGAGCCGTTCATCCCGGTCCAGACACTGATCGGCCGCGTCGCCGCCGAACACCCCGCGGCCGTCGCCGTCACCATGCCCACCGCACACGGCGGGTCGCACCGGCTGACCTACGCCGAGCTGGACCGGCGGGCCGCCGACTCCGCCGCCCGTCTGCGGGCGCTCGGCGTCGGCGAGGGCTCGGTGGTCGTGCTCTGCCTCGACAAGTCGCCCGAGCTGATCGTCGCCCTGCTCGGCGTCCTCAGGGCCGGCGCCGCCTACCTCCCGCTCCGCCCCGACCAGCCCGCCGACCGGCTCGCCCACCTCGTGACGACCACCGGCGCGGCACTCGTCCTCGTCGCGGACGACGCCACGCCGGAGCAGACCGGAGCCCTGACCGTCCCGACGCTCACCCTCGCCGCCCTCGGACACACCGAACCGCACCCGGAAGGATCGGCTGCCGAGGCCGGCCCCGACTCGCCCGCGTACGTCATCACCACCTCCGGATCCACCGGCCGGCCCAAGGCCGTCCGCGTCAGCCACCGCAACCTCGCCTCCGCCCACGCCGCGTGGCGCCAGGAGTACCGGCTGGACACCGACGTCCGGACGCACCTCCAGATGGCCGAACCGTCCTTCGACGTGTTCACCGGCGACCTGGTGCGCGCCCTGTGCTCGGGCGGCACCCTCGTCCTGGCCGACCGCGACCTCCTCTTCGACACCACCCGTCTCTACCGCACGATGCGTCAGGAACGCGTCGACTGCGCGGAGTTCGTCCCCGCCGTCGTCCGCGGCCTGATGGACCACTGCACGCGGGAAGGGCTGCGGCTGGACTTCCTGCGACTGCTGGTGGTCGGCTCGGACGCCTGGAGCGTGGGGGAGTACCGCCGGCTGGCCGGGCTCTGCGGGCCCGGCACCCGCCTCGTCAACTCCTACGGTCTCACCGAGGCCACCATCGACAGCGCGTTCTTCGAGGGGCCCGTCGACGACCTGGAACCCGGTGCGATGGTCCCGATCGGCCGGCCCCTGCCCAACAGCACCCTCCACGTCCTCGACGCCCACGGCGAACCCGTCCCGCCCGGCGTGCCCGGCGAACTCTGGATCGGCGGCGACGGCGTCGCCCTCGGCTACGCCGGAGACCCCGAACAGACCGAGGAACGCTTCGTCACCCGGACGCTCGGCCGCACCGCGGGCGCCCGGCCCGAACGCCTCTACCGCACCGGCGACATCGCCCGCTGGGACGCGCACGGCCGGGTCCACCTGCTCGGCCGCACCGACGGACAGGTCAAACTGCGCGGCCACCGCATCGAGATCGGCGAGATCGAGACGCAGCTCGCCCAGTGGCCCCCGCTCGCCCGGGCCGTCGTCACCGTACGCACCGACACCGGGGGAGAGGCGACACTCTGCGCCTACTGCGTCCCCGCGCCCGGCGCGGCCCTGGACGCCCGGGCCCTGCGCCGCCACCTGGCGCGCTCGCTGCCCTCGTACATGATCCCGTCCCACTTCACCGAACTGCCCGCCCTGCCGCTGACGGCCAACGGCAAGGTCGACACGGCCGCCCTGCCCGCGCCCCGGGCCGAGGCGGGGGACCGGCCGCACGAGGAGCCCGTGACGCTGTACGAGGTCAGCGTCGCCCGCCACTGGAGGACCCTGCTCGGCCGCGAACAGATCGGTCTGGAGGACGACTTCTTCGAACTCGGCGGCAGCTCGATCAAGCTCATCGAACTCCTCCACCACCTGCGCACCGAGTTCGGCGTCGGCGTCCCCGTCAGCAGGCTCTACCAGGTCACCACGTTGCACGGCATGGCCGCCACCGTGGAGGACGTCCTGCTCGGCACCACCGCCGACGAACTGCCCAGCCTCACCTTCAACGCCGGACAGGCCCCCGCCCTCTTCTGCTTCCCGCCCGCCGGCGGCCACGGACTCGTCTACCGGGGGCTGGCCGCACAGCTCCCCGACTACTCCGTCACCGGCTTCAACTACCTCCCCGGCGACGACAAGGTCAGCCGGTACGCCGACCTGATCGAGGCAGCCCGGCCCGACGGCCCCTATCTGCTCCTGGGCTACTCCCTCGGCGGCAACCTCGCCTTCGAGACGGCCAAGGAGCTGGAGCGGCGCGGCCGGGACGTCGCCCACGTCGTCATCCTCGACTCCCGCCGCATCCTCGCCGCCTACGAACCGGACGCCTCGGGCATCGCCGCCTTCGAGAGCGAACTCGCCGACCACGTACGCAAGCACACCGGCTCCGAGGCCGTCGCCCGCGAGACCCTCGCCCACGCGGCCGAATACCTCGCCTTCTGCGGTCGCACCCCCAACACCGGCACGGTCGCCGCGACGGTCAGCGTGATCACCGACGAGGAGAAGGCCGCCCTCTACGCCGCCGGGGAGCACGGCACCTGGCACGGCAGCTCCACCGGCGCCACCGCCGTACTGCGCGGCTCCGGCATCCACGCCGACATGCTCGACGCCAAACACCTGCCCCGCAACGCCGAGCTGGTGCGCTCCGTCCTGAGGGGAGACGCGACCCATGGCGGATGACGACCCCACCGACTGGACCAGCAGGGAACGCGCCCCGGGCACCCCGCCCCGCGTCATCGTCATCGGCGCCGGCGTGGCCGGCCTCTCCACCGGCGTCTACGCGCAGATGAGCGGAGCCAGGACCCGCATCTTCGAGAAGCACGTGCTGCCCGGCGGCTGCTGCACCGCCTGGTCGCGCGACGGGTACCTCTTCGACTACTGCATCGAATGGCTCATCGGCACCGCCCCGGGCAACGAGGCCCACCGGGTGTGGAGCGAACTCGGCGCGCTCGACGGCAAGACGGTCACCAACTTCGAACTGTTCAACAAGGTCGAGGACGCCTCGGGCCGGTCGGTGACGTTCTACAACGACCCCGACCGGCTGGAGGCCCACCTCCTGGAGGTCTCACCCGCCGACGCCCCGCTCATCCGGGCCTTCACCCGGGACCTGCGGCGCTTCATCGACATCGAGCTGTACCCGTTCCTGACCGCGCCCGCGCTCAGGACCGTACGGGAGAGGGCCCAGACCCTGCGCACGGTGCTCCCCGCCTTCCGGCTGTTCTGGCGGACCGCCGCCACCCCGATGCACGTGTTCGCCGACCGGTTCCAGGACCCGCTGCTGCGCAAGGCGTTCCGCAACATCTTCTTCCAGGACCCCGAGGGCTTCCCGATGCTGCCGTACCTCTTCAACATGGCGGCCGCCCACCACGGCAACGCGGGCTTCCCCCAGGGCGGTTCGCTCGGCCTCGCCCGCTCCGTCGAGGAGCGCTACCAAAGCCTGGGCGGAACGGTCACCTACCGGGCCCGCACCGAGCGGATCCTGGTCGAGGACAACCGGGCGATCGGCATCGAACTCCGCAACGGCAAAAGGTACTTCGCCGAACACGTGGTCTCCGCCTGCGACGGCCACACCACCGTCTACGGACTCCTGGGCGGCCGGTACACCGGCCCCAGGATCGACAAGCTCTACACCGACCTCCTCCACCGCCCCGGCACCCTCTTCCCCGCCGTCGTCTCCGCCTTCGTCGGCCTGCGCGGCGACCTGGAGCCCGAGGAGGCGCACAGCACCACACACCTCCTCGGACCGGAGGACGCGGTCCACCTCCCCGGAGCCCTCCAGGACAGCCTCGTCGTGCAGGCACGCTCCCGCTACTCCGGCGGCTTCGCACCGCCGGGCCACTCCGTCCTGCACTGCACCTACTTCAGCGACTACGCCCACTGGAAGGACCTGCGCACCAGGGACCGCAAGGAGTACCGCCGGCGCAAGCGCGAAGTGGCCCACTTCGTCCGCGACTTCCTCGAACGCCGCACCCCCGGTATCGCGGAGCGCATCGACATCGTCGAGGTCGCCACGCCCGCCACCACCCACCGCTACACCGGCAACCTCGGCGGCTCCATCCTCGCCTGGAAGGCGTTCTCCGACGCCGACGACGTCGCGGCACGCCTCGTCGGCAAGGACCGGATGCGGCTGCCGGGACTGAGCAACTTCTCCATGGCCGGACAGTGGGTCGGCATGGGCGGCCTGATCCGCGCCGCCTCCACCGGCCGCTTCGCCGTCCAGTACCTCTGCCGCGACCTGGGCCTGGAATTCCGGGCCTGGGAGTCCAAGGGCGCCGAACCCTGGCACCCCGGGAAGCTGGGACACCTGCCCCAGCTCGACCGGTGGTCCGCACGGGAGAGCGAGGGATCGTGAGCGGCGACACGAACGGACCCCGGGCCGGCGGCACCCGCCGGCCCCGGGAGACGATGATCATCATCGGGGCCGGTCTCGGCGGGCTCTCCACCGGCTGCTACGCCCAGATGAACGGCTACCGCACCCGCATCCTGGAGATGCACGAGATCCCCGGCGGCTGCTGCACCGCCTGGGAGCGCGGCGGCTTCACCCTGGACGCCTGCGTCAGCTGGCTCCTCGGCAGCGGCCCCGGCAACGAGATGCACCAGATCTGGCTGGAGCTCGGCGCCCTCCAGGGCAAGGAGATCCGTCACTTCGACGTCTTCAACATCGTGCGCGGCACGGACGGCCGGGCCGTCCACTTCTACTCCGACCCCGACCGGCTCGAAGCCCACCTCATCGACATCTCGCCCGCCGACGCCCGGCTCGTGCGGAAGTTCTGCGCGCAACTGCGCAGCTTCCGCAAGGCGCTCGCGGTCTACCCCTTCCTCAAGCCCGTCGGACTGATGGGACGCCGGGAGCGCTGGCGGATGCTCGCCTCGTTCCTGCCGTACTTCAACTCCGTCCGCACCACGATCACCGTCCTGATGAGCGACTTCTCCAAGAAGTTCAAGGACCCTCTCCTGCGGGAGGCCTTCAACTTCATCCTGTACGAGAAGCACCCGGCCTTCCCCGTCCTCCCCTTCCACTTCCAGCTCGCCTCGCACGCCAACCTCTCCGCCGGAGTCCCCGAAGGCGGCTCCCTCGGCCTCGCCGAGTCGATCGAGGCCCGCTACCGCCGGCTCGGCGGCGAGGTCTCCTACAACACCAAGGTCGAGACGGTGATCGTCGAGGACGACCGGGCGGTGGGCGTCCGCCTCAGCGACGGTCGGGAACTGCGCGCCGACATCGTCGTGTCGGCCTGCGACGGCTACACCACGACCATGAAGTTCCTTCAGGGCAAGTACCTGGGCGAGGACTACCGCAAGCTCTACACCGAGACCATCCACGAACCCGGCATGGTCTTCCCCGGCTACTTCACCCTCTTCCTCGGCCTCTCCCGCCCCTTCCCCGAGGGCGACCCCTGCACCACCTACCTCCTCGACGGGGCGACGGCCGCCGAACTGACCGGCATCCGCCACCCCAGCATCAACGTCCAGTTCCGCAGCCGCCATTACCCCGAACTCTCCCCGGACGGCACCACCGTCGTCTACGCCACCTACTTCTGCGACATCGCTCCCTGGCGCGCCCTGGACGAGGGCCCCGAACAGATCACCCGCAGCCGCGGCGGCCAGGAACTGCACACCCTGCCCGTACGGCACGGGCGCGGCTACTACGCGGCGAAACGGCGGGCCCGCGAAACGCTCGTCGGCTTCCTGGAACAGCGCTACCCCGGCCTGCGGGACGCGATCGTCGTCCGTGACGTCTCCAGTCCCCTCACCCAGGTCCGCTACACCGGCAACTACGACGGGACCGTCCTCGGCTGGCAGCCCTTCGTGGAGAGCGGCGAGACCCTCGAAGAGCTGATCAAGAAGCACGGCCCAGGGCTCCCCGGACTGCGCGACTTCTACCAGTCCGGTGTCTGGGCCACCACCGGCGGGCTCATCCGGGCCGCCGCCGCCGGACGCCACGTCATGCAGTTCGTCTGCCGCGACGACGACCGGCCCTTCACCGCGTCGCTCGACCTCACCGCACCACCACCGACCCACCGGGTCATCCCCGTGCCCGTCCGCCCCGCCGCACCGACCGAGAGGAAACCATGAAGATCGCGAAATGGGTGGTCCGCGAACACGTCGAAGGAGTCCCCGACGTGGACCGGGTCTACGAGAAGGTCGTCGAGAACGTCGACGTGACCCTCGCCCCCGACGAGATGCTCCTGCGCACCCTGTACGTCTCCGTCGACCCCTACCTCCAGGGCATCGCCCTCGACACCCCGATCGGCCGGCACATGGGCGCCGACTCGATCATGGAGGTGATGGAGGCGGGGCCGCGCGCCGCCCACCGCGTCGGCGACCTCGTCCAGGGCTTCGGCGGCTGGCGCACCCATGTGATCAGCACCGGTGTGCCCGAACTCTGGCAGACCGGCACGTTCCCCATGGTCTTCCCCGCCTACCGCAGGCTCGACCCCCGGTGGTACGACGACGCCCTGCCGCTGCCGACCGCCCTCAGCGTGATGGGCGGCCCCGGCATGACCGCCTGGGGGACCCTGACCAAGTACATGACGATCAGCCCCGGCGAGACCCTCGTCATCAGCGGGGCCTCCGGCTCGGTGGGCACCCTCGTAGGGCAGCTTGCCGCGCGCGCCGGGGCCCGGGTCATCGGCACCACCTCGTCCCCGGAGAAGGCGGGCTACCTCACCGGGCTCGGGTTCGACGCCGTGATCGTCTACCGGCACGGGGACGGCGCGGACACCGTCCGCGACGCACTCGTCCGGGCCGCTCCCGACGGCGTCGACCGCTACTTCGACAACCTCGGCGGCGCGGTCACCGACGCCGTGTTCCCCCTGCTCAACATCGGGAGCCAGGTGGCGGTGTGCTGGCAGTGGGCGACCCAGGTCGGCAACGAGGCCACCGGCCCCCGGCTCCTGCCCTACCTGATGTTCCCGCGCGCCACCGTCCGCGGCATCTTCTCCCTGGAATGGTTCACCGAACAGAACTGGCAGGACCTCCACACCGACCTGGGCGGCCGCGTCCGGCGCGGCGAGGTCGTCTGCGACCACACCCTGCACCACGGCTTCGACGCGATCCCCGCCGCCTACGGCAGCCTCTACGGCGACCGGGCGGCCAACCGCGGCAAGGTACTCGTCGAACTCTGAACACCGCCCTCCCCGCCACTCGACCCAACGGTGCTGCCCAGGAGGCACGTTGACCACCACCGACCCCACGCACCCGGCCCCGGAGCCGATGCACCGCCTGTTCTTCGAGGCACCCGGGCCGCCCCGTCCCGCCGAGCTGCCGGGCGGCGGCCCCGCCTGGCAGGTCAGCCGGTACGAGGACGTCCGTCAGGTGCTCTCCGACCCGCGGTTCGGCCGGGCCCAGCTGTACGCCCCCGACGCGCCCGCCCTCTCCGGCGTACCCGACCTCGTGAACGACCCCGACCTGATGTTCAACCAGGACGGCCCCGACCATCTCCGGCTACGCCGCACCCTGCGGCGCGCGTTCACCCCGAGGGCCGTCGCCCGCTGGCGACCCTGGATCGCCGCGATAGTGGAGGAGCTCCTCGACCGGCTGGAGACCCGGCCCCAACCGGCCGACTTCGTCGCGGAGTTCGCCCTCCCGCTGCCGGCGGCGGTGATCAGCCGCCTCATGGGGCTCGACGAGTCCGCGTGGGACCGGATGCGGCACTGGAGCGAACACGCCTTCTCCGACGGCACCCACGACGGCGAACAGGTGGCAGCGGTCCTCAAGGAGTTCAGCGCGTTCGGCGCGCACCTCCTCGCGGAGCGGCGCCGGACCCCGGGCGAGGACCTGATCAGCGGTCTGGTCGCGGCGGCCGACGAGGAAGGGGGTCTTCCCGAGGCCCAGTTGGTCACCCTGGTGTGCGGGCTGGTCGTCGGCGGGCACGACAGCACGATGACCATGCTCGGCAACGCGCTGATCTACCTGCTGGGTGAACGCCGTGAGACCTGGCCCCGCCTCGGCGCCGACGAGGAGGCCGCGGGGCGCCTGGTGGACCGTCTCGTCCACCTCGTCCCGCTGGGCGACGACCGGGGCAGCACCCGCCACGCCGCCGAGGACGTCGAGGTCGGAGGAGTGACGATCCCGGCGGGCGCGATCGTGCTCGCCGACTGCGGCATGGCCAACCGCGACCCGGAGGTCTTCCCGCCCGCCACCCTCCACGACCTGTTCGCCCCGCTGGAGGCCCCCACGCTCTCCTTCGGCGCCGGCCCCCACTACTGCCTCGGCGCCTGGCTGGCCCGCACGGAGCTCCAGCTCGCCCTGCACCGCCTGGCCGCCCGCTTCCCGGAGCTGCGCCTGACCGCCCCCGTCGACGCGGTCGTGTGGCGGACCGGGACGACCTCCCGCAGCCCGCAGCGGCTCGGCGTCAGTTGGTAGGGCCGCCGAGGGCCCGTCGCAGCACCGCGACCTGCTCCCCGGCGGCCCGGCGCGGGAGGGAGAGACGGGGGAGCGCCCCGTCGAACCCGTGGAATGCCCCAGGCCGAGACGCGGGCGTCGTCCATCTCGGGTGTGCCGAGCACCATGCCGCCGCCGTGTATCCACACCAGGCAGGGAAGCGGGCCGGAAGGCGCCTCGCGGGGCCGGTAGAAGCGGACCCGGACCGGGCCGGGGCCCGGCAGCCGGTGGTCGGTCACCACGACGCCCTCGGCAGGCGGCGGGAAGACGGTGTCGGCGCGGGCGGCGCGCAGGGCGGCCAGCTCCTCGCGGTCCAGACGGTGCAGGACGGTGGGCGGCAGCGGCTCGGCGGCGAGCGCCGCGGCCATCTCGGGGTCCAGCCGGGGGTCGTGGGGCATCGGGGGAGCCTTCCTCGGGATGGACTGCGGCAGGAAGGGCGGGGGCGGGCGGAAAGGGGAACGGCCGGGGCGCGCCGGTTCGTCCGGCGCACCCCGGCCACCGTCAGCCGCGTGCGACGGCGATCGAGCCCCCGAGCCGGTCGCCCGCCTCGTAGACCAGGTACGGTACGCCCCGGTCCGTACCGAAGCTCGGCGAGGCGGCGCGGCCGTTCTCCGGCGCCGCGCTGCCCGAGTCGTAGAAGACGCCGAGGTGGTCGCGGCGGGAGAAGTCGTTGCCGACCTCGGTGATGAGGATGTTCCCGCCGTTCTCCTTGCCGGTGTGGTAGACGACGTATGTACTGCCGTTCCGGGTCAGCAGATGCGGACCGCTGAGGTTGTTCACGCCGACGTCGGAGTGGCGCACGAGCGGCTGCTGGGCGAAGGTCCAGTCACGGCCGTCCTTCGACCAGCCCCAGGCGATGTCGCGATGGTTGGACTGATTGTTGGTCATGAAGAGCATCACGTACCGCGCACCGCGCGCGGGCAGGTCGTGCCGGAACACCCGCGCGTAGGACGTCTCGTTGGTGCCCGCCGGAAGCATGTCCTTGGTGAGCACGGTCCTGTCGTACGTGAAGGTGATGCCGTCCTTGGACCGGGCGAGCCGGGTCGTGTGGTTCTCGCCGTGGAAGTAGAGCCACAGCTCCTTGACGTCCTCGTTCCACAGGACGTGCGGCGAGGAGACATGGCTGACCTTGTAGTGCGGCTGCCAGTCGTTGGAGACCAGCGGGTTAGCCGGGTACTCCGTGAACGGGCCCTCCAGCGAGTCGCCGTAGGCCAGGCAGATGCCACCGGGCGCGTCGTGCGGGGCGTAGTAGAGGTAGTAGCGGCCCAGCGGGTTCGCCAGCTTGTCGTAGACGCCCCGGATGCACGGGAAGATGATCTCACCCGTCGGGTTGTACTTCAGCTGGGAAGGCGTCAGCAGCGGCCCCAGATGGCGGTAGTCCGGGAATCCGCCGGGGGCCGCGGCGGCGGGGGCGGCCCCCGCGCCGGTGGCGATCAGTCCGGCCGTCGCCGCCGTGCCGGCCAGCGCGCCCCGCAGGAAGATGCGGCGGCTCGGGTGGGTCGCGGCGGCCGCGACCGGAGTGTCCTCGTGCTGTGTCATGTCGTTCTCCGTCCCGAAGAGATGAGCGATCACAGATAACTGGCGGCGGTGACGCAGAAGCCGCCGAGCGCCACGGCCCAGACGTACGGCAGGGTCCGCAGCATCACCTGCTGCGGCGTCACCCCCGCGTACTGCGCGCTCCACACGGTCTGCGTGCTGGTGGGGTCCGACACCCCGAACACCTGGTTGTAGGAGGTCGCCAGGCCCAGCACGGCGACGGCCGGGTAGATGCCGGCGGCGATGAGGACGCCCGCTATGCCCGCGCCGAGACCGAAGACGTTCAGCGGCCCCCGGTACAGGCAGAGCGGCACGAGCAGCGTGAAGACCAGGACGAACAGCACCGGGTTCTGCGGGCTGACGGCCTTGACCAGCGGCTCCAGCGACTCCACCGCACCGGGCAGCTTCACCGCGGCGAGCAGGATGCCGATGGCGATGAACAGGACGATCGGAGCGGCAGCGACCTCGAACGAGCCGTACAGCGTCCGCAGCAGCCGCTTGTTCATCTCGCGCGGCCGGGTGGTCGTGACGAGCGCGAACAGGATGCCCGCCAGCATCGACGGCAGGATCGCCACCTCGAAGCCGAGGGCGAGGACCAGCGGCACGACCGGGGTGAGGAGCGCGTACCACGGGGCGTCGCCCAACTGCTGGCGACGCGAAACGGGCTTGGCGGAGGCCGACTTGAGCGACCAGGCGTGCTCGACGCCGCGCCTGCGCGTCTCGACGACGACGAAGAGGACCGCGGCGGCCAGCGCGAACGGGAACAGCTTGAACATGAAGCCGCGCACGGTCTCGACGGGCAGCTCCAGCGCGGTGGAGAAGAACTGCCAGATGGGCAGCTCGAACGGCATGCCGGCGGCGATCCCCATCAGGATCGTCCCGGCCGCCGTGACCTTGGGGATGCCGACGGCGATCATGGCGGGGATGCCGATGATCCCGGCGAGCATCGCCGCGGGGGCCGAGCCGGTGACCGTGCCGACCAGGGTGGAGACGCCGAGGACGCCGAGGGCGACCACCACCGGCCGGTCCCCGCCGAACTCGACGATCTTGCGGACCAGGGTGCCCGCGATGCCGGTCTCGTCCAGGAGCCTGCCCAGCCAGGAGCCCAGCAGGATCGCGATCATCGTGGCGCCGAGAGCCGGCGCGCCCTCCTGGACTACCGTGTCCAGCACACTGTTCTCACCGGTCAGCGGGGCACCCGCGACGAAGGCGATGACGACGGCCAGGATGACGAGCGCGAAGGCCGTGGGCAGCCTGCGGGTGAGCATGGCGGCGACACCGGCCGCCATGACAAGAAGGATGACGACGCCCATGGCGTTACTTCTCTCTTCCGTGCGGGGATCCGGCTGCGGACCCGTGCCGCGGTTCCGCCGCGGTGGCCAGGGCGGCCGTCAGCAGGAGCGGACTGCGGCCCAGACCGCAGACCGTGCGGGCGTGGGCATGGGCGGCGATCTCGTCGGCGCCCGCGACATGGCCGTACAGGGTGTGCCGGCCGGCGCGCAGCACGACGTGGCCCAGGGCGTGCTTGAGCGCCTTCTTCGCCGGACCGTGGTGGAGCCGCTCGTGCACCGCCTCGTGCGCGATCGCCGCCGCCCGGACCGACCCGGCCGGGTAGCGGTCCCGCCAGCGGAGCAGGTCGATCAGCTCGTCGGCGAGGGCCAGGGTGTCGGTGAACAGCTCGACGGTGGGCACCGGCCGGGAGGTGTAGCGGGCCAGGAGCCCCTTCGCGAGGCCTCCGCCGCTCTCCACGATCCGGGCCGTCGCCGGGACCGGCGGCAGCGCCGCGCCGAACGCGTCGGCGGTACGGGCCCAGTGGCGCAGCAGCTCCGGGTCGCGCCCCTCGTGCGTGGGCGTGTTCGCGAGCAGCCGGGCGCCGAACTCGATGTCGTCGTCGGCCTCCAGCGCCGAAATGGCCGTGCGTGCGGCCCGGTCGAGCAGGGCGGTCGTCATGAGCGCACCTCCACGACCGCGACGACCGGTTCGTCCGCGGCGCGGGCGCGCAGTTCGCTGCGGGCCAGCGCCAGCAGCGGATCCGGGTCGATCACCCCGGACAGGTCCGCGATCCGGGACCCGAGCAGCAGCCGCAGCGCGGGGGCACGGACGCCGCCGTCACCGTACGACGTGGACTCCTTCACCAGCCCCGCGAGGACCTCGGGCGCCTGCCCCACGGTGGTCGTCTCGACCCGGGCGTCCGGCGCGTGCAGCCGTACGACACCGTCCGCGTCCACGACCCGCACCGGGTGCCGGTCCGCCCGGAAACGCCGGTGCACCTCGGTGCCGTACACGGTGTGGGCGGGGGTGCCCGCGAGCACCCGCACCGAAGCCGGATCGGCCCGGAGGCTCTCGGCGGCGGCGCGCAGCCGGTCCGCCTCGTCGGCCCGGTGGGCGCGGTCCTGGGTGCGCAGTTCGGTGGCGCCGGTCGCCACGGCCCGTACGGTGCTGGTCTGCGGGTCGACCGTGACCTCCACCTCCACCCCGTCGGCGGCGGCCCCCTGGGCGATGACGGCGGCCTCCGCCTCAGCGCGCACGGCGAGGATCTGCTCCTGGGCGGCGCCCGGGATGATCCTCTCGACCTGCTCCCGGATGAGGGCCAGGGCCACGCCGATCGGGCTGATCACCTCGTTGTGCTGGGCGATCCTGCCCTCCTGGCCGGTCATGGCCGCCAGATGCGGGGTCACGGAGGCCGCGCCGCCGCCCCCGCCGACGAGCAGCGCGGTGTCCTTGTCCAGCCGGTAGTCGCGCATCATCTCCTCGACCACGGACTTCACCTGCTCGGTGCCGGCGTCCAGGAACTTCGTCGCGGCCGAGGCGACATCCGTGCCGAGCGCGGCGGCCAGCGGGGCGATCGCGGCCCTCGCCACGGCCGGGTCGCAGCGGGCGAAGTCCCCCTCCGGCACCCGGCCCAGCGCGTTCGCCGCACAGGTCATGGTGATCGCGAAGCGGCCCCCGGCGGCATCGAGCACCGCGTAGTCGGCGGGGTCGTCCGCCATCGGACGGATCGTGGTGACCTTCGCGTCGCGCAGGTCCTCCTCGGTCGCGAAACAGGCGTACGGCAGCCCCGCGATGTGCGCGCTGCGCGGACCGACGCCGACGACCCTGCCGCCGTCGACGCGGACCATCGATCCGCCGCCGACCCCCACGGTCCGCACGTCCAGCGCCGAGAGGTACGACGTCCGGCCGAGCATGGTGGCGTGCCGGACGGCGACCTTGCCCCGCCGCACGACGCTGATGTCCGTGGACGTGCCGCCGGTCTCCAGGAACAGGCCCTCGCTGATGCGCTCCTGCATCAGCGCGCCGGCGACGCCAGCCGCCGGTCCGGACAGCACCGTCAGCAGCGGTCTGCGCCGCATCTCGTCCAGCGACATCACCCCGCCGTCGCACCGCATCACCATCAGCGGCGCGCTCACGCCCGCCTTGGTGATGGAGGAGTCGACCAGATCGGCGGTGGCGAGCATGCGCGGCAGGATCGCGGCGTTCACCACGGCGGTCCGGGTCCGTTTGTGGAGCCCGTACAGCGACGTGATGTCGTGCGCGGCGGTCGTCGGCAGCCCCCGCTCCTCGGCGGCGGCCACGACCGCGTCCTCCCCCTCGGGGCGGTCGACGCTGAACGGCTGGCTGGCGACGACGACTTCGGCGCCCTCCCGCACGACCGCGTCGAGTGCGGCGCGCACGGCGGGCGCGTCGTCCGGGTCGGCCACATGCCCGTAGACGAGCGGCAGCCGCTTGCCGGGCGTCAGCTCCAGCTTGCGGAACGCGGCCAGCCGGCGGGTCAGCGTGGCGCTCGGGCCCGCACCGATGCCGATCAGACCGACGGTGGCGACGTCGCCCTCCAGCAGGGCGTTGGTAGCCTGGGTGGTGCCGTGGGCGAGGAACGTCACGTCCTCGGGCGTGTGGCCGGTCTGCTCCAGCAGACGGTCGAGAGCTTCGACGATGCCGTGGGCGACGCCGTCCTCGTGATGGTGGCTGGTGGGAACCTTCACCTGCCCCAGCAGGCTCAGGGTCGTGGCGTCTACGGCCACGGCGTCGGTGAAGGTTCCGCCCACGTCGATGCCGACGCGGATGCGGTGGGTGTTCATGGCTGGGCACCTCCTTGTGCGGGTGGCAGGGCGAGGGCGGCAGGTCCGGACGTCGTGAGACGGCCGGGGCCTGGGGCCGGGCGGGTACAGGTGGAGCTGCGCCCGCCCGGCGCTCCGCGCTCACCCCTGGGGGCCGTGCGGTGAAGCGGGTGTGTGTCGCGTACTGCGGTGAAGCGGGTGGTGCGTCGTCCGCGCCGTCCGTCGTGCGCGGACGGGGTCAGTAGCCGCGTACGTCCGGCCAGTGGCGCTGCACGCCGTCGCGCTCCAGCAGCGCGGCGAACGCCTCGAACCGCTTGTCCTCGGCCTGGACCCGGTGCGGTGCGACGCCCTCGGCGACACAGTGAGCGGCCAGCGCTCCGGCGACCTCGCCGATGTTCCACTCCACCGGGTGGAGCCGGTAGCAGCCGTTGGTGATGTGCGTCGTGCCGATGTTCTTGCCCGCGGGCAGCAGGTTGCGGACGCGGCGCGGGATGAGCGCGCCGAGCGGGATCTCGAACGGCACCGAACCGATGTCGACGTAGTTGTCACCGCCGGTCGAGGGGTGCAGATCGATGCGGTAGTTGCCAACGCCCACCGAGTCCCGGTAGCGGGTGCCGCCGTAGGGACCGACGATGTCGATCGAGACGTCGTGCTCGGTGACCGTGGTGACGGCCTTGATCCGCCGCGACTCCCGTACGTAGGGGGCCTTGGCCAGCCCGTCCGCCGTGCCGGTGACGTCCCCGCGCAGCCGCAGACCCGGGAATCCCGTGCCGCCGTCCGCCCGGGGGGCCTCGGTCTGGAGCCAGTACAGGACGGAGAGCGACAGCTGGCGGGCCTCGGCGAGCGCGGCGGCCGACGTCTCCGCGCCCCCACCGATCAGCGGCTTCAACCAGTAGTCGTTCAAAGGCCAGTTGACCAGGGTGATGTCGGAGTCGAACGCGCCGGGCCGGTGCAGTTTGCGGGCCAGGATCCGGCGGAAGCCGAACAGTTCCTTGTCGCCCGCGTCGGCCGACTGGTCGGCGTTGACGTCCAGCGGATCCAGCTCCGGGTTGGGCACGAAGGTCCGCGGGACGGCCTCCAGGCTGCGCGGGTCGGGGGCGAGGAAGCCGAGCAGCGGCCCCGGCCAGAAGTCCGGCCGGTAGGAGCGCCAGAAGTCGTAGTCGGCGGGGCGCTCGATGGTGTGGTCCTCGCCCTCGTGGTGCGAGAGCGCGAAACACACCGTGATGCCCTGCTGGTTGAGGGGCTGCGCCTCCTCGGGCGCGTGCGGTTCGTCGAACTCGCTCCGCGCCTCGGCGCCGATCACATGCTCCACCCCCGCGAGTTCGAGCAGTTCACCGGTCTCGGTGGCGTCGATGACGTAACGGGCGCTGATCGTCAGGCTGTTGCCGCTCGCGTCGGCCAGTGTGACGGATCGTACGGTGTCGTCGTCGCCCGCCTCGGCCGCCACCGGCCGGTGCTCGGTGAGGAGCGTCAGCCGCCCCGAGGAGCGGTGCGGCGCGAGCATGGCCTCCATCACGGTCAGGGCGACGCGGGGTTCGTGGCACAGCTTGCTGACGCGCCCGGCGCCCGGGTTGAGGTTGCGCAGGGCCAGGGCCTCGGAACGCATCGGGTACCACTGGCGGTAGTAGTCCCGGATGGAGTCGCGCAGGGTGCGGTACGAGGCGGTGGTGCCGAACTCCTCGACCCACGGGTGCTCGTCCGGCGGGACCGCCTGCGAGGTGAGCTGGCCGCCGATCCAGTCCGTCTCCTCGGTGAGGACGACGGTGCGCCCCGCCCGGCAGGCGGCGAGAGCGGCGGCCACGCCGCCGAGTCCGGCGCCCACGATGAGGATGTCGGGTTCGGATATCACGGTTCTCCTTGAAGTGCTGGGTGTGCTTGGTGCGTTGGAGCGTCTCTCGGCCTTCTCCGGGGCCGGGTCCGAGATGTTCAGAGCTGTACGGGGGCCGGGCCGGCCGTCGAGCCGGGCCGGAAGGCGCAGGCCACCAGGGGTTCCGTCGCCTCCTCCCCGGCCACCAGCGCGGCGAGCATCCGCACGGCGGCCGCGCCGAGTTGGGGCCGGGGGATGTCGAAGCCGGTGGGCACGGGCCCGTCCGCGAGATCCGGCGGGGGGCTGCCGAGCAGAGCGAGCGTGGCGTCGCGGGGGCAGTCGATGCCGACGAAGTGCGCGGCGCCGTGCAGGGCGCGCCAGGCGTCACCGGTGTCGGTCTCCTCCGCGACGAACGCGGTCACGCCGTCGTCGAGCCAGCCGCGCAGCCGCTCGGCGGTCAGATCGCGCTCGGGGTCGGCGGAGCGGAAGACGGCGGCGGGACCGCCGGGCAGCCCCGCCTCCTCCAGACCCTTGAGGAAGCCGTGCTCACGGTCGGTGGAGGCGGGAGCCTCGTCGTCCTCCCGGACGAGCACGATGCGCCGGTGGCCGAGCGAGGCGAGGTGCGCGACGACCTCCTGGCTCGCGCTGATGTAGTCGGCGCCGACCCAGGCCAGCCCCTCCAGCTCGTCCCGCCGGCCCAGGTGGACGACGGGGAAGCCGTCGGCGACCAGCCGCAGCAGTTCGTCGGCAGGGGCGTGGCGTCCCAGGAACAGACAGCCGTCGGCGAGCCGCACCCGGTTGAGCGCGTTCGGCCCGGCGGCCCCCGCGCCGCCCGTGCTGGAGCCGGTGAAGAGCACCAGGTCGTAGCCCCGGGCCGCCGCTTCCTGCTCGACGCCGACCAGGAAGGGGTAGTACGAGTGCTGTACGTCGGTGGGAAACGTGGACGTGAAGCTGAAGACCCCGAGCAGGTTGTTCCGGGCGGCGGCGAGGCGGCTGGCGGCCGGATCCGGCACATAGCCCAGCGCCCGAACCGCGTCGAGGACTTTCTGCCGGGTCTCCTCGGAGATCGTCGCGCCCTGCTTCCGGGCCCCCAGCACCAGCGAGACGGTGGCCTGCGAGACCCCGGCGAGCCGGGCGACCTCGGCCTGGCGCGGCCGGGCCGTACGGCCCGCGGGGGCGGGCGCCCGGCCCGGCCTGGACCGCTTCCTGGGTTCTTCCACGGTGTTCCTCCGGATCACTAATGCGTATTACTAATGCGCATTAGTGAGTACTGTGAACCTCCGTTCCGCAGGGGTCAAGGGATTGCGCAAGACTTCTTTCGGCCTTGTGGGTAACAGGCCCGTGCGCGCGGGGCCAGGCGCTCACCGGGCCCCGCACCGGTGGCTCACCAGTCGTGGACGGTCCCGTCGTGGAGCCGGTTGACCGGCAGATACGCGGCCTCGTACGGGTGGGCGGCGGCCAGCTCCTCGTCGAGCTCCACGCCGATGCCGGGCGCCTCGCCCGGGTGCAGGTGCCCGTCGGTGAAGGTGTAGGCGTGCCGGAACACCGCGTCGGTGAGCGGGGTGTGGCCCGAGTACTCCTGGATGCCGAAGTTGTGCACGGCGAGGTCCAGATGGACGGCGGCCGCCATCCCGACCGGGGAGATGTCCTCGGGGCCGTGGATCGCGCTCCTGATCTGGTACTGCGCGGCGAAGTCGAAGAGCTTGCGCAGCGGGGTGACCCCGCCGAAGTGGGTCACAGCCGAGCGCACGTAGTCGATCAACTGCTCGGTGATCAGGGCCTGGTAGTCGTACACCGTGTTGAACACCTCGCCGACGGCCAGCGGCGTGGTGGTGGACCGGCGCACCAGTCGCAGCGCCTCCTGGTTCTCGGCCGGGGTGCAGTCCTCCAGCCAGAACGGCCGGTAGGGCTCCAGGTCCTTGCCGAGCCGGGCGGCCTGGATCGGGGTGAGCCGGTGGTGGGCGTCGTGCAGCAGCGGCAGTTCGGCGCCGAACTCCGCGCGCACCGCCTCGAAGACGGCCGGCACATGGCGCAGATACGCCGCGGTGTCCCAGTCCTCCACCAGGGGGCGGGCCTGCTGGTGGAGGACCGGCGCGCCGGTGTCGTCGGTGTCGGAGACCCCGTACACCGCCTTGAGGCCGGGGATGCCGGACTGGATGCGGACGGCGGGGTAGCCCTCGGCGAGCCGGGCCCGTACGGAGTCGAGCAGTTCGGGTATGTCCCGGCCGTTGGCATGGCCGTACGTTCCGATGCGCTCCCGGCTCGCACCGCCCAGGAGCTGGTACAGCGGCAGCCCGGCGGCCTTCGCCTTGATGTCCCACAGCGCCACGTCCACGGCGGCGATGGCGGCCATCGTCACCGGGCCGCGCCGCCAGTACGCGCCCCGGTACAGCGACTGCCAGGTGTCCTCGACGCGGTGCGGGTCGAGCCCGATCAGCAGGGGGGCGACATGGTCGGCGAGATAGCTGACGACGGCCAGCTCCCGCCCGTTGAGGGTGGCGTCGCCGAGGCCGGTGAGCCCTTCGTCGGTCGTCAGCTTCAGGGTGACGAAGTTGCGGCCGGGGCTCGTGACGACGACCTTCGCGTCGACGATCTTCATGCGTGTGTGCTCTTTCCGCAGGTGGGGGAGTGAGGGGTTCAGCCCTTGGTGGCGCCGGACGTCAGCCCGGCCACCAGGTACTTCTGGCCGAGGACGGCGGCGAGGACGACCGGCACGGTGATGAGGGAGGCGGCGGCCATCAGACCGCCCCAGTCCGTGCTCGCGTAGGAGATGAAGTTGAACAGGGTGACCGGCACGGTCTGCGTCCGGTCGTCGGAGAAGACCAGCGCGAACATGAAGTTGTTCCAGCTGAAGACGAAGGCCAGCAACGACGCGGTCGCCGTTCCGGGGGCCGCGAGCGGCAGCGAGATACGCCAGAACGCGCCGAACGCGCTCAGCCCGTCGGTGCGGGCGGCCTCCTCCAGCTCGACCGGCAGCCCCGCGAAGAAGCTGATCATGATCCACATGATCAGCGGCACCGAGACGAACATGTGGCTGAGGATCAGCACCGTGTAGGAGCCGACGATTCCCATCCGCGCGAACAGGTAGTACCAGGGCACCAGCAGCGAGATCGCCGGGACGATGCGTGCGACGAGGATCACGGAGCCGGTGCGGTGCATGGAGAACCGGCCCACCGCCCAGGCGGCCGGTACGGCGATCACGGCGGAGAGCACCGTCGAAACCACCCCCACCAGCAGGGAGTTGCCCATCGACCGCACGATCTGTCCGGCCTCGACGACCGCGCGGAAATTGTCCAGCGTCGGGGTGAACCACAGCCCGACCGAGGGGTCCGTGACCTGGACGTTGGTCTTGAAGGCCGCGGCGAACATCCACACGAGCGGCAGCGCGAAGACGAGCGTCACGATCGTGATGGCGATGGAGCGGAGCCACGAACCGTAGGGCCGTCCGCGCCGGGGCCGGGCGGGGGAGAGGGTGGCACTCATGAGTTCTTCCTTCCGCCCCGGCGGCGCAGCAGCACCACGACACCGATGATGAACAGCGTGAACAGGACCAGGACGGCGGCGGCCAGGCCGTACTCCTGGTAGTCGAAGGTGAGCCCGTAGGCGTAGACGTTGAGGGTCTCCACCTCGAAGTCCGAGCCGCCGCCCGCCCCCTTGGTGGCGTAGAGGATGTCGAACGTCTTCAGCGCGTCGACGGCGCGCAGCACCAGCGCGGTGGCGAGCGTGGGCCCGAGCATCGGCAGGACGACGTACCGGAAGCGCTGCCAGGCGTTCGCGCCGTCGACCAGGGCGGCCTCCTCCGGCTCCTCGGGCAGCGTGGTCAGCCCGGCGAGCAGCAGCAGCGTCATCATCGGGGTCCACTGCCACACGTCGATGAGCATCAGCGTCGGCAGCGACTGCCCGACCGAGCCGAGGAACTCCTGCCGGGGTACGCCGGCCGCTTCCAGCAGATGGTTGGCGATGCCGTTGGTGGGATCGAGGATCAGCAGCCACAGGATGCCGATCGCGACGGGCGTGGCGAGCAGCGGAACGATGAGGACGGTACGGACCCAGCGCATACCCCGGAACGGCTTGCGCATCAGCATCGCCAGGGCGAGCCCGAGCACCGTCTCCAGCACCACCGCGCCCACGGTGAACACCAGCGTGCGGCGGGCGGCGGGCCAGAACCGGCGGGTGTCGCCGAGCGCGTCGGTGAAGTTGCGCAGACCGATGTGGGCGCTGTCGGCGTTCACCGCCCCGAAGGCGTCGGTGAGGCTGAGATTCAGCGTGAAGACCAGCGGGAAGACGATCATCAGGCCGACGAAGAGCACCGCCGGGGTGAGCATCGCCCACTTGAGCCGCCGGTTGGCCTGCTCGAAGGTCCGCTGCCGCCGCCCGGTGCCGGGTGGCGTCGGGCTGGGCGTACGGGCGGTGGAGCCCCGGGTGGTCTCTGCGACCCGGACGGCCTTGGTGGCGTCGGTGGCGGGCATCAGGACTCCTTGTGGCGGTTGTCGCGTACGAGGAACTCGGCGAACTCCGCGTCCGCGTCGCGCACCACGGGCCGCACGGACTCGCCGAGGATGCCCGCGACCAGCGGGCGGCCGACGATGTCCCGGGCCCTGCCGACCTGGAGGACCCGGGGCCGGTCGTACCCCACGCCACGCTCCGCGTTGAGCCGCATGGCCTCGGCCAGCTCCGGCGGGAAGGCGGCCAGCGTCTTCGGGTCGGACCACACCGAGGAGCGGGCACCGGGTATGCCCTCCGACTGGAGCGCGGCCGACATCTCGGGCCCGGCCGCCCACCGGATGAACTCCCAGGCTTCGTCCCGCAGTCGGGAGAACGTGTTGATGCCGAGGCTCCAGGAGGGGATGTTGTGCGGCCTGGCGCCGGCCGCCCCGGCGGGGAAGGGGGCGAAGCCGACGCTCTCGCGCACCCGGGAGACCTTCGGGTCGAGGAAGCTGCTGTAGATCGCGTCGGCGTCGATGAAGAAGGCGGCCTTGCCCTGCGCGAAGATCGGCATCGCCTGTTCGAGGCTCATGTTGGTCGCCCCGGGCGGTCCGGAGCCGGCCAGCAGACGGCCGTAGTACTCGTAGGCGGCGACGGCCTCGGCGCTGCCGATCCCGGACTTCCCGTCCACGACGAAGTCACCGCCGTGCGAGTAGAGGAAGCTCGACCACTGGGACACCGCGCCGCTGCGCTGCCCCCGGCCGACGTAACCGTAGAAGCCCTTGTCCCGACGGGTCAGCTCCCGCGCGGCCTCCATCAGCGCCTCCAGGGTGCGCGGCGGCCCGCCCAGGTCCTCCACCAGGTCCTTGCGGTAGTAGAGGGCGGGGCGTTCGGTCACCACCGGTACGCTCAGCACCCTCCCGGCGGTCGTCGACGCCTCGCGCGGCGCCTCCTGGAAGTCGTCCCAGGCGAACCGCGCGTCGTCCGCGACCCGGTCGCTGAGGTCGGCGAGCCAGCCGTTGTGGCCGAAGAGCAACTGCTCCTGGAGCGCGCGGACCATCATCACGTCCACGTCGGTGCCCGACGCGTTGAGCTTGACGTTGTAGCTGCTGGCGAGCTGGTCGGCGGTGAGCAGCGTCATCGAGACCCGCCGCCCGATCCGCTCCTCGAACTCCGCGGTGCGGCGCTTGACCGCCTGGGACCAGACGTGGTTGATCGCCATGATCCGCAACGGCGCGTCGGCCGAGGGCTTGCCGCTCCCGCCCGAACAGGCGCTCAGCGCTCCCGCCCCGGCCGCCGCCGCGGCCCCTGCGGCGAGCCTGCCGAAGGCGCGCCGGCTCAGGGGCTGGCTGCTCGTGGACATCCTCGTCCTCGTTTCTCTGCGGTACGTGTTGCCTGTCGGCCCCCGGGAAACCCGGCTGGTCCGACCTGGTCCAACTGGTAGGACCAGTTGGTATACGCGGGACCGTAACAGCAGGGAAACCTCCCCGACCAGACCCTGAAGCGAAGATTCCACGGACCGGACGGATGAGTTCCGCCCGGCATGTCCGCGCGTCGGCTACCGCCCCGGAGGCGTCCGGCGGCCCTCGGCCTGATCGAGCAGCGTCTCGATGTGGTTGCGCGCCATCGTGTCGACCTGGACGTCGAGATCGGCCCCGTACGTCCGCAGGCCCAGCATCAGATGCTCCCGCATCCGCGCGCAGGCCAGCTCCACGTCCCGCGCCTCGACCGCCTCGAAGATCTCCGGGTGGTGCGGTACCCCGGGTTCGCCGATCGACGGATCGGAGTTCGAGCGGAGCATCATCTCGAACATCATCCCGCCGATCGACGACAGCATGATCCTCAGCACGGGGTTCTTGCTGGCTACGGCGACGGCCTCGTGGAAGTCCATGTCCGCCTGGGCCTTGACCACGACGTCCGTCGCCGACTCCAGGGCGTCCCGGGCGGCTCGCATCGCCGCGATGTCCTCGTCCGTGGCCCGCTCGGTCGCCAGCCGGACCATCTCGACCTCCAGCGGGATCCGCGCCTCGATGAGCTGCCGGACGGTGGGCCGGCCCGCCCGGTACAGCGCGTCGTACCCCCGGGCCTGCCCCGACGACTGCTCCCGGACGAAGGAGCCGCGTCCCGGGGCCACTTCGATCAGATGCTGGGCCTCCAGCCGCCGCAGCACCTCGCGCACGACGTTCCTGCTGGCGCCGAACTGGGCGGCGAGTTCCCGTTCGGAGGGGAGCTTGGTCCCGACGGCGATCTCGCCGGAGCGGATGTCGTGCTCCAGCTCACGGGCGATGCGCTCCGTCAGGAGCCCGCGCCGGGCGGGGTCCGCGACCGGACCCGGCCGCGCGGAACCCGACGGGGAGGAGGGGGCGGACGGCTGCATGATCGCAGCGTACAGGCCGGTCGGGGCCCAGCGGGTATCTCCGGCACCGGCCCGGCAGGGAGGGGACGGCGCGCGCGGAGGAGGCCGAAACGAGCCCCGCGCGCCCGCCGGGGCCCCCGCCGGCACGTCGGGTGTGTTCTGCGTACTCCGTCCCCTTCTCCACGTGCTTGCACGGTTCTTGCCCCATGGCTTCGCCCCGGCCGTGCCGCGATACTGCGACGAGCCGTTGACCCGAAAGGACCCACGTGACGCACCCATTCTCCGCGACCACCCGGCTCGGCCTCGGCGGCGTGGCGCTCCTGCTCGTCCTCGCGGGCCCCACCCCGCCCGCCGCCGCGTCCCCGGCGGAGACCGCCCCGACCCCCGTGGCGACGACCGTCGAGGAGCAGCGCCTTGATCGGACCGCACCGCAGGAGATCCTGCGGCGCAGCGGATTCGACTCGTTCGCCCCGCGCTTCGAGCGTGCCCTGCGGGGCTCCAGCGGCTACGCGCAGGCCGAGCGAACGGTCACCCGCCACGCGTCGGCGCTGTGGCGGCGCGCCGTGGACCGCGCCCAGGGCCGAGGACCGGCCACGGGCGACCTGAGCCGGGGCGATGACCGCCCGCTGTACTGGGCCCGACTCGCGCTCAGCCGTGAACTCCGGTCGTGGGAACCCCGGTTCGGGCTGAGCGACGGGCAGCGCAAGGCCTTGCACACCGCCCTGGAGACCTCCTCGCGCGGTCAGGACGACATCCGCTTCCCGGCCCACCGGGTGAAGCGTGTCCTCGTCACCGGCTTCGACCCGTTCACCCTGGACAGGGACGTCCGGATCGGCAACCCCTCGGGCGCGAGCGCGCTCGCCCTGGACGGCACCCTGGTACGGACCGCGGAGGGGCCGGCCCGGATCGAGACGGTCGTCTTCCCGGTGCGGTGGGCGGACTTCGCGGAGGGAGCCGTCGAGCGGGTCCTCGCCCGGCAGCTGCCCCGCCTGGACCTGTTCACCACCGTCAGCCAGGGCCGCCAGGGCCGCTTCGACGTGGAGCGCACCAACGGCGCCTGGCGCGGCGGCTTCCCCGACAACGAGAACGCGGCGAGCATTGGGACCGTCCCCGTCGACGACCCCGGCTCGCAGCCGCAGTGGACGACGACCACGCTCCCGTACCGGCAGCTCACCGAAGCGGACTCGGGCCGCTTCCCGGTGTACGACAACACCGAGGTGACCGAGATCCCGGCGGGCGGCACCCAACCGGTGACCAGGCCGGACGGGCCCACGCCCGGCTCGGCGTCACGGGCCGGAGGCGGCGGCGACTACCTCTCCAACGAGATCGCCTACCGGGCCACCCTCCTGCGCGACCGGCTGGGGCTGCCCGACCTGCCGGGCGGTCATCTCCACACCCCGGTGCTGCAGTTCGGCGCGGAGAACACGGACCCGCGCACGGGCACGGTCACCGACCCGGACTTCGAGCGCAACCGGGCGGACATAGTGCGCCAGGTACGGGAGCTGGTGAGGACGGCCGTGGGGGAGGCCGGCTGACAGCACGGCGACCGTGGCTCGGCTCCGCTCCGTGCGCCATTTCTCCAGCCACCGATCGACGCCCGGCCGACGCGCTGCACGGACCCGGCCACCGGCACCGCTCGACCCTGCACCGGCGGGAGGACGGGCGACTTCCACGCGGAGTCGACCAGGGGACTACCCTTTGCCCCACGGGTCCGACGGCGGCTTCAAGCCGAAGGTGCGGTCGAGTCTGGATCCGGTCTTCTTGAGACTCTTGAGCCCCTCGTCAAATGTGTTCCACCCCCGAAATGCCTGTCCGGCCTCCACGGGCGACTGGAACGTTCTGCCTTCCGGTGCCGCCGCCAGGACCTCACGCGCGCCGTCGTCGAGGCGGTCGATGGCGGCCGACCAGGTTCTCTGGGTCTTGGGGTCGGGGATCGAACCGAACAGACGCGCTGTGCTGAGCGCCCCCTCAAGACCGCTGAAGTCCAGGATCACGAGCTCGAACGCCTCTTTCTCGCTGGGGCGACCGGACTGGGCCTTCTCGGCTTCCTCGATCAAGCTGACCATCGCCGTCTCGCCTCCGTACTCGTACCAGTGGGTGACGGCTTCGGTGATCTCGGCGGCCGTGCTCGGTGTCGGCGAGGCGGTCGGGGACGGCGGGCGGGTCGAACTCGGAGACGAAGTCGCTGTCGGGGTCGGTCGTGCGGACGGCGTCGTGCCGCCCGCGGCCGGGTCGGAGTCGGCTCCCGCGCAGGCGGTGAGCAGCACGGCGGTGACGACTGTGAGCAGCAGCGGCTCGAGGACGCGTCCGGGGCGACTCGGCGCGGCGTCGCGGTGATCAGGCCGGCGAACAGACAGGCCCGGGAAGTCGCGGTCGCTACCTCTGCGTACTCGTCGGCCGCCTGGGCGCCTACGTCCTCGTAACACGGAACTCCCCCTCGTTCGGCATGGGGAATCAGGTCCCCGCAGTGATCGGGGCGGCCGGTGCACGGCCGCCCCGATCGACGGTAGGGCGAGGTGGTGCGTTCCACCAGCGACTGGATGGCATGTGCGCCATGCGGTGGAGGAATGGGTTCCGTGACGGATGCGGCCGGGACCGGCAGCCGCTGGGCGCGGACGGTGCGGGACCGGCAGCCGCTGGGTGCGGACGGTGCGGGACCGGCAGCCGCTGGGTGCGGACGGTGCGGGAACGGGTCACGCCCGGTGCCAGGACCGCCCCACGCCTTGGTGGCCGATGGGCCGCTCGGCTGCTCGCCCGGTGCCGGGGCCGGGTCCGACGGCCTGTTCTCGGCGACTTTGAGCACCTCGACGAGGAAGCGGCCGTTTGTGCCGTAGACCAACGCCTGGCCGTACTCCAGGGATGTGTCTGTCGGTGTGAGCGGTCGACTCGACGAAGCGGGCGGCTTGGTGACGGGGGCGAGCTTTCCGTCCGGCCCGACGCTCCAGTCCGGCCCGGGCGATGGCGGCGCCGTGTCGTACCGGTCGTCGCTGAGAACGGTCACCCCCGGGCCGTGCTTGCTGGAGGTGTCCTGCGCGGCGGTGGCGACCGGAGCCTGGGAGCGGGAGAGGGTAGACGCCGGGGCATGGGCAGTGCGCGGGCCGCGGTCGCGGGCCGCGGTGAGTAGTGCGGCGAGCAGTTCGGCCTTGTCGGTCCGCCGGGGCAGGAAGTAGATGCTGACGCTGAATCCGGGTTCGTACCGCTCAGACCGCAGTTCGTACAGGGCCGGTACGGGGCACTGCCTTGCGTGTGGTCGCAGGACCCGTCCTCTTCGCATGAGCCGACGGTACGGCGGCGTGCCTGCGGGAGTCATGAAAACCGTTAACCAGGGCGGGAGTTGGGACCCTTGCGATTTCGTACACTCATCACCGGGCCGGCCGGGTCCCGGCGGCTCCATGCGTGCGGCGGGAACCCGACTCCGTGCCCGTAGCCCTCGTCACTCGCAGCCGGAGGAGATCTCCTGGAAGTTGTTGTAGTGGTCGCCGGTGTACCAGACGGTGTGGGTTTCCTGGTCACGGACGACACGTTCGGCGTCGCGGTGCTCCCCCTGGTTGCGGGGGTTGACGTCGTACTCGCGGTAGCGGCCCTCCAGGGGCAGGTCCCCGGAGCGGTTGCGGTAGACGTTGCTGCCGCGGATGACCAGAAGGGTGTCCGCGACGGGGTAGTCGGTGGGCCGGGAGGACTGCGGCCACGTCAGGTCCTTCCAGATCTCGCAGGCTTCCTGGACCTGCCCGGGGAACTCCTCGACCGGCAGAGCAGGCTCGATGACGTCCGCCGACCGCACCGAGAGATGTGCCGGGGTCTGGAGGGGAGCGGCGGAAGAGGCGGCCGGGGCCGCGAGGACGGTCAGGAACAGGGCGGCGGCCGCCACATGGCGAAGGTTGCGCAGAGTAGTCACGCTTCTGCAACCGCATGCGAGCGCCGGGGACACGGCTCGCTCCGCTGAACTTCTTTCGGCGCTGGTCATCGGCGTACAGGGAACCCGAACGGCGCTGCCGCCGGGCGGGCTCCCTGGTACGGGTCAGCGGCGAGCGCGGTCCGGATAGGATGCCGAAATGACGGAAAGTGAGCTGGTGATCGACCTGCGAGGCCGCCGGATCGAGACGCTCGATGACTTCTGGGATGCGGTGACCGGGCCCTGCGGCCTGCCCGACTGGTTCGGCCGAAACCTCGACGCCTGGGCGGACACCATCCACGGCCGCGGCATCTCCGACGTGATCGACCGTCACAGCACCCTGTCCGTCCACGTCGACCGGACAGGGATCTTCGCTGCGAACGACCCTGACGCCCGAGCCCTGGGCGAGGCCTTCGACGGCGAACAGAACAGGCTCATCGTCCACGCCGTCTGAGCGGCTGCTCGGCCGGCGTCGACCGGCGTCGGCCGGTTCAGTGACCCGCGACGCCGGTCGAGGCTACGAGGGGGCGCTACGGTTTACGGGAAGGTCGGGAGCGCCGGCGGCGTCGCCGCGCCCGGGACGTAGTCGAAGTTGGGCGTGAGCGTGCCGAAGAGGCTGCCGGCGCGCGGAGCCGTCGCTCCGGTGGCCGCCGCGAAGAGGTCAGCGGCCTCCTGAGTGACGTAGAACGGCGCCTTCTTGATGCGGAAGCCGGTGGGGCTCGGGCGGGCGCCGGCCATGACCTCGACGTAGGTGGACTCGGCGATCACCACTTCCTCGCGGAGCTTCTCGCCGTCGATCGACACGCCCGCGGAGTAGGCGGGTGTCGGCATGACGCGGATGAACGTGGACTGCAGCGTGATGCTCTTGCCGGACTCCTGGTGCTGGATCCTGAGTCCACCGGGGTAGAAGATGCGTCCCTTGGAGTCGAGCCCGTCACCGGCCGTCGAACCGATGGGCATGCTGAAACCCCGGCCGTCGGCGTCCATCACGAACGGGCTGATGGCCTCCAGGGTGATGCCCTCGCGCTCCATCCAGGCGAGGGTCTCGTCACCGATCGCCACCTGGGCGGAGCCCCACGGGGAGATGTAGGCGCCCGGCAGCGGCGCGGCGGCTGCCGACTTGACGGCGCCGGCCGGCTGCTGGGCGGCAGCTCCGGATGACGTCAGGCCGAGCGGGACGGAGAGCGCGGCCACGGCGGCCACGGCGATGAGACGGCGGATCGCGTGCATACCCATGGAGGGGTCCAGTCTGTGAGGGGGGTGGGGGAAGGCGTCAGATGCTCTTCCGGGAGGGTCCACGAACGCGGGAACGGGACAGAGTTCGGCGTCGGGACGACAAGCCGGTCGAAGATCGACTTCGCGATGAGTATGCCTACCCATGCATGGTTTTTCGACCATGCGGGCCGGTCTTTAGTCCATCCGGTGGGAAAGTTCCACGCGGCGAGTGATGCGCGACGCGGAGCAGTCACTCCAAGATCATTCGCGCCGTTGGCTGTTGCGACTCCCCTCCCACCACAGCCCTGGAGACACGCGTGCCCGGAACCCCCAGAACGTCCGCAACCGGCTCACCGGCCCGTCCACGATTCGCTCTCCTCGCCGCCACCACGGCCGCGCTCACGGCAGCCGCCCTGGCCGGACAGTTCATGGGCGTCGGCCGGGCGGGCGGCCACATCGACGCCCCCTCGGCCGTGCTGGACTCCCCGGCGGACCTGACCGACGTGTACGCCTTCACCAGCCCGGACGACGCGGACATGGTCACGCTCATCGCGAACGTGCGCCCTTTCCAGGTCCCCGGCACCGCGGCCAACGCGCTGGTGGACTTCCCGTTCGCGACCGGCGCCCGGTACGAGATCCACACGGACGCCGACGGCGACGGAGCATCCGACACCACCTACCGCTGGACCTTCCGGGACGAGGACCGCCGGCCCTTCGGGGTGGGACCGAAGGTCGGGCCGCTGCCGGTGAACTCGCTGGACGACCGGTCGCTCGGGGTACGGCAGAAGTACACCCTGGAAAAGATCGAGGCGGGCGGCGCCGGCCGGACGCTCCTGAAGGACGCGATCGCCTCACCCACCCACACCGGTCGCACCCTGATGCCCGACTACGGCAAGCTGCGGAAGCAGGCGACCCGCCAACTCCCCGGCGGAGGGCGGACCGTGGCCACCCAGGCGGCGGAGGCGTTCAAGGCGGACACCCAGGTCTTCGGCCTGTACACGGTCGGCACCAGCGGGCCCGTGCCCGGATGGCTGCCCGACGCCCAGCCGCTCTCGGCGCTGAACGTGAACAGCCTGATCCTGCAAGTCCCCAAGAAGGAGATCGCCCTGAAGGGCGACCCCGAACGCAACCCGGTCGTCGGCGTGTGGGCGTCCGTCTCCCGGCAGGGCGCGGACCTGGAACGCAGCCTTTCGAAGCAGGCCCCCACCTTCCGGCAGGTATCCCGGCAGGGCACCCCGCACATCGCGTTCGCCCTGTTCGGCTCCACCGTCGGCCTGGCCCGGCCCGGCGGGCCCGAAGACCGCTTCCAGGCGCGTCTTCCGAAGGACGACCACCTGGAAAGCGACTTCCTGGCCGCCACCCTCGACCCCGTACCGCCGCACCGGATCGAGAGGGCCCAGGGCCGCACGGCGCCGGCCACCCCGCGCCGTGACATCCAGGCCCTGTTCATGAAGGGCATCGGCAAGGACAACGGATCCACGTTCGGCTTCGACCTCAACACCCACACGATGAACGCCGACGCGGACCCCGAACGCATCGTGCTCGCCGAGCAGTTGCGCCTGAACCTCAGCACTCCCGTCACCGCCGGGCCGAAGAGCCAAGGAGTCCTCGACGGCGACCTCCAGGGCTTCCCGAACGGGCGGCGGCTCAACGACAACATCGACGGGCCGCTGATCCGCATGCTGGAGGGCGAGCCCGCCGGGCCGTCCGCCGCTGACCTGCTCCCGCGGCCGGTCCTCAGTCTGCAACCCGCCGACGCGCAGGCCACGTTCCCGTACCTCAATCTGCCCCACGCGGGCCCGTGAGGCGTCTGATCACCGCCGCGGGCGCGGCGGCGGCCGTGGCCGGGTGCGTGGCGGGACTCCTCCTCCTCGGTCCCGACACCTCCCGGCCGTCGGCCACCGCCGCGCCCGCGGGCGCCTCCAGTGAGGGCGCCGGCTCCGTCGACACCATCCGCAAGAGGACGGAGACCCACCCCGACGACCCGACGGCCTGGGCCGACCTGGCGCACGCCGAGATCGAACGGGCCCGCACCACCTTCGACGCGGGCCTGCTCGATGGAGCCGACAAGGCGCTGCGCCGCTCCCTCGCCCTCGACGGCACGGACAACTATCGGGCCGTGACGGGCCGGGGACTGCTCGCCAACGCCCGGCACGACTTCGGCGAGGGGCGCCTGCACGGGCTGCGCGCCACCCGGATGGCACCCGACCGGCCGGACGGATATGCCGTACTGGCGGACGCCGAGATCCAGCTCGGAAACTATCCGCAGGCGCGCCACGCCGTACAGCGGATGCTCGACATCGCCCCGGCCACGGCCGCCTACAGCAGAGCCGCCTACGACCTGGAGACCGGCGGGCGACCCGAGGACGCCGCCATCGCACTCCAGCGAGCCGTGGACAGCGCGGTCACGCAGGACGAACGAGCCTTCGCCGAGGCCCGCCTGGGCGACCTGGCCTGGTCCCGGGGCGAGATCGACCGGGCGGCACGACACTACGGACGAGCCCTGGGCGCCGTGCCGACCCACCCCTACGGGCAGGCCGGACTCGCCCGGGTGGCCGCCGCACGCGGCCACCCGGACAAGGCACTTGAGCGGTACACGCGGCTCGTCGAACGGATGCCGCTGCCCCAGTTCCTGCTGGAGAGCCTGGACCTTCGGCGCGCGAGCGGAAACTCCCACCGGGGAAGCGAGCGGGCAGTCCTGTCGGCGCAGCTACGGATGGCCCGTGCGGACGACGGGCCCGTCGACCCGCACCTCATCCTCTACGCGGCCGACCACGGCGACCCGGAGGTCGCGGTGGAGCTCGCGCGCAGGGAGTGGAAGCACGTCCGAAGCGTCATCGTCGCCGACGCGCTGGCCTGGTCCCTGCACCGCGCGGGCCGCGATACCGAAGCCCTCACCTATGCACGCCGGGCGGCCACCACCGGTTGGAAGAACGCTCTGTTCCGCTACCACCGGGGCACGATCGAGCAGTCCCTCGCTCTGCCCGAGGGGGCCCGCCGCCTGAGCGAGGCCCATGCCCTGAACCCGTACCTCCCCCTGTACCGACCCGACGCAGATGGGTAGTCGATGAAGTTTCCCTGCCGTGCGGCGGTCGTCGCGGCGCCCCTGCTCGTGCTGTCCGGCCTCACCGCGGTACCGACGGCCCAAGCCCACCCGCTGGGCAATTTCAGCGTCAACCACTACGACGGACTGCGCCTGTCGCACGACCGGATCGACGACACCGCGGTCGTCGACAGCGCGGAGATCCCCACCGCGCAGGACGAAGAAGCGACGGACACCGACCACGACGACACGATCGCACCGGCCGAAGCGGCGGACAGGGCAGCCGATCGATGCACCCGACTCGCCGACCGCACCCGCGTCTCCGTGGCCGGCAGGCGCATCGCCTGGCACGTGACCCGCTCCACCCTGACCTACGGGAAGGGGACCGCCGGCGTCCCCGTGGCCCGGCTGACCTGCGCCCTGCGGGCCGAAGCCGATCTCTCCGGGCCCGCCGACATCACCTTCACCTCGGGGGCGGACGCGCGAAGGGCCGGCTGGAAGGAGATCACCGCCGTCCCGGGCGACCGCGTAGGGCCGGCCGCATCCTCCGTTCCCGCGGACAGCCCGAGCGATGTCCTGCGCCACTACCCGGGGGACGGGAGCGACCAGCCACTCGCCGCCGTCGGCCTCCTGCTCTCCGGAAGCGGCAGCAGACTCGCCGCACCGAGCGAACGCCACCTGCCCTCCCTGCGCCGCTGGACCCGCTACGGGACCGTCATCACCGCGCTCGCCGTCCTCACCGTGGGCATCAGCCTCACACTGCGAAGCCTTCTCACCCTCTGAACCAGAGGTGTTGGCCGCCGGCCCGATGTCAGAGCCGTTCGATCCAGATGTTGCGGAACCTCGGGTTCTCACCGGGATCTCCATGGTCCTGCAACCGGATATGGCCCGGTGCGGGGCCCTCCGGCCGGCCCGCCCCGGTGGGGCCGGCGATGGCCACGTCGTCGTGCACCGGTTTGCCGTTCCACCGGAGGCTCACCCGCGCGTCCTGGACCTTCTTGCCGTCGCTGTCGAAGCGAGCCGCCCGGAACTCGATGTCGTAGCGCTGCCACGTGCCGGGCGGGGTAGCCGCGTTGACGTCGGGGGCCTTGCGCAGATAGATCGAACCGGCGTCGTTGTCGGCGGGTACGTCGACCCCGAAGGACTCCAGGACCTGGAGCTCGTAACGCTCCTGGATGTAGACCCCGCTGTTGCCCCGGGCCTGTCCGGTGACGTCCGGCGGGTAGTGGGGCTGGTACCACTCGGCGTGCATCCGGAAGTCGCCGAACTTCTCCTTCGTACGGATGTCTCCGCCGAGGGACTCCATGGAGCCGTCCGCCACCGGCCACTTCGCCGGACTGCCGTCGTTCGCCTCCCAGGCGTCGAGGTCCGTGCCGTCGAAGAGGGTGGTGCGCTTCGTCGGGGTGACGGTGAGGTTGTCGAGGTTCACATGACCGTCGTCCTCGGGCTCGTAGGCGTACGTGATCGTGTTCGCGCCCTTCCGCAGGGGCACCGATTCGATGTGGGACGCCCACTTGTTCCAGGCGACGGTGGAGTCCAGCCAGATCTGCTTGTGGCGCTCGCCGTTGACGTACAGGGTCATCGACCTGGGGGTGGGCTCCGGGTCGGAGTTCTGGCCGTTCGCGTACCGCAGCGCGAGGTCGTGCTTCCCCTTCTTGTCGGCGCGTACGGCGAAGGTGGTGCTGGAGCCCGGCTCCCAGTTGTTGTCGATGAAACCCGCGCCGGAGTACCCGGAGTGGTTGTCGTTGAACTTGGTGCCGCCGTCCAGCGAGGCGGACTCCGCCTCGTACACCGGCGGCGGCGCGGAACCGTCGGGCAGCGTGTTGAGGCTGTACCAGGCCTCGGTGCTCCACAGCTCCGCCCCGTTCTCCGCGGCGAACGGGCGAGGGGACTGCACGTGCACCACCCTGCCGGGGCGCAGTCCGTCCATCTTCAGCGTCACGGTCGTGCGGTCCTCGGAAAGCGTCGCCGAAGTGACGTCGAGGCTCTCCTCGTCGACCTTCGGGCCGCCGTACCTGGGGGTCGCCACATAACGCCATTGCTGGGCTTCGTACTTGGCCGACAGGTCCTCGGCGGTCTCCTCGGACAACGGCTGCGTGTACTCGATCTCGAAACCGCCGTCCGTCGCCCGCATGGCGCGCATGTCGAAGGCGTCGTCGCCGCTGAGTGAGAGCTTCTGCAGGCCGAACTTGAACTTGCCCTCCTGGCCCCAGTTCCCCGAATCGCCGATGCCGCCGGTGTAGACCGCCCCGTCCGGGCCGAGGCTGATCCGGTTGACCCCGGCCTCCAGGCCCTGCGTCATCCGGAACACCGCGCCCTGGTACTCGCCGCCGACCTTCTCCAGGAACGCCCGCTGAAGGCCGCCGTAGGTCACGTCACCGAACACCATCTGCCCGGCGAAGGGCCCGTCGGGCAGGAGGAGGGGGTTGCTCGGCGAGTTGGAGATCTCACCGTGCGGCAGCCAGAGCACGGGCTCGGTCACCGGTTGGCTGTCGTACAGGCCGTCCGGGTTCGTGTGGTGGTTGTAGAAGGCGCCCTGCTTGATCCGCACCAGCTTAGACGTCGGCACGTACGCACCCTGGTTGTCGGTGGCGAAGATCTCGCCCTCCGGACCCCGGCCGAGACCGTTCGGCGTGCGCAGCCCCCGGCCACGTAGGACACCTTGCCCGTGTCCTTGTTGACCTTCAGGGTGCTCCCGCGGTTGGGCACGTTCTGCGGGTCCTGGGTCGCGCCCCCGGGGACCATGGCGATGCCCGTGCTGACGTAGAAGTGCCCCTTCTCGTACAGCAACCCGAACGCGAACTCGTGGTAATTCCCGCCGAACGGCCAGGTCGCGATCTTGCGGTATTCGTCGGTGACCTCGTCACCGTCCTTGTCCACCAGCGCGGTCAGGCCGTCCTTCTCGGACACGTAGAGGGTGCCGTCGACGTACGCGAGGCCCATCGGCTCCAGCAGGTTCTCGGCGACCAGCTTCTTGGTCACCTTCGACGGGTCGGTGGCGCCGGTGACGTTGTCGAGCAGGTACACCTGCCCCAGCTCGCTCTCCCTGCTGCCGCCCCAGGTGCTGACGGCCAATCGGCCGTCCGGCAGCCAGCCCATGCCGGTGACCTGCGGTTCGAAACCGTCGGGGCGCAGATCGGTCAGCGTGTAGTCGGGGTGGACACCGGCCAGCGGCAGGCCGTCGCCCGGTGACTCGTCGACGCCCTCGCACAGCTTGCGGCCCGGGGAGGTGACCCGGGTGACGTCGGCGTCCGTGCTCAGCACCGAGGTGGGTACGACGGAGAAACCGTCCGCTCCGGGCGGCCGCCACTCCAGCAGAAGGCGCTGGTCGTACTCGCCGTCCCAGTGGTCGATGCGCAGCGGATGGTGGCCCTCGGTCAGTTCGATCGAGCCTTCCTTGGCCCGGGCACCGTGTACGCCCCCGTTGTCGATGACCTCCGTGCCGTCGATGATCAGCCGGGATCCGTCGTCGCTGGTGATCCGGAAGTCGTGGCCTCCGGGCGAATCGACATCGAGGTAGGCGGTGACCTCGGTGACGAACTTGCCGCTCAGCCCGAAGTCCTCGGCGGTGGTCCAGTCGATCGTCGGCTTCAACTCGTCGACGTTGGCCGTCTGTCCGGGCTTGAGCTCGCAGAAGTCGTCCAGCGGCATCTGCACGTCGAACACCCGCATGGTCACGCCCGGCTCCTGGGGCGGTATGTCGGGAGGCTGGGCGGCGGCCTGGCCCGGGACGAGGGATACGAGGAACAGGGCTGAGACGAGTGCGGCCAAGGGCTGCATAGGCCTTCCTCCTTGAGGGCCGAGGCAGCCGGCGGTCCGGTGGCTGACGGGCTGCCGTTCACAGTGAAGGACAGCCCCCGCGGAAAAGGCAACAGTGCGGTAAGCGCTTTCTATTTTATCGTTGCAAAGCTGGTGTGCGATCGATCGCCAGAGCAGGGCTCGACTGCGCAGCACCGGGGGAGGGTCCCGGGCAGGAAGCGCTGTCCTTCGGGTCCGGCCGACGCGACAACCTGAGCGTGGTCGAAGCGGCGATTGCCCCCGCCGCGGTCGTGCCGCGGTCGTGAGGGCGGCCGGCACCTTGTCCCCGAGGTACCGGCCGACCCTGAGCGGCACTCAGGCCGCCTTCTTCAATGAGGTGAGATGTGCGAAGACCACCACGTTCGCCGAGTAACCAGCCTTCTCGTCAAAACGCCCGCCGCAGGTCAGCAGCCGAAGTTCGGGCCGCCCGGTCTCCCCGTACACCTTGTCGTCGGGGAACTTGTCCTTCGTGTACGTCTTCACCGCGTCCACCGTGAACACCGCGGTCTTGCGGTCCGCACGCGCCACGTTGACCTTGTCGCCCCGGCGCAGTGCGTTGAGGTTGAGGAAGATGGCGGGGCCGGTCCTGGTGTCCCGGTGGCCCACGAGCAGGGCCGTGCCGTTCTCACCGGGTGACGGCCCCTTCTCGTACCAGCCCGTCAGCTTCGGCTTGCTCAACGGCGGGGCTTCCAGCCGGCCCTTCGCGTCGAGGCCGAGTCCGGTGACCGCCGCCTCGATGAAGATGGCGGGAATGGCGACCTTCAGCGGTCGGGAGGGCACCAGGGGAGCGTGCGAGGCGGGCACGTGCTTCTCCGGTTTGTGCGGTGCCCGCCGGAACGGCTCCCTCCCGCCGCCCGCGGCGTCGCTGCCGCGGGCGGCGGCGACCGTCCGGGTGTCCTCGGAGGAGCCCGAGGACACCCAGACGATGCCGGCCACCAGAGAGAACGTCACGCACAGCGTCATGGTGAGACGGCACGCGCGCGTCGGTCCTCGTCGTCGCCGTCGGCAGCGGGCGTTACGCCTCGCCACGGGCACGGCGACGTGCGGACCGGCGCATCATGACCAGGCCCGCGGCTCCGGCGGCCCCGGCAGCCAGCGCGGCGACCGCTCCGGCGTTCGAGTCGCTCTCGGAGCTGATGGGCTCCATGTCCGGGACGCCGCCGCCGCCCGCGGGGACACCGCCGATCGGCCTCTGCGGCTTGTGGGGCTTGCCGCCGCCGTGACCGCGGTCGGGGCACTCGACCTTGAAGCTCTTCTGCTTCGGGCCCGCCGGGACAACCCACACGAGCTGGTACGTGCCCTCCGGGAGCAGGTACGCCTCGCTGCGCGCACTGCCGTTGATGAGCGGAAGCCTGTCCATCAGGGTGGTGCCCGGCGGCACGGTCGGGGGCTGCTCGGTGATCGTCCAGGGGACCGAGGGGAACGACTCGAAGTTGCTCGCAGCCAGCACGAACTTGCAGACCTCGACCCCGTCGCGGTCACTGCGCGAGTGCCACTTGACCGAGCGGATGTCGATGTCACCGCTGTCGCCGGGGAGGGCGTAGGCGGCGGGTGCTCCGGCCAGGGTGGCGCCGGCGACCGCGACTGCGACGGCCACCTTCGCGCCCGTGCGGGCGCTGCGGGAGCGGACGGAACTGGAGATGCGCATGGAGGCTCCTTCAAGCCGAGATGATTGTCGTACTGATCACCTGATCGCCTAAGACATGCCATGAATCGTCATAAAAGTCAGATAAGACACGAAAATCTGCCAGAAGTTCCCTGATCGGCAGGCAGCATACGAGTGGAACCCGGGCGCACGGGCCGGGCAACGGGCCCCTTCCGGCAGGCCCCGCCGGCAGGGGGCACCTGTGCGTCAGTCGAGAGTGCGACCCCTCGCTTCCGCGGCGCAGGAGCGCGCCGTCGTCGACGAGGCAGCCACGGGACGAGCCGTCACGCGCGGCCCACCGGCCGTCGTCGCGCCCGGGGGGCCGGAGATCGACGACCCTTCTTCATTCTTGGCTTTCCTCGATGTGTTCGTGCTGGCGTTCACGCTTCGAACCGGATTCAGCGGGCATGGACGTGCCCTTTCTCCGTCCCCTTGCCTCAGAGACATACCTGGCGGACGCCCACCCGCGTTTCCCGTACGAGCCCCATAGGCCGCGCCAGGGAGAAAGGGGCACGCCCGCCGAGCTGTTCGCGTTCACTGGAGTGAAGGCGCCGAGGACGGCCGAGGCTCTCTGCGGCCGCGCAGGAGGGCGAGGACTTTCCCGTCCGTCACCTGGTCGAAGTCGTCGTACCACTCACCCACGGATCGAAGGCCCGGCGGCTGATGCAGGCAGAGGACATCGTCCGCATCACTGCTCAGGCGGTCTCGGCTGCCGGGAGCGCCGACGGGTACGGCGAGAGTCAGTCGGCCCGGAGCCTGACGGCGCACGTGACGCAGGGCGACATGTGCGGTGAGCCCAGTGGCGAGGCCGTCGTCGACCAGGACCACGGTCCTAGCCGGCGCCCCCGACTGGGCTCACTCCGCCTCGCCGGGGACCTCCAGCCTTTCCAGGGGGCGTGTCGCCGGCCCTTGGAGCACGGTGCCGTCGGTGCCGAACCGGGATCCATGACACGGACACTCCCAGGTGGCTTCCGCGTCGTTGAAGGACACCAGGCAGCCGAGGTGGGTGCATCGGGCGGAGACGGCCCGCACCGTGCCGTCCTGTTGCCGGTAAACGGCGCAGCGCCGCCCCTTCACCCGCACGACAGCGCCCGTGCCCGGCGCGATGTCACCCACCGAGTCGACGTGGGTCACCCGCAGCCGGTCGCCGGCGAAGTGCTTGGCCACATCGGCTTGTTGCTTCAGCAGTGCCGCGCCCTCTCGCAGTACACCCGCGATACGTCGCGGATCGTACAGCTCCGCCCAGGTCGGCCGAGCTTCGGACTCGGTGATCAGAGAGGTCAGCAGCCGGCCCGCCAGGACGCCGCCTGTCATTCCCCAGCCACCGAAGCCGGTCGCCACGTAGGTATGACGAGCCCCGATATGGAGGGGACCGATGAGCGGCACCGTATCGCTGGGGTCGTTGTCCTGTGCCGCCCACCGATATGTGGTGGTGCCCACCGGAAAGCGTTCGTGCATCCAGGAGTCGAGACGGCGGAAGCCCTCCCGCGGATCGCCCGTTCCCGGCGTGAAGCTCTCCCCGGTGACGATCAACAGACGACGGCTCTCGTCGAGCGGCGCTGAACGCACCGACCGCTTTCCCTCGTCTTCGGTGATGTGCGTCCCCTTCGGGGCCCGGTTGGTGGCCACCGGCGCGGCGACCACCAACTCCCGCCGGGGCGACAGCCTCGCGAAGAGCATCGCACGGTCGAAGACCGGGTAATGGGTGGCGACCACCACGTCCCGGGCCGCCACCACCCACTGGTCCTCAGTGGTCAGACGACACGGCTGCCCTTCCGAAAGTCCGGTGACCCGGGTCCGTTCGAAGACGAGGCCCCCGAGGCCCAGCAGGTCCTCGGCCAGAGCCAGGAGGTAGGCGCGCGGGTGGAACTGCGCCTGTCCGTCCAGGCGGACCGCGCCGCCGACCGGGAAGGGCAGCTCCGTCTCGGTGACGTACGAGACCTCGAGACCCGCTTCGGCAGCGGCACGGGCTTCAGCCTCGACGGCCGCGCGGGAGGCGGGCCCGGCCGCGTAGGAGTAGGCGCTCACCCGCTCCAGATCACAGGCGATGCCCACCTCGTCGACGATCGCCGCCAGCCGCTCCACCGCGTCCAGTTGCGAGCCGGCGTACAGCCGGGCGGCCTCGGCGCCATGGGCCCGCCGCAGCCGGTCGTACACGAGCGAGTGCAGCGCCGACACCTTGGCCGTGGTGTAGCCGGTGACGCCGGACGCGATGCGGTCCGCCTCCAGCACCGCGACCCTCCGGCCTGCCCGGGCCAGCTCCCACGCCGTGCTCAGACCGGCGATGCCGCCGCCCACCACGGCGACGTCCACGGAGATGTCCTCGGTCAGGCGCGGGTAGGGCGGAGCATCCGTCGTATCCATCCAGTAGGACTCGTCCTGCCCGGAGAAGGGGCGGGGGTCGGTCATGACGTCATCTCCCCAGATCGGTCGCGGCTCCGCGGAGGCGTCTGCGCGGTAGCTCACCATGAGTGGCGCGCGCGACGTGGTGCGCGTCGAGTGGCCCTGCTGTCGCCGGGTACCACCGTCGTCAGCGGCCAAACGCGGTAGCGGGGCCGGACGCGGTCGGGGAAGTCGCGTGTGTCCTCCTCGATCAGGGCAGCGACATGTTTGACCGGAAGCCACTCGGGGACTCGGGTGGCACACCGATCTACGCGGAGAGAGCGATCGCGATGTCGAACCCGCAGCAACCGGAACAGCGGCGCAGCGACAAGGGTGGGGCAACGCCGCAGGACAGCTCCGAAAGGAAGGCGCGAGAGCCTGGAACGCCCCGCGGTGGCGGAGCGCACGCGCACGGAACGGACAAGGGCGGCAAGGGCGGAGGCCCCGGTGGCGGGGTCCCGCCCGAGGAGCGGCCGGATCACCCGTGAGCGACGCCAACACGCACGGCGGGACGGCGCTGCTCGAGCAGCGCCGTCCCGCGTGTTCCCCGAGGAGTTGACGGCGGCCTCCTGATGACCCGCCGCCCGCAGTGCCCGTCGACGGCCCCCGGCCCCGAGCCGGGGGCCGTCGGCCGCGCTGCTGCCAGGAGTCGGCCCGGGATTCCGCGCCGAGGCGTGTCGGGAGGGTGGCGGGCGGCCTCACACACCCATGATGTCCCCGGAGGGCCGGTCGGTGGACGGAGACACGATGGCGTATCAATGCTCCCCGGGAGCATTTCCGGCTCCGCTACTGGCTCCACTGCTCGCGGCGACGCTCCTGCTGACGGGGTGCGGCGGGGCGGGCGCCCGCACGGCCGAGGTGCGGGACGCGTCCGTGGCCTTCCGAGAAGGGCTGCGCACCAAGGATGCGGCGGCGACGTGCGCGTTGCTGGCCCCCGCGACCCGCGACACGCTCGAATCCGCCGAAGGAAAGCCGTGCGTCACGGTCATCGCGGGCGAAGAGCTGCCGGTGGCCGGCCCGGTCCGCGGCGTTGATGTGTACGGGAACCAGGGCCGTACCGTTTTCGACGGTGACACGCTGTTCCTGTCACGCTTCCCCGACGGGTGGAAGGTCGTGGCCGCCGGCTGTACGCCGGACCCGGGGCGGCCGTACACCTGTGTCGTCGAAGGCGGGTGACCGTGACGAAAGCGCTGTTCGTGCTCTGTCTCACCGTCGTCGTCTGCGGGCTCGCCTATTTCACCGCGCTAGGTCTGATGCACAGGTGAGGGGAGTGCCGCCTCGGCGACGAGGACATGCAACAGGGAAGGCCGCGTCCGGTGCGTAGATTCCTGCGGGACAACTCGCTCACTCTGGCTTTCGCCGCGGCCTTCCTGCTGACCCTCGCCGGACAGGCCCTCGTGGGCCACACCGAGTTCAACAACGGGCTGCTCGTCGACTCCCTGGCACCGGTATCCCTGACCGCTTACCTGATGTCGTCCGACTTCGCCGTCGATGTGACCGAGAACTGGCAGTCGGAATACCTGCAGTTCTTCCTCTACATCTTCGGCACCGTCTGGCTGCTCCAGCGCGGCTCCCCCGAGTCGAAGGAGATGGACAGGGCGGGACCGGAGGACGACGAGACGCAGCGGGTCGGAGCCCACGCCCGTGACGACTCCCCCCGCTGGGCGGCGGCCGAGGGGATCCGCCAGAAACTGTTCTCGCGCTCTTTGGGCCTGGTCATGGCAGCGCTTTTCCTCCTGTCGTGGCTGGCTCAGTCCGTCGCGGGCACGGCGGCCTACAACGAACAGCGGCTTCGGAACCTTCAGCCGCCCGTCGACTGGAGCGGATACATTCTGTCGGCCGACTTCTGGAGCCGAACGCTCCAGAACTGGCAGTCCGAACTTCTCGCGGTGGCCTCCATGGCCATCCTGTCGGTCTACCTGCGCCAGCGTGGTTCCCCGGAATCCAAGCCGGTCGGCGCGCCGCACCGCGCCACCGGCGTCGAGGGCTGAAAAGCCGTTGTCGGTGGGAGCTTCCCGTGGAAGCGGGCGCCGCGGTGGTCACAGGAGCAGGGCGTAGACAAGGAAGAACGCAGCCACCATCACAGTGACCGTGATGATGGCGATCAGCGGCGAGCGTGCTTCGTTCCGGGCCGCAGGGCCGCAGGGCCGCAGGGCCGCAGGGCCATAGGGCCATAGGGCCACAGGGCCGCCGAGCCGTCGACGCGGCGGCACCCGCCCGTAACGCTCCGCGTGTCGCATACGCCCGGACGGAGGAACCGGGCGTTAGGAACCTCTCCAGTGGGGAACCCGCCGCGCCACGGGCGATCCGCACGATCCCAGGAAGGGAACGAGAACCATGACTACCGCACGCGAGATCATGACCAGCGGCACGGAGTGCGTCGGGGAGAAGGAGAACATCCTGGACGCCGCGAAGAAGATGAAGGACCTCGGCGTCGGCGCAATCCCGATCTGCGGCACCGACAACAAGCTAAAGGGCGTCCTGACCGACCGCGACATCGTGATCAAGGTGCTCGGCGCGGGCAAGGACCCGGCGGACTGCACGGCCGGCGAGCTGGCCCAGGGGGAGGCGGTGACCATCGGCGCCGACGACCCCGCCGAGGAGATACTGCGCACGATGACCTCGCACAAGGTCCGCAGGCTGCCGGTCATCGACGGCCACACCCTGGTCGGCATGGTAGCCACCGCGGACGTCGCCCGCGCCCTGCCCGACCCCCAGGTGGGAGACCTCATCGAGGCGCTTTCCACCGACTGAAGCCACTGCCCCCGAATTCCTACGGGCCGTCTGTTCCTCGCATCCGCCGCAGGCCGGGAGCAGGCGGGCCCTGCGCGTCCTGCCGCCGGAGCACACGTCCACCTCGCAGGGCGACCGGACCGTGGGGCCGGCGCCGAGACCGTCACTTACCCGATCGCCCGCATGCGCTTCGGCCAGGAAATGACCCAGGCTCAGACAGGTGAGCGTCTGTCGCTTTCCCAACTGCATGTCTCGCGGCTCCTCAACCGCCTCCTGGCCACCAAGCTCCGCAAGGGCATGCTCGCGCAGAGCTGATACAGCCGTACGGAGGGGGTCACGCCGTGCGGGTCAGGTGCGGCTCGCCCTTTCCGTAAGGACTTCGGCGGATGGTGCCGCGACATCGCTGATGACGAACCCGCTGCGGGGAGCCGTCGGGATCCTTCGCAGCGGAATCCGAAGCTCCTGCTCGGTGACGACGTACGGCAGCCGCGCCAGGAAACGGGCGACCGTCGCGAGGACGGCGACGGTCACGTCCTCGCCCGGGCAACGGTGGCCGTCCACCGGGCCACCGCCCTGGGGGACCAACGCGTCGGCCGGGGCAGGGCCCGCCAGGAAACGCGACGGGTCGAAGCGGTAGGGCTCGGGCCACAGATCCGGGTCGTGATCCAGGCCGTACAGGTCCAGCAGCACCATCGTGCCGGGGGTGATCGTCCGTCCGGCCCACTCCAGCCGCTCGGCGGCCAGGCCTCCCACGAAGGGGGCGAACGGGTAGAACCGGCGCACCTCCTCGGCGAACGCCCACGCGAACTCGGGGCCGTCCTCGCCTGCCAGGGGCTCCCGGTGTTCGGGGTGACGGTGCAGCGCATGCGCGGCGAACACGGCGAACCAGGTGATGGCCACCGTCGGCCGCAGCACATTGAGCAATTCGACCGCGGCGGTGCGCGACGTGAGCGGCGACCCGTCCGCGTTCCGGTGTGCCGCGATCGTCCGGAACACCGTGGGGCCGGGTCCGCCGCCAGGACCGGCGTCAGCACGAGCGGCCTCCACCAGGGATGCCAGCCGTTCCTCCTGGCGCCCGCGGGCCCGTCGTGCCGCGAGATGGCGGGGGCCGACGGCGGCGAAGCCGTCGACCATGGCGATCAGGTCGCGCGACGTGCGCGTCAGCGCGTCCTCGTCCAGGGGGACACCGGCCCAGGTGTGCACGGCGCGGGTGAGCACCTTCGCCAACTCGTCGAAGAGCACGACGCGGTCCTTCCGCGACCATTCCGCCCGTGCCCGTTCCAGCTCCCCGCCCACCTGTTCCGATAGGTTCCGCACCGCCGCCGGGTCCTTGAGCAGGCCGGTGAACAGCGCCTTGCGCACCCGGTGGCGCTCGCCGTCCAGCGTGTGGACCGCGCCCCGGCCGAAAAGCGTGTCGATCACCGGTTGCGGCAGCGCGTCGTGGCGGCGGATGTGCTTCTCGTCGTAGAAGAACCGCACCGCCGCCGGGCCGTGCAGGGCAATGGCCTTCTTGCCCAGGAGGCGTGTCCGTACAGGGGCTCCGCCGCTGCGGCGCCTGCGGTCGGGAAGCCAGGCGTAACCCTGGAGAAGGAGCGGGAGAGTGCTGTCGACCATGGTTCCTCCGTGGTGCGCGCGGGCGGGAGCTGGTGGGAGCGGACGCGTCAGGGGCGGCGCCAGTCGTCGGAGCGCAGGTGGGATCCTGCCTGAGGCCCCATGCGCAGCATTCCGCCGTCCACCGCCCAGGAGGCTCCGGTGGTGTAGGACGACTCAGGTCCAGCGAGGAAGGCGACCACGGCGGCGACCTCCCGGGCGTCGCCGGGACGCCCCAGCGGGATCCCCGGCCGGTCCACGCCCTCCACCTCGGTGTCCTCCTGGCCTGTCATCGGTGTCGCGATCTCCCCGGGGGCCACCGCGTTCACCGTGATGCCGTACTCGGCGAGCTCCAGGGCCATCACCTGCGTCAAAAGGCCGAGCCCACCCTTCGCGGCACAGTAGGGGGCGGCGCCGACCCGAGGCTGGTGCTCGTGCACCGAGGTGATGTTCACGATGCGCCCGCCGTCCCCCTGGGCGATCATGCGGCGGGCCGCACGTTGCGAGCACAGGAAGGGGCCGATGAGGTCCACGTCGATCACCTGCCGCACCGTCGCGTGGTCCAGGTCGAGGAACCGGGTGGATGTTCCGGTGCCCGCGCAGTTGACCAGTACGTCGATCCGGCCCAGCTCGTCCGCCAGGGCATCCACCACATCGGCGGCGACCGGCGGCTCGGTGAGATCCAGCCGCGCGATCGCGGCACGCCGGCCGGCGGCGCGGACTTCGGCGGCGGTGTCCTCGCCGCCCCGACGATCGCGGTGGTAGGTGATGCCCACGTCCATCCCCTGCCGCGCGAGCCGGACGGCGACCGCTCTGCCGATGCCGGAGTCCGCCCCGGTCACCAGGGCGACCGGGACACTGTCGTCGGTCATGTCTCCTCCATGGGCGGTGTCGGGGAGGGGCGGGGCCCGCTCCCGCTCCGGGCGTCGGGCGGGTACCACCGTCGCCCGGAGCCAAACGTGAGGACCGCCCGGTCAAGCCAGCCGGTGACGAGGACACGCCCCGTTCCGCCGCGGGGCCGGAGCAGGTCGTCCAACCGTGTGCCGCGGGGCGACGGCATCAGAAGGGTCCCTCTCCTCGTCGTGCACGGGCGGGTAGAACGTCCGCGTCCGCTCCGTCGGGTGCGAGGTCGTCGAGCAGCGCCTGGCAGCCGGCCGTCAGGCTGCCGAGCGCGGCCCCGACCTCGGGGCTCTGACCGTGCAGGTGTTCCTTCAGGTCTGCTAGGGCTCGGTGGGCAGCTGCCAGAGCGTCGTTCCTCCGGCCGCACCGCTCCTCGTCCGCGCCGTGCGCCATGATGGGTTCGTCGGCAGAGCAGACCTCCGCCGCGGCCGACAGGAGCCGGCCGACATCGGCCAGGGCGCGGCGCGGCGGCAGGGGCAGGCCACGCTGCTCGGAGGCGGCCTCCCACAGCGTCAGGGTGAGGGCGAGCAGCCGATTCGTGACCCGGGCCCAGACGATGTCCCACGCCGTGGGTGGAGCGGGCGTCCGGCGGCGCAGGCGGTGGCCGGGGTTGAGCCGGAAGCTCTCGGAGTCCCACCCCCGGGCCACGTGGAGCTCGGACAGCGCGGCCAGCAGGTCGTGCGCGCTCCGGTGCCAAGACTCCGCCCGCTGGGCGTCGTAGTCCCGCATGCCGTCGCCCATGTCGTGCAGCAGCTCGGCGCAGTCGCGCGGCAGCGCACACGCCAGCCTGCTGACGTGGAGCGAGTGCACGGGCGGCAGGATCACGGCGTTCACCGCGATGCCCACGGCGGCTCCCACGGCTGTCTCCAGCAGCCGGTGCCCGACGGCCGGCAACGAGTACGAACCGTAGGCCAGCACGAAGAGGGCGGTGGTCGGCGCGTACAGGCCCTGGCCGCCGACGGGCGCCAAGTTGCCGAGCAACACGGTGAGGGGGAGGGCGATGACCATGGCGGCCATCGTGTTTCCCGTGAGGGCGGCGGCGCCGGCGGCGAGCAGGGTTCCGGCCGTGATCATCAGGAGGAGCTGGGTCGCGGTGCGCACGGACCGGTAGACGGTCCCCAGCACCAGTGCCACAGCCGCCCAGGGAGCCATCAGCGCCATCGGCGCCGTCAGCCACCAGCCGGTCAGCGCCCAGGCGATGATGGCCGCGGCGGCCGCCTTCAGGGACTGCGTCACCTGGTACGTGTCGGGCCGGTGCAGGCGCGGTGTCACGCGGGCGAGCGTCGTCCTCATGGCCTGCTTACCAGCGCGGTGGGCTTGAGGGGGACAACCGGCCGCCGGTCGCCCGGCCGGCGTGCAAGCAGCGTGGGGGCGGTCATGCCGCTCCCTGGAGGGCGTCGTCGCGCAGCCGCTCGCAGGACTGGCTGAGCAGGCGTGAGACGTGCATCTGGGAGATGCCGAGGCGTGCGGCGATGGTCACCTGCGTCATGTCGCGGAAGAAGCGGAGGTAGAGGATCGCGCGCTCCCGCTCCGGCAGCTTGCGCAGGCCCGGCTTCACGGCTTCCCGGTCGACGGCGACGTCCAGGGCCCGATCGGTGGACCCCAGTCGTTCGGACAGCGGGCTGCCGCCTTCCACGCCTGCCGGTTCGGCGTCCAGGGAGAGGGCGCTGTAGCTCTTCAGCGCCTCCATGCCCAGCAGCACGTCCTCCTCACTGAGCCCGGTGGCGGAGGCGATCTGGGCGCTGGTCGGCGCGCGCCCACCCGCGGTCTGGCTCAGATCACGCCGGACCGTCCTGACCCGGTTGCGCAGATCCTGGACGCGGCGCGGTACGTGGACATCCCAGGTGTGATCGCGGAAGTGCCGCTTCAGCTCGCCCGTGATGGTCGGAACCGCGTACGTCTCGAACGCCTTGCCGCGGAGCGGGTCGTAGCGGTCCACCGCCTTGACGAGGCCCATGGCGGCCACTTGCCGAAGGTCGCCCATCGCCTCCCCCCGGTCGCGGAACCGTGACGCTGTCCGGTGAGCCATCGGCAGCCACGCCCAGACCAGATCACCGCGCAGCTTGTCCCGCTTCCGGCCCGGAGGCAGCGCACTCAGCCTCTGGAGAGCCTCGTGCGCGGCCGAGTCGTCCCCGTCCGTGCGTCGTCCGTGGCCGGATGCAGCCTGCATACGAGTTCACTCCTCGACGAGGGTTACGTTGAGTCGCCGTAGGAGCGCGCGGAGTCGGACCGATGCCGCCCGGAACTCCCATGGGCGCGCCTCATGCCCGAAGCGCATTTCTCGCATAACCTTATGAATGCTGGCTAAACGTGCGCAACTCGGGATAGTGGCAGAAACTTGCCGCCCCGTCTGGCCGCGTGCCGCCGACGGGGCCGGTGCGAGGTTCGAGCCGCGGGCAGCACCCCTGAATCCCGTGCTCCGCGACCGGATCCCACGGCCCATCGCTCGGCCGCCAAGCCGAGTTCCCTTTCGCAGGGACCTCAAACGGGATCAACATCGCATCCGAACACGCATCGGCGTGCGACTCAGCGCGTGTGCAGCCGAGGCTGACCGGGGTACTCGACCGCGTCGAGCCCACCCCGACAGACCGGGAGGAAACCATGGATCTCGCGCCCCTGACACCCCTGTACGAGCGCCCGGGCCCATGGGCCACGGCCTACCTCGACACCTCGGTCGCCGACGAGGCCACGCACAGCCGCCGCGAGCTCAAAGTGAGCGTCGAGAACACGTGGGAGGAGAACGCCCGTACCGTGGCGGCGGCAGTCGAGGACGCCGCCGGCACGACCGGCGCCCGCCTGGTCGTGTTGGTCGGCGACGCGCGGGAACGGCATTCCGTCCGCGCAGCCCTGCCCGGCCATCTCCCGGCGCTCGTCGTCGAGACGGAGCACGGGGGGCGAGCGGCCGGGTCGGACACCGCACGCCTCGACGAGAGGATCGCGCAAGAGCGTCGCGCGTACTCCCGTCGGCACGCGGCGGACACGCTGGAGCGGTTCACTGCGGCCAAGGCCCGCGACGGCGGCCGGACCGACGCGGCCGACGGCGTCCCGGCGCTGGTCGACGCGGCACGTGAGCATCGGATCGACTGACGACCGCGCCCGAGGAGGCCCTGGAAGCGGACAACCGGAAGGGTGCCGAACCGGTGCCGACGGAACCGGTCGGGGGCCTGGGCGCGCTGCTGCGCCGGCCGACGGACGGCGAACATCCGCTGGCGGAACCGGGAACCTGACGCGCCGCCGAGCAACCTGGGCGGCAGAGGAGAGGAGGCGCGCCCCGTCTCCGGGCCGGCCGTACTCGGGACATCGCCTCGGATCTCGTGGCCGCGCGAGAGCAACTGCGCCGCCTCGACCGGAGAAGGCACCCCGCCGCACAGGAGACCTCCTCGCCGGTCCGCGAGGTCCGGGTTTGTTCTCCCGTATCGGTGGTACCCAGTAGCGGCAAGACGTCCGGCGTTCGGGACGCTTCGACCGACGAACCGAGGAAAAACATGGCCGCCCGGCACCATCTCATCGACCGTCCCCCGTCCGCCGTGTGGGCGGTGCTGGAGGACGAAGGTCTGTACGGCATCTGGGTGGTGGGGACCTCCGGGTCCCGCAGGGAGCAGGGCGACTGGCCCGAGCTGGGTTCCTCGATCACCTACAGCGTGCGGCTGGGGCCCAAGGAGTTCACCGGGCGCACGGTGGTGCGGCGCGTCGAAAGGCCCCGGACGCTGGAGCTGGAGGCCGAAGCCGGGCCGCTCGGTTCGGCGCGCATCGCCCTGGACATCCGGCCGTGGGGCGACAAGACGCTCGTGACCGTCGACGAACACCCGCTGCGCGGCATCGGCGGCACGCTCCACAACGTCCTGCTGGACTCGCTGATCCAGATTCGCCACCGCACCATGCTGGCCCGCCTCGCCCGGCTGACCGAGCGCACAACGCCGAGGGCGACGGGCGGACGTATCGTCGCACCGGCCGACCGCCCATGAGTTCCCGCTGTACGCGAACCGCTCTGTGAAGGGGTTCGCGCCGTCGAAACGGAGGGTGACGCTCCTATGGTCGACGCAGTAGTGGTCGGCAGCGGCCCGAATGGCCTGGTCGCGGCCAATCTGCTCGCCGACGCCGGCTGGTCGGTGGAAGTGCTGGAGGCGCAGGACGAGCCGGGCGGCGCGGTCCGCAGCGACCGCGGTGTCCACCCCGAATACGTCAGCGACCTGTTCAGCTCCTTCTACCCCCTGGCCGCGGCCTCTCCGGTACTGGCCAGGCTGGACCTGCACCGGGAGGGGCTTCGCTGGAGCCACGCGCCCCAGGTGCTCGCGCACCCGCTGCTCGACGGCACCTGCGCGGTGCTGGACCGGGACCGATCGGCGACCGCCGCCGGCCTGGACCGTTTCGCACCCGGCGACGGCGAGGGCTGGCTCGACCTCTGCCGGATCTGGGACCGGCTGGGCGAGGACATCGTCGACGCCCTCTTCTCACCCTTCCCTCCCGTCCGGGCCGGGACCGTGCTCGCTGCGCGGCTCCGGGCGGCGGGCGGGCTGCGGCTGGCCCGAAGCCTCGTCCTCCCGGTCCGCAGGCTCGGCGAGGAGGAGTTCGCGGGGGAGGGCGGGCGGCTGCTGCTGGCGGGCAACGCCCTCCACGCCGATCTGGCGCCGGAGGCGGCGGGCAGCGGCGGCTTCGGCTGGCTGATGTCGATGCTGGGGCAGTTCCATGGTTTCCCGGTCCCGGTCGGCGGCGCGGGGGCTCTCACCGCGGCGCTGGTGAGCCGGTTGCAGCGGCTCGGGGGAAGCGTGCGGTGCGGACAGCGGGTCACCGAGGTCGTCGTGCGGCGGGGGCGCGCCGTCGGTGTCCGTACGGAGACCGGAGAGGCGGTCCCCGCCCGCAGGGCCGTGCTGGCCGACGTGTCCGCCCCGAGCCTCTACGGGGCGCTGGTCGCCGCGGAGCACCTGCCCGGCCGGCTTCTGGACGACATGCGACGGTTCGAGTGGGACTTCGCCACGTTCAAGGTGGACTGGGCGCTGAACGGCCCTGTTCCGTGGAGCAGCGCGGCTGCCGCCTCGGCGGGGACCGTCCACCTGGCCGACGGGGTCGACGAGCTCACCAGATGCGCGTCCCAGATCGCCCGCGGCCTGATCCCGGACCGCCCGTTCCTCCTGGTGGGGCAGATGACCACCGCCGACGCGACCCGGTCGCCGCTGGACACCGAATCAGCATGGGCCTACACCCACGTGCCCCACACGGTGAAGGCGGACGCCGGCGCGGACGGGCTTACCGGCGGGTGGGACGCCGACGAGCGGGAGCGGATGGCGGACCGGATGGAGGACCAGGTGGAGCGCTACGCTCCCGGCTTCCGCAGCCGGATCCGGGCCCGGCGGATCCTGTCCCCGGTGTCGCTGGAGGACGCGGACGCCAATCTGCGCAATGGCGCCATCAACGGAGGTACGGCCTCGATGCACCAGCAGTTGGTGTTCCGGCCGGTGCCGGGGACGGGCCGCCCCGAAACGCCCGTGAAGGCGCTGTACCTCGCGTCCGCGTCCGCACATCCGGGCGGCGGGGTGCACGGCGCCCCGGGCGCCAACGCCGCACGCGCCGCCCTCCGCTCCGGCTGGGGCACCACGACCGTGCTCTCCGCCGCTCAACGACTGCTGGCCCGCCGGAGCCGGACCGGTGAGGAAGAGGCCTAAGGGGCTGTCCCGCCGAAACTTGACGAAGAGGCCCAAGGGTGTCCCGCCGAGAATTGCGGGACAGCCCTACCGGTCGAAGTAGGACTCCAGGCTGCCACGACGACGGATGTCGAGTGTCGCGCAGTGGAAGGATCCGCCGAAGGGCGCGTAGTGCAGCAGGTCGCACGGGATGGGTTCGAATCCCCAACTCTCCAGGGCGCGCAGCATGGTGGTGTGATGCCGTTCCGCGATGACGCGCTTCTCGTCGATCATGAGGATGTTCATGCTGAGCCACTTTCCGCACAGGGAAGTGAGCCGCAGCAGGGGATCGCGAATCGGATCGGGTTGGGGCGCGATGAGAATGTCCCAGGAACTCAGGACATCGGGCAGGCGATCGACGTCGACGTACTCGGGGTTGATCAGCGCCTTGCCGGGGGCGAGTACCAAAAAGGTGGTGTCGATGTGCATGGGGGTGCGGCATCGGCTCTCGATCTCGTGGACCCGGTAGTCCGGGCCCAGGTGGCGTCGCACCCATTCGATGCCCATGCGATTGGTGACGTTGCTCCGGGTGACGAAGAGATCCCGGCCCGCACGGACGAAATCCGCCGCGTCGAACACGGGCTCGAACTCGGTCAGGAGGTAACGCATGGGTTCGCCCGGCCCGGGAGGCCGGTAGTCGGGGTCGTAGAGCGCATCGGTGAGCTGCGGTTTCGGCGCGGCGGTCCAGCGGGCGCCCCTGCGGAAGTAGTCCTTGAGCAGTGCACGGTAGGAGTGGGTCTCGAAGTATCTGCACGGCCAGGCCATCGGGGTTTCGATGATCTCGTCCCCGATCACCAGCAGGCTGTCCCGGGGGCAGGTGTTGCAGAAGCCGCGCGATGACCAGTCCGGCGTGGAGAACCGCCGCCGGTGGTCGACCGCGTCGGGGCGGGTGACCGTGATGCCGAGGGACTGGAGAAGCTTGATGAACTGGTCGAGTTCCCGCTGAGCCGGCCCGATCAGGGCCTGGGGATATCTGAATCCGGCGGTGAGCCGCTGGAACCGTGCGGCCAACGGCGGGACGTTGCAGGAGACGACGGAATGCCGTGAGGGGGTGGTGGCCCCGTCGAGACGGCCGACGACGACCTCCTCGAGAGGATCCCATTCATTGTGCGAGGCGACGGGGGAACGAAGAGTCTCCCCAGCGCCGCCGGTCGGCGCTTTCGACGCGTCATTCATGCGCGGCCCCTGACGTCGACAGGAGGTTCAACGGGCAGGAGTTCCTTCTTCTCCCCATCGCGCTCACCACGCTCCTCCGCGTCATGCCGTCGGCACGGCTTCCGGGCCGACTGACAGATGGCCCGGTACGCGAGTATCCCGCCAGGCCTGTTCGTAACGTCCCCGTCCTACCCAAGGCTCTCCAGCGCTCTCCAGTTCGGACCGCGGTCGTGGACAGAGGCTGCTCGTCCTACGGGTCGGACGGGGGAGCGGAGCGGGAGGACCGGTAGGAGTCCCAGTCGGCGTGCCCTCCGACGCCCAGGACCTCGCCGCGGGAAGATCGCGCCCCGCCGGGGTGGGTCCGCAGTTCGCGACGGGTGGTCCGGGCGACGAGGGTCGGGAACAGGGGCCGGAGGGGCTGGCACCAGCGGAGCCAGGGCGGGGCGTAGATGTGACGGCTGCGGCGGGCGACGCCTTGGGTGAGCCACTGGGCGACCTGGGCGACGCTGTGGACGCGGCGGGCGGGGCGGGGTTGATTGCGGCGCAGTGCTGCGAGGACGGGGTCGTCGTCGATGCCGGTCAGCATGTCTGTGCCGGTCCAGTGCAGGTAGGCGATACCGACCTGGACGCCGTCCGGTTCGACCTCGCCGCGCAGGGAGAGCGCGAACGACTCCGCTCCCGCTTTGGAGGCGCAGTAGGCGCTCATCATGGGTGCGGCACCGAACGCGGCGGTGGAGGCGATCTGGAGGAAGTATCCGCGGGTGGTGGTGAGCTGGGGCAGGAAGGCGCGGGCGGTGTTGGCGGAGCCGGTGAGGTTGACGTCGATGACGCGTTGCCAGAGGTCGGCGGCGGTACGGTCGAACGGGCCGCTCACCGCGATGCCGGCGTTGGCCACGACCACGCTCGCGGGCCCGAGTTCCCTCTCCACGCGGCGTGCCGCGTCCGCCAGCGCCGTGCGGTCGGTGACGTCGCACTCGACGCAGATGCTCCGGCCGGGGAGGGACTCGGCGGCCTTCAGCAGGGTCGCCCTTTCCCGGCCGAGCAGGGCGACCTGCATGCCGGCGCCGGAGAGGCTGCGGGCGAGCGCCTTGCCGACACCGCGAGCGGCGCCAGTGACGACCGCGACCCGCCCGTGCAGAGGACGGGCGGGTGTACTCCGGGCCCGGCGCCCGCCTGGGCTGTCGTCCATCGATTCTCCTCGCTTCCTGACCGCGCTGCCGCAGACCGCGCTCCCGCACCACCGTCAGGCCAGGAGCCGGCCGCCGCAACCGGGCCGGCAGCTGGGGCCGGGGCCGGGGCCGGATACGGAGCCGGGCTCGGGGAAGCGCGGCGCGCCCGCATGGCGTGCGTGGGCGGTGCGTGGTGCGCAATGGTCCCGGGATCGACGTTCCACACCCTCGCCAGATCGGCCACGTGCTCGCCGTTCTGCCAGTTCCGGAAGCCCGGGAGGTCGCCGTCGCCCACTCGGGGGTGCATGGCTCGACCTCCTTCGACAACTCCGCGAAGCCGACCGTGTGCGCCTCGATACAGCCGGGGTCGACGTGGTCGGTACGGATGATCTCGTGCAAGAAGGCGTTGAGCAGAGCCACGTTCGTCCCGCCGCGCGGAGCGAGATGGACGGCCGCGCGTCGTGCGACGGCTGTCGGGCGTGGATCGATACAGATCAGCCGCGGAGGGTCGGTGCCATCGAGCCGGTCGAGGATGCGCATCCACTGCACGGGTTGCGTCTCCGCGAGGTTGTGACCGTACAACGCGATGACATCGGCGTGGTCGATGTCGTCGTAACTTGCGGGCCGGCCGTCGCAACCGAAGGACTCCTTGAGGGCTTCGGCCGCCGTTGAGGTGCACAGGCGGGTGTTGCCGTCCAGATGGTTGGTGCTGACGCCGGCCCGGGCCGGAACTGTAGTACTCCTCCAGGAGCAGCTGGCCGGACGTGTAGAAGCCGATCGAGCCGGGACCGCGCTCTTCGAGGAGCCCGCGCGAGCGCGAGACGATCACCTCCATCGCGGTGTCCCAGTCCCGCGCTCGGTCAAGCGCCCGGCCCGGCGCACAAGCGGCCTGGTCAGCCGGGAGCGCGAGGCGTTGGCCTGCCGGCCGAACAGATCCTTGGGCCCGAGCCGACCGCGGTTGACCCGGTCCGAGGCCCTGCCCCGTACGCCGACCATCGAACCGTTCCTGACGGCGACGTCCATGGCGTCACCGTCGGAGTGCAAGATCGAAGCGGTCTGCACCCACCGCTCGACGTCCGAGGATCTCACCCCCTCGGCCAGGAACGTGTCGACCCTCGTCGGCCAGGTCTCGTGCCGCCCGTACGGCGTGCGAGTTCCCCACGGCTCAGCGATCCGGTCCACCGGCATGTGCACCACCGTCCTCTTGACGTTCCTGACGACCTCGCCCTCGCCGCAAGCGCGGATCAGGCTGCCGGATAGGGGCTGCCGGTGAGCCGGCGGGCCAGGTGGACCGCGTTCGCCGCGAGGGCCTTGGTGGTGGAGGCGACGGCTTCGGGGGTCTCGTCCAGGTCCTGGTAGTCGGTGCCATGCATGGCTTCGCCCACCCAGTACGTGACGGCCCCGGGGGCGAGCGAGAAGCCGACGTCGTTGAGTCCCTGGAACACGTCGGCGCTCACCTTGTGCGCGCCGTCCTCATTGCCGACGACTGCCACGGCGGCGACCTTGCCGTACGTGTGCGGGCGGCCCTGGTCGTCTGTCTCGGAGGACTCGGCGTTGAGGCGCTCCAGGACCCGCTGGCAGACGCTGGAGGGGTGTCCGAGCCAGATGGGGGTGGCGATGAGGAGGATGTCGGCGGCCAGGACTTTCTCCCGCAGCGCCGGCCAGGCGTCGCCGTCGCCCAGGTCCACCCCGATCCCCGGGCGGACGTCGTGGTCGGCGACCCGGACGACCTCTCCCTGGACGTCATGGCGTGCGAACTGGGCCATGACCTGCTCGGCGAGGTACTGGCTGCTGGATGGGGCGGGTGAGGCGTTCAGGGTGCAGACGAGGGCGAGAGCACGCATGGCGGGGCTTCTCCTTGATCTGAAGGGGCGGGGCGGGGCGGGGGGGCTGGGCCCGTCACGGGTTTGCCGGGTAGGGCGTTGGTCGGGCCCGGAGCTGCTCGGGCCCGGAGCTGCTCGGGCCTGGTTGTCAGGGGTCCTCGGTGCGGACGCGGACGGTTCGCAGGGTGGGGTCGGCGGGGTCGGGAATGTTCATGCCCGCCTCGACGCCGGAGCTCAGGTAGCGCAGGAGGGGTTCGGTGATCCGCTCGCCGGGCAGCACGGCCGGAATGCCGGGAGGGTAGGGCGTGAGCATCTCGGCGGCGACGCGGCCCACGGCTTCCGACGCCGGGACGTCCTGCGTCCGGGCGAAGTAGGCGTCACGCGGCAGACATACCTGGTCGGGACGGAGCTCGGCGGGCGTGGGCACATGCACCTCGGGAGCGGGGCGGAGCGTGTGCGCGTGGCGGGCCAGGTCCCGTAGGGCCGTCAGCAGCCGGTCGGCGGTGTCCTTGTCGTCGGCGTGGGTGAACTGGGCGCTGATCCGGCGGTGGTCCACGAGGTGCATGTCGATGCGGTGGTGCTCGCGCAGCCAGTCGGCGGCCCGGTAGCCGGTGGTGCCCATGGCCTCGATGTCGATGATCACCGGCAGCGGGTCGAATTCCGCCGCCGCGCCGGGTCCGCAGAAGTCGTCCGGCCCGTTGACGTGCATTCCCTCGATCTCCTCGATGCGGCGACGCACCGTCGCTACGAGATCGAGTGCTCGGGACAGCAGTCCGTGGCCTTCCAGGACCATCTGCCGGCGCCAGCCGTCGATCCCGGCGTAGAGCAGCACGGAGGGGCTGGTCGTGCCGAGGAGGTCGGCCCGTGAGGCGAGGGTGTCGTGGTCCACCAGGTCGCCCTGGAGGTGGAAGACGGAGCCTTGTTCGAGGCCGCTGCCCATCTTGTGGATGCTGGTGACGCAGACGTCGGCGCCGGCGTCCATGGCCCAGGACGGCAGGTCCGGGTGGAACGGCAGGTGGGCTCCCCAGGCTTCGTCGACGATCAGTGGCTTGGAGCGCCGGTGGCAGATGTCGGCCATGGCGCGCAGGTCGGCCGCCGTGCCGTACGGGGTGGGGCTGGTGATCAGGGCGCCGCGTGCGTCCGGGTGCCGGGCGAAGGCTTCCTCCAGGGTGGAAGGGGAGGGCGGGTGTGCCAGATGCCGCTCCTTGTCCCACTGGGGTTCCAGCCAGACGGGCTCGATGCCGCAGAGGATGAGGCCGGCGATGACGGACTTGTGGGCGTCCCTGCCGACCAGCAGCTTCTGGTGGGGTGCGGCGACGCTGAGCATGGCGGCCTTGACCGACAAGGAGCTGCCGCAGGTGGAGAAGAAGGTGTGCTCCGCGTGGACGGCGTCGGCCATGAGGTCTTCGGCCCGTCGTAGTACGGAGGACTTCTCCTGGCGGTCGTCCAGCCCTCCTGTGGCGAGGACGTCTCCGAAGAACTCCGCGTCGCCCAGCACGGCGCGCACGGCTGGGGGAGCGCCTCGCGCTTGTTTGTGACCGGGCGGGGAGAAGCCCAGCTCGCCCCGGTCACGATAGGCGGTGAGGGCGTCGAGAACCGGCGTTTCATGATGGTTCATGGTCATACGACACGCCTTCCCGGCCGACGCGCGGTCAAATCAGCCTCCTTTCCCTGGATCAGGGGAGCGGGGTGCCGCCGGTGGCGTTCATGATCTCGCCGGTGATGAACGAGGCGTTCGCGGAGGCCAGGAAGACATAGGCGGGTGCCATTTCGGCGGGTTGCGCGGGGCGGCCCAGTGGACTCTGCTTCCCGAATTCGCTGGTGTCGGGCAGGGTCGCCGGAATGAGGGGCGTCCAGACCGGGCCGGGAGCCACGGCGTTGACGCGGATGCCGTCGGAGGCCAGCATCTGGGCCAGGCCCTGTGTGAAGGTGACGATCGCCCCCTTGGTCATCGCGTAGTCGAGGAGATGGGGGCTCGGCTTGTACGCCTGCACCGAGGTCGTGTTGATGATCGACCCGCCTGCCGGAATGTGCGGCAGGGCGCTCTTGCACAGCCAGAACATGCCGTAGAGATTGGTGCGCATCACGCGGTCGAACTGCTCGGTCGAGATCGCGGAGATCCCGTCGGGCTGGGACATCTGATACGCCGCGTTGTTGACCAGGACATCGATGCGGCCGAACTCGGACACCGCGCGCTCGATGAGCGAGCGGCACTGCTTCTCGTCCCGGATGTCACAGAGGACGGGCACCGCCCTGCGGCCCGCCTGCTCCACCAGGCGAACGGTCTCCCGAGCCTCCTGCTCCTCCTCGGGAAGGTGGGTCAGCAGGACGTCCGCGCCCTCGCGCGCGAAGGCCAGCGCCACCGCACGGCCGATCCCCGAATCACCCCCGGTGATCAGGGCCTTCCGGCCGTCGAGCAGGCCGGAGCCGCGGTAGGACTCCTCGCCGTGGTCGGGCGGCGGGTCCATCGGGCCGGTCCAGCCGGGATGTGCCTGTTCCTGCTGGGGGAAGTCGGGGCGGGGATGGAGCGTATTGGGGTCCTGCGGCTGTTCACTGCTCGCCATGGTGGTCCTTCCTACGTCGTCCGTCGTCGCAGAGGTCCAGTACATCGGACGCGCCCGGGGCCCGCGGGCCGTGCCGGCCGGCCCGCCGGAGCTCCGCCGGCGGCACGGCTGGTGGCTCAGCCGATCTTCCGGCCTGTCAGCGGTGCGGTGTTCTCGCCCGCTCCGGTGCGTACGCCGCGCAGAAAGGCGCTCAGCGCGTCTTCCGCCGTACGGGTGGGCTGCCAGCCCAGCACTTCGTGCGCCCTGGTGGAGTCCAGTACGGGCAGTCGCAGCACCGCGTCGAACAGGTGCGGGGAGGCGGGTACGGCATGGGCCCGCCAGGCGGCCGAGAGCGCGGTGCGAACCAGGGCCGTGGGGATCCGCACGATCCGGGCGTCGAGCAGGTCCGCCAGCGTGCGGGCGTCGATGACCGGGTCTGCCGCCAGGTTGAAGGAGCCCCGTACATCGCGGAGCACGGCCAGCCGGTAGGCGTCGGCGGCATCGTCGGTGTGGAGGACCTGGAAACGCAGCCCGTCCAGGTCGGGTACGAAGGGCAGCAGGTCGGGCCGCAGGAGGGGGCCGGGGGCGTAGCGGCCGGCGAAGATCCGCCGCTGCTCGGGGGCGGCCGTGTCCTTGAAGAGGAATCCGGGCCGCATCCGGACCACCCGGATCTGCGGGTGGCGCAGCTCGAAGGTGTCGAGGACACGTTCCAGGTAGGCCTTCTCCCGGCAGTAGGCCGCGTCCGGCCAGCCGTGCGTGGGCCACTGCTCGTCGACGCCGGGTTCGTCCTTGGGGCCCGGGGAGTAGGCGCCGACGGACGAGGCGTGCACCAGGGCGGGAACCCCGCTGCGTGCCACGGCCTCGAAGACTCGCTGGGAGCCCAGCACATTGCTCTGCCACGTCACCACGGGGTCGTGGGTGGGCTGGAACCGCCACGCCAGGTGGACGACGGCGTAGGCGCCGTGCAGGAGACCCGTGAGCCGGTCCTCGCTGTCGGCCCGGGACAGATCGATGGTGTCCCACTCCACCTTCGGGATCTCGAGCGCGGGTTCTCTGCGGGCCAGCCCGAGGACGGATCCGATGTCCGGGTCCGCGGCGAGCGCGCGGACCACGCTGGTTCCCACGTTGCCGGTGGCGCCCGTGACGACCACACGCTTGCCGGGATGTCGGCTGTTGTTCTCCACGCCTGGTTTCCTTCCTGGCAGTGGCCCGTTTCCCGTCTCCGGGTCAGGGGATGAGCAGGGTTTTGATCATGCCGTCGGCCTTCTCCCGGAACGTGTCGTACGCCTGGGGTCCCTCTTCGAGCGGGAGGTGATGGGTGGCGAAGGAGTCCACGCCCAGCGGGTCGTCGTCGGTGAGCAGGGGCAGCAGGTCGTCGACCCATCGCTTGACGTTGGCCTGGCCCATGCGGAGCTGGATCTGCTTGTCGAACATCGTGAGCATCGGCATCGGGTCGGCGGAGCCGCCGTACACGCCGGAGACGGAGATCGTGCCGCCCCGGCGAACCAGGTCGATCGCCGTGTGCAGTGCGGCGAGGCGGTCGATGCCCGCCGTCTCCATCATGCGCTGCGCGAGGGTGTCGGGGAGCAGCCCGACCGCTGTGTGTGCCGCCTTGGCCACGGGGGAGCCGTGGGCCTCCATGCCGACCGCGTCGATCACCGCGTCCGTGCCGCGCCCGTCCGTGAGGTCGCGGACGGCGTCACCGAGGTTCTTGCCGTAGCGACGCAGGTCGAGGCAGGTGGCGCCGTACCTGCTCGCCCGGTCGAGCCGTTCGGGGACCAGGTCCACGCCGATGACGAGATCGGCGCCCCGGTGGCGGGCGATCCGGGCGGCCATGGCGCCGATCGGGCCCAGGCCCAGGACGGTGACGCTGCCGCCGGGCGGGATGTCCGCGTACTCCACTGCCTGCCAGGCGGTCGGCAGGACGTCCGACAGGTAGACGAACCGGTCGTCCGACGGGCCGTGCGGGACCTTGATGGGCAGATCGTTCCCGAAGGGCACCCGCAGGTACTCGGCCTGGCCGCCGGGCACCTGCCCGTAGAGCTTGGTGAACCCGAACAGGGACGCGCCCATGCCGCGCTCGCGCACCTGGGTCGTCTCGCACTGCGAGTGCAGCCCCTGCCCGCACATGTAGCAGTGCCCGCAGGACACGTTGAAGGGGATCACGACCCGGTCCCCCGGAGCGACGGCGGTCACCTCGCGGCCGACCTCCTCGACCACCCCCATCGGTTCGTGGCCCAGGATGTCGCCCGGGTCGAGGTAGGGCCCGAGAACCTCGCACAGGTGAAGGTCGGATCCGCAGATCCCGGTGGACGTGATCTTGACGATGACGTCGGTCGGGTCCTGGATCCGCGGGTCCGGGACCGTCTCCACCCGGACATCCCGCTTTCCCTGATAGGTCAGTGCGCGCACAGTCCGCTCCCTACTTCGTCGGCATTCGCGAACGAGTGTGCCGGGTTCCCACCCTGTCAATCGTGAAACACGCAGACAGGTCGCGGGCCGGAACACGAGCGGCCCCTTTGCGATGATGAAGTCATGAGGAACAACGCGCTCATCGTGGTCGACATGATCAATACGTACGATCACCCTGATGCCGACCTGCTCGTTCCATCCGTCCGGAGCGCACTGCCCCACATCGCGCGGCTCATCGCCCGCGCCCGCTCGGAACATGTCCCGGTCATCTATGCGAACGACAATTTCGGAGAATGGCGATCCCACCACGGAGAGATCGTCGAGAAGTCTCTCGCGGGAAAGAACGCGGAGCTGGTCGAACCCATCCTGCCGGACGATGAATCCCTCTTCGTCGTCAAGGCCCGGCACTCGATCTTCTACGAGACGCCGCTCAGCTATCTGCTCTCCCAACTGGGCGCCGACCACTTCGTGCTGTGCGGGCAGGTCACCGAACAGTGCGTGCTGTATTCAGCACTCGATGCCCACACCCGGCATCTGCACGTCACCGTTCCCAGGGACGCGGTGGCACACATCCACAGCGACCTCGCCGACGCGGCTCTGCGCATGATGGAACGCAACATGGGAGCCAGGATCACCCTCACGGACGACGTCACCTTCTGACACCGGTCACACGAAGCCGCTGCGGTACCGTCCCGCCCGCAGCAGGCCGGGCCGCCCCGAACCGCGGAGTTCAATCGAGGTAGTGGGCGCGCCCCTGGTCATCGAGGCCGACGGAGCCGGGGCCCTCGGGGATGATGCAGAACTCGTTACCCTCGGGGTCGGCCATCACCAGGAAACCGCCGTCGGCGTACTCCTCCAGGCGTCGTTCTCCGAGCGCCTCGACCCGCTGCTGCTCGGCTCCCGGGTCGGGGGAGGAGATGTCGAAGTGCATGCGGTTCTTCCCGGGCTTGGGCTCACCGGCCTGTTGAAAGCCCAGGCCAAGCCCCTTCTCGCGCCGCAGCCAGACGTAGGGGCCGGTACGGTTCACGATCGGACGGCCGAGCAACTCGGACCAGAACGCGGCGAGCCGCTCGGGGCTGTCAGCGTCGATGATGAGGGCGTTGATCTCCAGAGATGCCTCTGTCATGCGTCGATCCTTTATCACCGGGCGACTTTGCGGGAACAGCTGCGGAGGAACACCTGCGGAACACCTGTGGTCGGAACACCTGTGGCCGCCGTCTCGGACGGGCGGCCGCAAAGGGTCTTCTCCTTCCAGGCGCTGTCTGCGGGCGTGCCTCCGGCGCATGCGCCGACAACGGACCCGGGGTGTACGGGGCCACAGCGTTCAGCCTCGCGTGTTGTTCGGCTTGAGCTGTCGGATGCGCGCGTCGAGCTCACGCTGGTAGAAGTCGATGAAGCCATCGGGGTCGGGGCCCGCGTTCTGCATGACCAACCTGTCGAAACCCGCGTCGACGTAGCTCTGGGCCACCTCGACGAACCGTCCGGGGTCCGCTCCGCAGGCGAACTTCTCCAGAATGTCCTCCTCGCGCACGGTGGTGGTCGCAGCATCGAAGTTGACCGGATTGGGCAGCTCGCTCATCACTTTCCACCCGGTCAGCGCCCACCGCGACGTCTCCAGAGCGGCGCGCGCGGCGGTGTGCGCGTCGGGCGCCCAGGCCATCGGAACCTCGCCGTAGCACGGGCCGGTTCCGCCGGCGTCACGGTAGTGCTGGACGATGCTCGGCTTGTCCTCCGTGGCGAACAGGCCGTCGCCCAGTTCGGCGGCGATGCGGGTCGACAGGTGACCGCTGGCGGCCACGGCGATGAGTGGCAGTTCGTCGGGGAGGTCGAAGACCCGGGCGTCCTGCAGCCGCAGGTGCTTCCCCTCGTAGGACCGGTATCCCCCGCTCCAGAGCAGCCGGATGATCTCCAGGGCTTCCGTGAGCATTTCGTGCCGGGGTTCGACCGCGTCGGGGAATCCCGGACCGACGACGTGTTCGTTGAGCCGCTCGCCCGAGCCGACGCCCAGGACGAAGCGGCCTTCCGAGAGCAGGGCGAGTGTCGCGGCCGCCTGAGCGATGATGGCGGGGTGGTAGCGCACGGTGGGGCACGTGACCCCGGTCGCCAGACCGATCCGCGACGTCTTGGCCGCGATGCTTCCCAGCACCGTCCAGGCGAACGGTGAGTGTCCCTGGTTGTCGAGCCAGGGGTGGTAATGGTCGCTGATCTCGACGAAGTCGAATCCCGCCTCCTCGGCGAGCACGGCCTGCCTGACCAGCTCCGCCGGGCCGAACGCCTCCGCCGCCAGCTTGTATCCCACCTGCATGTGATCCTCATTCCGCACGCGTCATGGCCGCTTCTTCCGCACAGGGGTACCCGCTGATCTCCGCACATAACGGTCGAGGGCGTGGACCGGGCGGGATGCCGCCGGGACCTGGCCCCTCCGGGTGATGCCCGGCGACAGCCACACGAGGCCCTCATGTCCAGCCCGCACGGCTACGCGACTGGAGGTTCCGGGTCCGCGCGTCAGTCGGGGCCCGGCCCGAACGGGCTGTCGTCGAGGCGGTCGAGCAGATCGGCGACGTCCTGGTAGACCGCTTCCGCTCCTGCCCGCTCCAGGTCTGCGCGAGGGATACCGCCCGACAGGAGAGCCACCGCGGTCACCCCGGCCCGGGCCGCCGCCTCCATGTCCCACACCGTGTCGCCCACGAACACCGCCTGCCCCGCACTGACTCCGGCCAGTCGGCAGGCCAGCTCCACGGGCTCCGGGGAGGGCTTTCCCCGGTCGACGTCGTCCGAGCTCGCCGTGGCCCGGATGGCCTCGTCCGCGTCCACCGCCCGCCGCAGAGCCGCGAGCTCCGTCCCGCTCGCCGAGGTGGCGAGGACGACTCGCCAGTCGCGTCGGGCCAGCGTGCGCAGCAGGTCGCCCGCGCGCCGGAAGGCGGGGAGGCGGTCGAAGTACGTCGCCTAGAGCACCGTGTGCGCGGAGCTGATGGCCGCGTCCTGCCCCGCGTCACGGTCGGGCCCCAGGAGTCGCTCGATCAGATCACCGGAGCCGAGGCCGACCGCCCGGTGGATCTCCGGCATCGGCACGGTGTGCCCGGCCTGCCGGAAGGCCTCCCACCAGGCCACCACGTGGAGGTGATTGGTATCGGTGAGCGTGCCGTCCACATCGAAGATCGCCGCGCCAGTCATGGTCTCCCGCTTTCACCGGCCGTCAGGCCTCGCGCCCCTGGATGTCCGCCTCGTCCGCGACATGGACGGCCGCTTCCTCCGCCGACGCCGCGCCACCGTCGATGCCCACGTCCTCGGCGAAGACGTCGTTCTCCCGCCCGGCCGCGTCGTCCGCCGCGGTGAGACGGCCTGCCCGGGGCTCACGCTCGGCCCCTTCCAGGGGTTCGCCCTCACCCTCGGCTAGGTCGCCGATGCCGTCACCATCGGGCGGTTCCACGTCGTCGGTCTCCTGGGCGAGCCGCTGGTCCAGGGATTCACCGTGGCGCACCTCGGCCCCGGTCGTGCCGAACCTGTTCACGGCCAAGGGGCGCTCGGGTGGGGAGTAACCCTCTTCCATCCGGTCGTCCAGATCCCGTTCGTCGAGCGTGTTCTCCAGGTCGAGGTCGTCGTTCGGCGGATCGCCGCCGTCGTCCTGCGGCTGGTACACGTCGTCGCCGTGTGCGTCTGCGGGCATGTCCTGTTCCCTCCGTCGTGCGGGCGGCCGGCCCCCGGACCGCCGGTGGGCGTCAGCGTCCGAGGGCCTTGCGGAGCTGTTCCTTGTTCATGGAGGAGCGCCCGTCGATGTTCTTCTTCCTGGCCTCCGCGTAGAGCTGGTCCCGCGTGGGGCCCTGCGAGCCCTTGTGGGAGCGTTCGCCGCCGCGTTCGTAGGCGGACTTCCTGTCCTGCGTCGACGTCTTGCTCGCCGTCTTCGACTCGCCCGACCGGGCGCGCTGCTTGTTGACGGTCCGGGCCGCGATCTCTTTCGCGCGGCCCTTCGACGCGCCCTGTTCCTCCTGGCTCTCCTTGATGTGCTCGTACTGCCGCTCGCGCTTCTTGCTGGATCCAGCCGGCATGGCGTACTCCTCCACTTCCGTCCCGAGGGCGTCGGGACACCGCGTTTCCCGTACGGACCCCACTAAACAACGCCCACCGCGCCGGCGCCCCCGGAGGCAGGACCAGGAGTGGCACCCCCGAAGCCGGCGGGGACACCGGCCCGAACGCGGGCTCGCCGTGCTCGGTGCTCCCGTCGGCAAACGTTCCTTCGACTTCGGCCAGTTCTGGTTCAAGGGACAGCGCATGGGAACAGGCCAGGCCAAGTAAAGGCGTACAACCGCCGACCCGGTCCTGCTCACCGGACCGGGAACCTCGCTGTCCGCAGCACGGAAGCCCTTCACCAGCGCCACACCCGAACACCCCTGCTACGTCGGACAGCCCCCCGGAGCCGCGCCGGGGCTCTCGCTCACCACGGACGCGACGACTGCGTTCGGCGGCACATCCTCTGCGCATCGTTGTAGGGTGCAGAACAGCCCTTGACCTGCAAGAGAGCAGGCAGGGAGCCTAAGATCAGGAGTGCCTCGATGCTACGTACGATGTTCAAGTCCAAGATCCACCGGGCCACCGTCACCCAGGCCGATCTGCACTACGTCGGTTCCGTGACGATCGATGCCGCCCTGATGGAGGCCGCCGACCTGCTCCCCGGTGAGCTGGTCCATATCGTTGACATCGACAACGGCGCCCGCCTGGAGACGTACGTCATCGAGGGCGAGCGCGGCTCCGGTGTCATCGGGATCAACGGCGCGGCCGCACACCTCGTGCACCCCGGTGACCTGGTCATCCTGATCAGCTACGCACAGGTCGACGATGCCGAGGCCCGTTCTCTCGTGCCGCGGGTCGTGCACGTGGACGCGGACAACCGGATCGTGGCGCTCGGGTCCGACGCCTCGGCGCCGGTTCCCGGGTCTCGTACGGAGCGGAGCCCGCAGGCCGTCGTCGCGGGCGGTTGAGGTCGCCGTCCGTGTTGCCGGGCGCGTGACGTCCAGGGTCACGAACGAGAAGGCAGGGGTCATGGCCGAGAAGGCAGCTGTAGAGATCAGGGACGACCGGGAGCACGGCAGTCTCGTGGCGTACGAGGACGGCAAGCCGGCCGGGACCATCGCGTACTTCGTCATGGACCCGGCTCCCGGCGCGCTGGTGGCCGTGCACACCGTCGTCCGGCCCGAGCACGAGGGCAAGGGCGTCGCGGGGGCGCTGGTCCGGGAGTTCTCCACCATGGCCGCCCGCGAGGGCGTTCCCGTCGTTCCGCTCTGCCCGTACGCGGCGAAGTGGGCGCAGCGTCACCCCGACGAGGCGCCCGAAGCGTCGGCCGAGCTCGTCCAGGAGGCGGAGCGGCAGCTCAGGAACCACCCCGAGCTGTTCTGAGACCGGAGACCCGTGTGAGTGTGGTGGGCGGCGTTCGGAGCGGTTCTCCGGCCGCCGTTCGCCACGCTTCCCGTCATGCGGTGAGCGCCGTGGCCGATCCGTTCCGCGGCGCGAGGTCCCGGCGGATGTACCACTCGGTCCCCAGCACCTCGCGCTGAACAGCCGCAGGCAGAGAGGCGATCCGGCCGGGCGCCGCTCCGCGGTCCACCTCGGCGAGCTCGGCGGCCCGGTGCGTGCCCTCCGCCCAGGTCGCCGTGACCACCGCGGTCCGGGCGCCGCCGGCCGCGTGCTGAGCGAGGACGCCTCCGCAGAACAGGGACTCGTCGTCCGGATGGGCGTGGACGGCGAGAACGCTCGGCAGGGGCATGAGGGACCCCATTCGCATCGACGGCGCCGGTCGCGGATCCGGACGGATCCAGCCAGGTCCGGGCAGCTTGCCGGAGTCCTGCCCATTCGGGGCGGTCCGGCACACCGGCTCGGGCCGCTGGCGCCGAGCGTATGTGTGGACTCGGCAGGCGCGGGCAGCCGCTCCGGGAGACGGTGGAGGAAAGCTCCATCTGTCCATTTCGTGCCGTTGTGGAGGATCGCGATGACCCACCCGTACCCCGACCCCGTACCGCCCTCGCCGACGCCTCCGCCCGTACCGGGCCCGCCCACCCCGGTGCCCAGCCCGCCGCCCGTGCCGCCGGGCCCCGGGCCGGTGCCGCCCGGACCCGCGCCGGACCCGATCCCGCAGCCGCCCGCGCCTGGCCCGGACCCCGTACCGGATCCGGAGCCCGAGCCGCAGCCCGCCGGGACGTGACCGGCGGCCGGTCGGCCGTTTTGTCCAGGCCGGCCTGGACGGAACGGCCGACCGGCCTCGGCTGTGCCGGCCCCGCCTGTTCGATCGCCCCGCCCGTTCAGTCGCCCCGTTCGATCAGCGCGTCCGCGTGCGCGAGACCACTCTCCGCCGCGATGTCGTCCAGCGACTGCGCGTCCCGCACCGTCACGAACGTCACCTGTCCGTCGTGGCCCGAACCGTCCTTCAGCCCCGCCACCGCCCGGAAGCCGTACACCGCGGGACGGGGCAGACTGTTGTACGCCCACGGGGTGGAGAAGTAGTACGCCCCCGTGTCGTACAGCACGACCACATCGTCCTCGGCCAGCTCCGGCAGCTCCCGGCCGTACGCCACCACGTCCCCCGCGAAGCAGCACGGCCCCGCGATGTCCTGCGCCAGCGGCGGGCCGTCCTTGGGCGTGCCGTCCGGGCCGAACGCCCCGATCCGCAACGGCCAGGCATCGGGCATGAGGACGGTGCGGGTGGCGGTCTGCGCTCCCGCGTGGGTGAGCGCGATCCGGCGGCCCCCGGCGTCCTTCGTGTACTCCACCCGGGCCCCGATGAACCCGTTCTTCGCCAGCAGCGACCGGCCGAACTCCGTGACCAGGGAGTAGCGGCCGGAGAAGAGGCCGGGGGCCGCCGCCGTCAGCGCCGCCACGTAGTCCGCGTAGCGGGGGCGTACGGTCTCGTCGGCGAAATTGACCGGAAGGCCGCCGCCGATGTCCAGGCTGGTGACCTGTCGGACGCCCAGCGTCGCGTTGATCTCCTCGGCCAGCTCGTACGTCCGTGCCACCCCGTCCGCGATCAGCTCCAACGGGCAGCCCTGGGAGCCCACATGGGCATGCAGCCGGCTCAGCCACGGTCGCTCGCGGAAGGCCTCCACGATTGCCTCGCGGGCCCCCGGGTCGCGCAGCGCGACCCCGAACTTCGAGGTGTCGGTCGCCGTACTCATCGGCCCGATGGAGCCACCGCCCACCTGAGGGTTGACCCGCAGTCCGAGGACCGAGGCGGTGCCCGGGGTGCGGAGGGTGTCGATGCGGCGCAGTTCGTCGAGGCTGTCGGCGTTGACGGCGACGCCGAGGGCGAGCGCCAGCCGGATCTCCTCACGGGTCTTGGCGGGGGAGTCCAGGACGACACGGGACGCGGCGAACCCGGCCTCCACGGCCAGCCGCAGTTCACCCGGGCTCGCCACCTCGCATCCCATGCCGCGGTCGGCGAGCAGCCGCAGGACCGGGACGAGGGAGCAGGCCTTGGCCGCGAAGGTGTGCAGTACCTCGGGTGTGGCGGCGAAGGCGTCGTGGAGGTCGCCGACGGAGGCGCGCACGCCCTCCGTGTCGATGAATCCGGCGACCGGGCTGTCCTCGCCCAGCAGCCCCTGCCCGATGGCCGCCCGGACGACGGCGTCGAAGCGGGCGGCCGGCGGTGCAGTGCCGCCCTCGTGGTGTGCGGAAGTCGTCTGCGTCATACGGCCAGAGTCCCTGATGGCTGCCCCCGGGTCTTCGGCGGAACGGGGGCGCTCGGTCGCCCGGACACACGCCGGTGAGCGCCCCCGGGGATCAGGCGATCAGGCCGACCACGGCCTCCGGTGTCAGCATCCGGAAGGTGAAGGCCTGCTGGAAGTAGAGGTGGACGCTGGTGGCGTCGTGGTCCGCGTAGCCGATCGACAGGTCCTGACCGAGGCAGAGTTCGAAGTCTCCGCCCCGGGTGGACAGGAGCACCCCGCCCTTGACCGCGGGCGCCCACAGGATCTCGTCGTCCACCAGGCGGCTCAGGTGTGTCTTGACCGGATACCCGTGGTCCGAGGTCTCGGCGGCCTCGGTGAACGCGTCCGCACCGAGCAGCAGCCGGTACGGTCCGTCGACACCGGCCAGCCGCAGCCGCGTCACGGCCTGGCTGACCACCACCGGATAGTCCCGCGCGTCGGCGGGCAGCGGGAGGGGATCGTGGCAGGAGCCGTCCCGCAGGCCGGTGATCCCGGCCGCCCCGTACCCGTCGATGATCGCCATGTCCTCGGCGAACGCGCAGGTGCGTGCCGCGTCCTTGACGGGCTGCCAGTCGCTGTCGGCGGAACCGCGCTCCACGTCGTCCACAGCCTGGCGGGTCACCGTGAACGGCACCCGCCACTCGATGACCGGCATCGATGTCCGGGCCCGGGCCGCCACGTCCGGGGTGGGCGGATCGATGTCGATCAGATGGCCGTCGCCGACGGCGGCCAGGGTCGGACCCGCCGGATCGGACACGTCGACGACACGGCGGCCGGCGACATGGCGGCGGAAGGTGCGCCGGGCCTCCTCCTCGATCTCGTCCCAGGCGGACGGCGTGACCGGCGCGAGTTCGCGATGCAGATTGTTCATCACTGGACGCTTTCTTGCAGGCTGCCGATGCGCAGCGAACCGTGGTCCACCCCGGCCGCGAGAGGCTGCTGCCGGACCGGTGCGGGCACCGGTTCCGGCCGGTCCCCGGTGCGGGTCAGGACGGGCGGGGGCGGCGGAGCGTCGAGGAAGTCGGCGCGGGGGGCGAAGAAGAGGGAACCGGTGACCGCCGTGGAGAAGTCGAGGATGCGGTCGTGCGTCCCGGGGGGATCGCCGAGGAACATGTTGCGGAGCATCCGCTCGGTCACGTCGGGATCGGCGGCGTACCCGATGAAGTACGTACCGAACTCGCCCTTCCCGAAGCTTCCGAACGGCATGTTCGCCCGCAGGATGTCCCGTTCGGTGCCGTCCGGGTCGGTGATCGTGTTGAGCGCGAGGTGGGAGTCCGCGGGTTTCTCGTCGTCGGGGAACTCCACGTCGTCCAGCTTGGTGCGGCCGATGACGCGTTCCTGCTCCTCCACGGAGAGCGCGTTCCAGGACGTCAGGTCGTGCAGGTACTTCTGTACGACGACGTAGCTGCCGCCCTCGAACTCCGGGTCGTCCTCCGCCCCGACGAGCGCCGCCGAACGGGCGTCGTCGCCCACCGGGTTCTCCGTACCGTCCACGAAGCCGAGCAGGTCCCGGTGGTCCAGATAGCGGAAGCCGTGCGTCTCGTCCACGATCCGCAGCGCTCCGCCGAGCTTGTCGAGCAGCTGGGCCGCCCATGCGTAGCAGACGTCCATCCGCTCGGCCCGGATGTGCAGCAGCACGTCGCCTGGGGTCGCCGGGGCATGGTGGAGAGGGCCTCGCAGCTCCGGGAACGGGTGGAGGTGAGCCGGGCGCGGCCCGGCGAACAGCCGGTCCCAGGCGCTGGAGCCGAAGCCCGCGACACAGGCGAGACCGGCGTCCGGGTAACGGAAGCCGAGCGACCGGGCGACGGCCGCGAGATCCGGCAGCACGTCCCGCACCGCGCTCTCGCCGCCCGGCTCGATCGTGCCGACCAGGAACAGCGCCGCGCTGGTCAACGGCGCCACGACGGGCTGGACGGAGACGGGATCAGGGACGGCGTCGGGCATGCGCGCACTCCACTACGACGGTGTACGGACGGCGGTGGATCGCCGGTGGTGAACGGTCGGCGGTCGCGGACCACGGTGAACATGGCTCGCAGCCACTAACGCACGTCCCGTCCCCGACCGCACGCCGGGAGCGCCCGGCCGGGGGAGCACGCCCGGCCCGGGCCGGGGGAAGGCCCCCAGGGGCCCGACGGGGCAGCCCCCTCCGCCTCAGCCGTCGTGGAGGGCCGTCCGCAGGGCGTCGACGGCGAGCCCGCGGGCGACGTTGGCGGCGCGGGTGTCGCGCAGGCTGTCCAGGAGGAGGAAGTCGTGGACCATGCCCGCCACACGGACGGACGTGACGTCCACGCCGGCCTCACGCAGCCTGTTGGCGTACTTCTCGCCCTCGTCGCGCAGGACGTCGGCCTCGTCGGTGATGACCAGCGTGGTGGGCAGGCCTCGGAGCTGCTCCAGTGAGGCCCGGAGCGGCGAGGCGTACACCTCCGTGCGGTGGGCGAGGTTGCCGGTGTAGGCGTCCCAGAACCACTTCATGCCGTCGCGGGTGAGGTAGTAGCCCTCGGCGAACCGGAGGTAGGACGGGGTGTTGAAGTCGGCGTCGGTGACCGGGTACAGCAGGACCTGCGCCTTGAGGTCGATGCCCCCGCGTTCCTTGTTCATCAGCGCGAACACCGCCGACATGCAGCCGCCGACCGACTCGCCGGTGACGGCGATCCGCGAGGTGTCCAGTCCGTGTTCCGCTCCGTGCTCCACGACCCACCGGCCCACGGCGTAGTTCTGCTCGACCTGGGTGGGGTATTTGGCCTCGGGTGCGCGGTCGTAGACGGGGAAGACGCCTGCCGCCCCGGCACCGACGGCCAGTTCGCGGAAGAGGCGGTCGTGGGTCTTGTCGTCGCCGAAGACCCAGCCGGCGCCGTGGATGTAGAACACCACCGGCAACGCTCCGGTGGCCCCCTTGGGCCGGATGACGCGGGTGCGGACCGTGCCCCACTGGCCCGCGTCCACGTCGACCCACTCCTCGTCGACTTCGGGGCGGGGGACGCTCCGGTCGCTCTGCAGGCCGAGCAGGATGTCGCGGCCCTCCTCCGGGGGGACCTCGTAGATCCGCGGATGTGGGTCCGTGGCCTCGCAGAGTTCCTTCGCGGCGGGTTCCAGGTAGGGCGTGATCGGAGGGGGAAGCAGCGGGGGATCGGTCATGTCGGCTCCATGTCGTGGGCGGCGCGTGCGCCCTGTTCGCGCGGCCTCGCGGGCCGCCGCTGGTGCCCCCCCCACCCCGGGCCTGCCCCCCGTTCCATCCTCGCCCTCCGTCCGTGGAGCGCAACCGCGCCGGGCACTTCGGATACGGGGTGGCCGGCCCGCGTCCCCGCGACCTCCCCGGGCGTGCGCGCGGGGCACCGGCGTCCGAAGACCGGGATGCCGGGGCCGGCGGCAGTGCGTCACCGGCCGAGCCGACGGCATCGGCTCCGGGCGGGGCTGTCAGCTCTCCACCTCGGTCCTGTCGCCGCCCCAGAGGGTGTGGAACGTGCCGTCGCGGTCGGTGCGGTGATAGGTGTGTGCGCCGAAGTAGTCGCGCTGGCCCTGGGTGAGGGCGGCGGGGAGGCGTTCGGCGCGCAGCGAGTCGTAGTAGGCGAGGGTGGCGGCGAAGGCCGGGGTGGGGACGCCCTGGGTGACGGCGGCGGCGATCACGGTGCGCCAGTCGCCCTGTGCCGCGGCGATCTCCTCCGCGAAACCCTTGTCGGCGAGGAGGCCGGCCATCCGGGGCCGGGCTTCGTAGGCGCCGGTGATCCTGTCGAGGAACGCGGCCCAGATGATGCATCCGCCGCGCCAGATCGAGGCGACCGCGCCGAGGTCGATGTTCCAGTCGTACTGCTCGCTGCCGGCCGCGATCTCGTGGAAGCCCTGGGTGTAGGCGACGATCTTCGAGGCGTACAGCGCCTGCTCGACCTGGTCGGCGAAGGCCGCCGCCTCGTCCTCGCCGAGCTTGCGGGCGGTCGGTCCGGACAGGTGGCGTGAGGCGTCACGGAGATCGGCGTGGCCCGAGACCGAGCGGGCGAAGACGGCCTCGGCGATCCCGGAGACGGGAACACCCAGGTCAAGGGCGATCTGCACGGTCCAGCGGCCGGTGCCCTTCTGCTCCGCCCGGTCGAGCACGACGTCCACGAAGGGTTTCCCAGTCGCTTTGTCGACATGCGAGAGCACTTCCGCGGTGATCTCGATGAGATAGGACTCCAGGCGCCCGGTGTTCCACGTGCGGAAGATGTCCGCGATCTGCGCGGGGGAGTACCCGGCCACGTCGCGGAGCAGTTGGTACGCCTCGCCGATCAGCTGCATGTCCGCGTACTCGATGCCGTTGTGCGTCATTTTCACGAAGTGCCCGGCGCCGTCCGGCCCGACATGCGTGACGCACGGAGCGCCGTCCTTGGCCTTCGCGGAGATCTTCTCCAGCATCGGCCCGAGTGAGGCGTACGACTCCTCGCTGCCGCCCGGCATGATGCTCGGTCCGTCGAGCGCGCCTTCCTCGCCTCCGGAGATGCCGGTGCCGACGAAGTGGATGCCCTGCTCGCGGAGCTCGCGCTCCCGGCGGCGGGTGTCCTCGAAGTGCGCGTTGCCTCCGTCGATGATCACATCGCCGGTTTCCAGGAGGGGCGCGAACTCCGCGATCACCGCGTCCGTGGCCTCCCCGGCCTTCACCATGATGACCAGCCGTCGCGGCTTCTCCAGGGCCGCCACGAAATCCTCGGCACTCCCGGTCGCGACGAAATCACCCTCATCGCCGAACTGTTCGACGAGTTCATGGGTGCGAGCGGCTGTGCGGTTGTGCAGAGCGACGGTGTATCCGTTGCGGGCGAAGTTCCGGGCCAGGTTGCGTCCCATGACGGCAAGTCCGGTGACGCCGATCTGCGCAGTGCCGCTCATCTGTGTGCTCCTGGGGATCCGAGTACGTCGGTGCGTTCGGTGCGTTATGTGCGTTCGGAGGCGCGTGGTGCGTTCGGCGGTGCGTGGTGTGCTTCGGGCAGGGGAGTACGGGCCCGGGGACAGGCGCGTTCAGGGGCGGGCGCTCGCCGACGGCCCGCTCACGGCGAGGGCGAGGGCGAGGCCGTGCCACCGGTGGCGGGGCCGGTTCCGGGCGCCGGACCGGCCTCCAGGAGCGCGTCGTCGTCCCCCGGCTCGGGGATCACGTGCATCGCGGCCTCCTCGGCCGACGCCGCCGCCCCGTCGATGCCCACGTCGCTGGCGGTGAGGGTGGCCGGGACGCTTCCGTCCGCCTGCTGGGTCAGCCGTCCGGCGCGGGCGACGCCGACCTCGTCGTCCCACGGCTCGCCGTCGCCGCCCACCAGATCGCCCACGCCGTCGCCGGCGGAACCGTCCGGCTCGGGCACTTCTCTGGTCAGCCGCGCTTCGAGGGACTCGCCGGTGTGCCGCTCGTTGGCCGTGGTGCCGAGGCCGTCGACCACCCAGGGGCGGTCCGGTGGAGCGTAGCCCTCGTCCAGCGGGTCGCCGGTGCCGGACGGATCCATGAGCGTGTCCCCGGCGTCGAGCTGTTCGCCGGGGTCGGAAGCCTCGGGCTCCTGGGGCTGGTAGACGTCGTCCCCCCAGTCGGTGTCGCTCATGGCGCGTCCTTTCCTCCGGGAGTACCGAATACCACTGTCCCCTGTACGCAATTCCACTCCGGTCCCGCTCCGGCCGCAAAGGGAAGATCGGATCTCGGGGCCGGGGGCGGGCCTCGCGGACCGGTCCGTACGCAGGTCGCGGCCCGTTCGCCGCGCATCCGTGGGTCGGGCCGCACCCGGTGCTGCTCCCGGCCGTCCCCGGCCGACGGAGCACCCGCGGCGGACCGGGGCCCTTCCCACCGCACGTACACTCGGCCCATGGGACGCAGCACCGAACCGAGGACACGCCCGCACCGGGCCGCCTCCGTGCTGCCCCCGGCCGCCACCCGCGCGGCTGTGCCCCCGACGCCCGCGGACGCGGCGCCGGGAACGGGCCGTACCGCACTGCACGGCCACGGCTAGCGGTCTGCGCTCGGTTCCCGACAGCAGCATCGGGCGCCCCGGCCCCCGGCGTAACCGCCCCGGCCCGCCGCCTCCTCACCCACACCACCGCATCACCGCACCGCCCCACCACCACTCCGGCCCGCTGAGCGCCGGAGCTCACCGCAAGCCTCCGGCGCTCGCCGGACGCGAGAGTCACGAGCGGCTCCACAGCACCACGCGGCCCACGGCGCACCCGCCCGTGCCGCCTCCCGGCGACGGCCGCACCAGCCGGACGGCGCCGCACTCGAAGGGATCATCGTGAAGCTGAGCGACCTCATGGCCGGGCAGGACCACCACGTGCTGCGGGGAACCCCTGCCCGCACGGACGTCACCGCCGGAGCGACGTTCGACGCGGACCGGGTCACCCCCGGCTCCGTCTACGCCGCGGTGCCCGGCCACATCGCCGGCGGCCCGGAAGCCGTCGCCCCGGCGGTCGCCCGCGGCGCTGTCGCCGTACTCGTCGACGAACAGGCGCCGCCGCTGCCCGCGGCACTGGGTGACGTGTGCGCCGTACACGTCCCCGATGTCCGCAAGGCCGCGGCGGTCCTCGCCTCGCGCTACTTCGGCGAACCGGGCCGGGCGATGGACCTGATCGCCATCACCGGCACCAACGGCAAGACCTCCGTCTCGTACATGACCGAGTCGGTGCTGCGGATCGCCGAGGGGGCCAGGGTCGGGGTGATCGGCACCGCGGGCAGCCGCATCGGGGACGAGCCCATCCCGATGCCCCCTTCGGTGCTCACCACCCCGGAATCGCCCGATCTGCAGTATCTGCTGGGGCACATGCGTGACCGCGCCACCGGCAGCGTCGTCCTGGAGGCCACCTCGATGGGGCTGCTGACGCACCGACTGGACCGTACGTTCATCGACGTCGGCGTCTTCACGAACCTGACCCAGGACCACCTCGACGACCACGGCACCATGGAGAACTACCGGGACGCCAAGCTCCGCCTCTTCCAGGGGCTGTGCCGGCGCGCCGTGGTCAACGCCGACGACCCGGTGGGCGCCGGGATCCGGGAGCTGATGCCCGACGCCGTGACCACGTACGCGTTGGACGGCGACGCGGACTACCGCGCGAGCGATCTCACCGTGGACGCCTCGGGCACCCGGTTCACGCTGCACCATGACGGCCGCAAGTACCCGGCGGCGATCCCCTCGCCCGGCCGGTTCTCGGTCTCCAACGCACTGGCCACGGTGGCGGCCTGCCACCTCCTCGGCCACGATCTGGCCGGGCTGGTCGACGCGCTGGAGCGGATGCCGCAGATCCCCGGCCGCTTCGAGCGCCTCCACACCCCCGGCGGCACCTCGGTGATCGTGGACTACGCCCACTCGCCGGACTCCCTCAGCAAGGTCCTCACCACGATCCGGGGATTCGCCCGGGGCCGGGTCATCACCGTCTTCGGCTGCGGCGGCGACCGCGACACCACCAAGCGCGCCGAAATGGGCGCCATCGCGGGCGACTACTCTGACCTGTGCTTCCTCACCTCCGACAATCCCCGCTACGAGGACCCCGAGGCCATCCTCGACGAGATCGCCCCCGGCATCGCGTCGACCGGAACACCGTTCGAGCGGATCATCGACCGCCGTCTGGCCATCGCCGCGGCGCTCGCGGAAGCGGGGCCGACCGACATCGTGCTCATCGCGGGCAAGGGCAGCGAACCGCACCAGAGCATCCGGGGCGAACTGCTGCCGTTCAGCGACATGGCCACCGTGCGCGAACTGATCGCCGGATAGGCGGACAGGCGCGCACGCGGGCGGAGCCGCAGTCGGGCCGACGCGTACGCGGGCGGACCGCAGCCGGGCCGACGCGTACGCGGGCAGGGGCGCACACGTGCAGGCGGGCGGGAGAGCAGGCGAGCGGAAGACCGGGAGACCGGGAGATCGGGAGACCGGGCCAAGATCAATCCGGTGGTGGTGGCGCCGGGGGTCCGGCATGCTGGCCCGGCCGCGCCGAACGCCGGACGGGGCAGTAACGGGGGAGTGGGAGCCGTGGACGTCTTCACGACGAAGTCGGGGAGGGTACGGGGGCGGCGCGCCGCCCGGGACCGCGCCATCGTCGCCGTACTCGGACTCCCTTACGCGGCACCGCCGTTCGGCGCCCGCCGGTTCCGGGAGCCGCAGCCGGCGGAACCCTGGGACGGCGTGCGGGAGTGCACCGCCTTCGGGCCGGTGGCCCCCCAGTCGGCCGAACTGCCGGGCGCACCGGGCTGGTCGCCCGGTGACGAGGACATCCTTACGCTCAACATCTGGACGCCCGCCGACGGGCCCGGCGACCTGCCCGTGCTGGTCTGGATCCACGGCGGCGCGTACGTCTTCGGGTCCTCGGCCCAGCCGGACTTCGACGGCACAGCGCTGGCGGGCCGGGGGCTCGTCGTCGTCACCCTCAACAGCCGCCTCGGCTTCGAGGGGTTCGGCCAGATGCCGGAACGCCCGGTCGCCGTCAACGGCATGCGCGGGCACGACGCCGACAGCGGCGCCGCGGCCTTCCCCGGCAACCGGGGCCTCCTCGACCAGATCGCCGCCCTGGAATGGGTCCGGGACAACATCTCCGCTTTCGGCGGCTCGCCCGACCGGGTCACCCTGGCCGGACAGTCGTCGGGCGCCACCTCCGTGGCCTGCCTGACGGTGGCCGACCGGGCGCGCGGTCTGTTCCGCCGCGCCGTCCTGCACAGCGCCGTCAACGCCTTCGCCACGGTGGAGCAGGCGGCCCGCACCACCGCCGAGGTCGCGGCGGCGGCCGGGGTGCCCGCCACGCGCGCCGGGCTGCTCTCCGCCCCGCCCGAGGCCCTCGTGGCCGCGACGGACCGGGTCTGCGAGCGGTACGCACAGGACCCCGGCTCGGGGCGGCGCCACTACGACCCGGCGATCTACGGCCCGGTCGCCGACGGCGTCCTCCTGACCGCCGACCCGCTGGAGGCACTGGCGGCCGGAGCGGGCGGCGCGGTGGAGCTGCTGGTCTGCCACACCACGGAGGAGTACTGGCTCCTGGACGCGGTCGGCAGCAGCGCGAAGGTCACATCGGAGGAGCGACTGGCCGTCTTCGCAGCCGACTTCGGGCTTCCGGCGTCACTCGTCGAGGGCCACCGGGAGCTCCTGGCGGACGCGCCGGTGCTCGATGTCTACCTGACCCTCTGCTCCGGCCTCCTGTTCGCCGAGTACAGCACCCGCCTCGCCGAGGCCCACGCCCTGGCGGGCGGCCGGGCCTTCCTCGCCCGCTTCGACCGCCGCCGGGACCGGGCGGGGCGGCGGGTGCGCGCCTGGCACTGCGCGGACATTCCGTTCGCCTTCGGCAACCTCCACGAGGAGAGCGTCCACTTCCTCGTCGGCGGCCCGCCCGGCGCGGCCGACGAGGAACTCTCCCGGCGCATGACCCGTGCCTGGGCCGGGTTCGCCGCCCATGGCGACCCGGGCTGGGCACCCCTCGACGGGCCCGCCGGGAGCGGGGCGACCGTACGGGTCTGGCGTACGGCGGCGGAAGGCCCCGGGGTGGAGCACGGGTTCCGCGATCTGTGGCGTACGGCCGGACTGCCGTTGCTGGAGCCCTGAGGGTCCCTGCCCACAGCGACCCGGCCCCCTCCGCTCTCATCGGCGGGCAGCGGGCCCGGGCTCCTGACGCCCGGGCCCGCGTGCGACTGCCGTCCGGGCGGTGGCGGGCCCCGCCGACGCGATCCCGGGGTCGGACTCCCCACCCGCACGGCGTCGGGACGCGCTCCCGCCTACCCGAAGCCGCCCGAGCGGGCCAGCCAGCGGCCCGCGTGCCGTGACACCTCGATGGGGCGGCCGAAGCAGGCGGTCATGCGCTCCGGTGTGAGGACGTCCTCGACCGCCCCTGCGGCGAGGACGCGCCCCTCACGCAGGAGCAGGGCGTGACCGATCGCCGGGGAGAGCTCCTCCACGTGGTGCGTGACGGTCACCGTCGACAACTCCGGCCGGTTCACGGCGAGATGACGCATGGTGTCGACGAGGTCCTCGCGTGAGGGCAGATCGAGTGCGTTGAACGGCTCGTCGAGCAGCAACAGGGCCGGATCCGCCATGAGGGCGCGGGCGATGAGGATCCGGGCGCGCTGGCCGCCCGAGCAGACGCCGTACGGGCGGTCGGCGAGCTCCTTGATGTGGAGTTCGGCGAGCAACCCGTGGGCACGCTCGCGCACCTCGTCGCCGTACGACCTCCACAGCGGCTGGACGGTGCCGGAGTGGCCGGTGAGGACGGTGGTGTGGCCGGTCAGGTCCCCCGGGACACGCTGGGAGGTGGAGACATGGCCGATGCGGGTGCGCAGCTCCCGCACGTCGACGCGGCCGAGCCGGTGGCCGAGGACGTCTACCGTGCCTGTGGTGGGGAAGGCGGTGGCGCCGACGAGCCGCAGGACGCTGGTCTTGCCCGCCCCGTTGGGCCCGAGCAGCGCCCAGTGCTCGCCCGCCCGGACGGTCCAGCCGACGCCGTCGAGGATGACCTGGCCGGTGGTGTGGCGGCGCATGCTCACGCCGTCGAGGGCGGCGACGACGCGCCCGTGACTGTTGCCGGTGTTCCCGTCCATGCCGTCGTCCAGCCCCTTCGCGTCTCGCGTCGGTGAGTACCGCATCTGCCGCACGGAGGGTAGCTGTAGTTGGCACTTACCCGCGTGGGTGACTGCATCGCGGACACGGACGGTCCTGGCCGCCCCTCCCCGTGCCCCTTCGCGGTGGACCTCAGCGCCGGGCCAGGGCGAGCAGGCTCAGCCCGAACATCAGCACTCCCAGGGGGAGATGGACCGATGGCAGGTGCGCGATACCGACCGCGACCTGGACCGAGGCCAGGACCAGGAAGCCGGACGCGTACAGGATCGGCCGGGGCGGGCCGCCACCCGGCCTCCAGGCCAGAACCGCCGCGAGTACGCACAGCATCGACGCCCCGTACATCACGCGCGCACCGACGCTGTGCAGCGTCTCCCCGTAGGACGAGGTCATCAGCAGTCCGGAGGAGACCGCTTGAAGGAAGATCGTCAGAGTCTGCAGGGCGATCGCGATCCGCAGGAACGAGAACGCGCGCCGTGCCGGCATCGGAGTGGCCATGCCACGCCCCTTTTCCGCCCGTGGGCAGTCGATCGATAAGGTCTCACCAACCCGACGACACGGGCCGGCGAAAGGTAAGGCGAGGGGGGCCGGAGCATGGGGGCGGCGAGCGCGGGCGCCGAGGGGACAGCCGATGAGCGCGGCCGACTGATCAATGTGGCCTACCGGTTGCTCGGATCGCTCGCCGAGTCCGAGGACGCCGTGCAGGAGGCCTTCGCGCGCTGGTACGCACTGCCGCGGAGCCGGCGGGACGAGATCGTGTCGCCCGGAGCCTGGCTGACGACCGTGACCGGCCGCATCTGCCTGGACGTGCTCGGCTCGGCGCGGGTCCGGCGCGAACGCTACGTCGGCGCGTGGCTGCCCGAACCCCTGCCCGACCCCGTCGAGCGCGGCGGCGGCCGCGGCTCCGACCCCGCGGACCGGATGGTCCTGGACGAGTCGGTGACCATGGCCTTCCTCGTGGTCCTGGAGACGATGACCCCCGCCGAGCGCGTCTCGTTCGTCCTGCACGATGTCTTCCGCTACCCCTTCGCGGAGATCGCCGACGTACTCGGCCGGACCCCCGCCGCCTGCAAGCAGCTTGCGTCCTCCGCCCGGCGACGGGTGCCCGACGCCCGGACTCCGGTGGCGGCGGACGCGCGGACCGACGTGGTGCGGCGGGTCAAGGAGGCCTGGGAGAACAAGGACATCGCGGCCCTCGTCGACCTCCTCGACCCGTCCGCCGTGATGACCGCCGACGGCGGCGGTCTGGTCGGTGCCGCCCTGCGCCCGATCGAAGGAGACGCGCGCATCGCCTCGTACATGGTCGCCATCGCCGACCGGGCCCCGGGGCTGGAACTCCTGGAGCGGTCGGTCAACGGTGCGCCGGGCCTGGTGGCCCTGCGGGGCGGCGTCGTCCTGACCGTGGCCTCGTTCGACGTGACCGACGGCCGCGTCGCCCGGATCTGGGTGGTCCGCAACCCGGAGAAGCTGCGGCCTTGGGTGCCGCAGGGGTGACGATCGCCGCTACCCGCGCAGGTCGAGCCGCATCAGGACGCGGGGATGGCCGGCCAGTACCGATGTGGTGTCGGAGGCGTGGGTGAACCCGGCGCGCTCGAAGTTCTTCCGGATCCCGGGGTACGCCATCGTCAGATCGACCTTGGCGTCACCGCTGTCGAGCGGGTACGCCTCGACCGCCGGCGCACCGTGGGCGCGGGCGAACTCGACCGCACCGGCGATCAGCTCGTGCGAGATCCCCTTCCCGCGGTGACCGGGGCGAACCCGGATGCACCACAGGGACCAGACCGGCAGGTCGTCGACGTGCGGGATCTTTCGGCTGCGGGAGAAGGAGGTGTCCGAGCGCGGCGCCACGGCGGCCCAGCCCACCGGCTCGTCGCCGTCGTAGGCGAGCACCCCCGGCGAGGGCTCCGCACGGCACAGCCCGGCGGCGTACTCACCGCGCGCCGGACCGCGGAGCTCGGTGTTGAGCTTGGACGGAATCCGGTAGCTCAGGCACCAACAGACATTGGCCTTCGGCGACTTCGGGCCGACCAGGGTGCGAACATCTTCGAACACCGAGGCCGGGCGAACTGCGATGGTCATGGCGCCACGATCCCACGACACGCCCGCCGACGCCCGCGGGGAACCGCCCTCGCCCGCGCCGAGAGCCGGCAGCCGGAGGCCGGGGCGCCCCGGCCTCAGTACGGCGGCAGCCGCAGCGCCCCGGTGCCCTCGCGTACGTCGTGCACGAGCCGGATCTTCCCCACCGGAGTGCCGTGCTCGTCCGTGGTCACCAGGGCCGCGTCGTCGCTGTTGAGGCACCGTCCGCGCACGTCCGGCCCGGGGCAGAACAGGACGTAGCCGGTCTGCCGGTCGACGCGGCCCGGCTCCAGCCGCCAGATCCACTGGTAGGTGCTCATGACCACCCGGGGGTAGGTGGCGAGCAGTTGCTCCTTCACCGCGTTCTGCACGGTGTCGCCGAACTTCTGGCGCTCCCGGAACGGGCGGACGACCCGGGCGCTGCCGGTCGTGTCGACCCGGCCCGCCCCGATCTCGTAACTCGCCGAGAAGTAGGCGTGCTCGGTGAGCGAGGCCAGGAGGTCCGGCCGGGTCAGCCGCATCACGGTGGGCCACGACTCCTCGCCCCGGTCGCGCCGGTCGGCGACGGAGGGGGAGACCACGTTCACGTACGACCCCTGAGCCTTCGCCAACGTGCTGTCGGCCCCGCTCGCCGTGACCCAGCGCTGGACGCACTCCCCGATCTCGCCGAGCGCCTTCGCGACGGTGGCGTTCGTCAGCTCGGCCACGACGTAGGGCGGGGTGCCGGTCGGGCCCAGGGCGACGACCTCGTAACCACAATCGTCGAAGGCGCCCCTGAGCGTACGGAAGTCCTCGGCCTGCTGCCGCCCGCGCTTCACTGCTTCGGCCAGGACGCCCGCGCAGTCCTTGCGGTCGCACGTGCCCTCGTCCGCCCCGTCCGTGTCGATGCGGAGCCGGACCACGGCGTCGCGGTCGTCGGTCACCGCGAACGTGACCTCCGAGCCGCCGGAGCCCGGGAAGAGCGTGCGTGCTCCGATCGCCTTGAGCTGCCCAGGGAAGTGCTTCTCGGCCAGTTCCTCCGCCGCCCGGCGGTCGTCATCGGTGTCGACCACTCCGCACGCGCCCAGCAGCACGACCAGCGAACCCACCAGCGTGCCGGTCAGCGCGGCTCTCCACCGTCTGCGGCGTGATCCGGTCATGATCAGCTCCTCCATCTGGCCCCGTCCCCCGTTCCTGTGACAGTAGGACGAGTGCCTGCGGGCCGGATGAGTACGCCTACTCAACCCGGTGTGCGGCGTCCTCGCGCACCTCTTCCGACCCGTCGCCTCCATTGGCATGGACGTTGGCATGGACCTGACTATCGAACTCCGCTACAGTCCGGGACGGCACATCTGAGAGCGCTCTCAAGCGCACGATCGGCATGCGCTCCCGGACGCCTCCCGTTCCACCCCCACGTCGCTGGAACAACAGGAAGGGTCACTCCCTTGAGACACGCAACCGTGCTGCGGACCGGTCTGTCCGCACTCCTGCTCCTCGGTGCCTGGGCCGCCGCCGGCCCGTCGTCCGCCTCCGCCGCCCCCGCCAACTCCGCGGAGGCTCCCGCTTCCACGGCCCTGCTCACCGCGATGCAGCGCGATTTCGGCCTCACCGAGGGCGAGGCCGTCGCGAGGCTCGCCGACGAGAAGGCGGCCACCGCCCTGGAGCCGAAGGCGCAGCGCGCCGCGGGCTCCGCCTTCGGCGGGTCCTGGTTCGACGCGAGGACCGGCAAGCTGGTCGTCGCCGTCACGAACGCCGAGAAGGCAGAGGCCGTCCGCGCCGCCGGCGCCGACGCCCGGCTCGTCGAGCACTCGGCGAAGCAGCTCGACGCGGCGAAGGTCCGCATCGACGCCCTGTCCGCCCCGTCCGGCGTGAGCAGCTGGCACGTCGACCCGGCGACCAGCAGCGTCGTCGTGAACGTCGTCGCGTCCGAGCAGCGTGACAACGATGTCCGGTCCTTCGTCGCCAAGGCCCGCGAGGCCGGACCCGTGACCGTGGAGACGACCGCCGAAGCGCCGCAGACCTTCGCCGCGGGAACGGTCGGAGGCGACCCGTACTACACGGGCAACGTCCGCTGCTCGATCGGCTTCTCCGTCCACGGCGGCTTCGTCACCGCCGGGCACTGCGGCGGCGCCGGCCAGTCCGTGCGCGGCTGGGACGGCTCGGCCATCGGCAACTTCCAGGGCTCGTCCTTCCCCGGCAACGACTACGCCTGGGTGAACGTGGCCAACGGCTGGTGGACCGTACCGGTCGTCCTCGGCTGGGGCACCGTCTCCGACCAGCTGGTGCGGGGCTCGAACGAGGCTCCGATCGGCGCCTCGATCTGCCGCTCCGGCTCCACCACGCGCTGGCACTGCGGCAGGGTCCTCGCCAAGAACGAGACGGTCAACTACAGCCAGGGCGCCGTGCACCAGATGACCAAGACGAGCGTCTGCGCCGAGGGCGGCGACTCCGGCGGCTCGTTCATCAGCGGCGACCAGGCCCAGGGCGTCACCTCCGGCGGCTGGGGCAACTGCTCCGGCGGCGGGGAGACCTGGTACCAGCCGGTCAACGAGATCCTCAACCGCTACGGGCTGACCCTGCACACCGCGTGATCCGGGGGAGCCGTCCCGCCGTCCTCCCCGGCGGCGCGGCTCCCGCCGACGGGTGAGGGTGCCGGGCCGCGAGCGGTCCGGGGCGGCCGGATCCCGTCGGCTCAGCGAAGGCACTGTGAGCGGCCCCGCCGGGTGTGCGGGGCCGCTTCCGTGTGCGGGCTTACCGGGAGAGCGTTTTCCCGACGCCCAACAGCCTTTGCCCAGCGCATCGTTCACAAACTATTGACACCCTCTCGACACCGGCGCAACACTGGCACCGCTTTGGAGAGCGCTCTCCCAGATTGCGCGGTCCGCCAGCCTCGTGACGCGCAGGGCGGAGCTCTTCCCGGCTGCACCGTCCAGCTCACCCTTTCCCCCCACCGTGCACCCGATGTGCAGGGATGAAGAGCGGCATGGAGGTCCCTATGGTGACAAGACTCAACAGAACGACCCTGGTGTCCGTCCTGATCGTGGCGACCGCCCTGGCGCTGGTCGCGCTCGGGCTCACCGCGATCACGAACGCCGGGGCGACCGCCGCCGAGGCGGCCCCGCCCGCGTCCGACAAGCCCGCGGCGGCCTCGCACGTCATGCAGGGCCACAAGATGGCGCCGGCGAAGCCCGTCGCCTTCGGGGACGACCCCGACGGCGACGGCTACATACCGGCGGACCCGCCGGTCACAGGAGTGGAGCCGTCCGACGAGATCCCGCCGCACCGCTACTTCCACGAGTTCCAGGCCAACTGCTCGGTGAGCCACACCGCCCCGGACGACCCGATCGTCTACCCGGGCCGGGCCGGCGCCTCGCACGACCACACGTTCATGGGCAACGACACCACGAACGCGAACAGCACCACCGCGTCCCTGAGCGCGGGCGGAACCGCCTGCCTCGCGCCCGGCGACCGGTCCGCCTACTGGATGCCGACCCTCTACAACGGGAACGAGGAGATCCGCCCGGTCGGCCCCCAGACCATCTACTACAAGGCCGGAGTCACCGACTACCGCACCGTACGGCCCTTCCCCAAGGGGCTGCGGTTCGTCGTCGGCAGCCCCACACAGACCGCCCAGGAGTTCCGCGACCACCCCGGCATGGTCGAGGGGTACGAGTGCGGGGAGAGCTACCACAACTACGACTTCCCGGCAGCCTGCCCGACCAGCCGGGACACCCAGCTCAACCTGCGCATGCAGGCGCCCAGTTGCTGGGACGGAAAGAACCTGGACACCCCCGACCACAAGGCCCACATGGCTTATCCGGTCGTGATGGGGGCCAACCAGGACGTCTGCCCGACGAGCCACCCGGTCGCCCTGCCGATGATCGAGTTCAAGATGGCGTGGCCGGTCAACGGTGACATGTCGCAGGTGAGACTGGCCAGCGGCACCGGCCACTCCTTCCACTACGACTTCTTCAACGCCTGGGACGGCGCCACGCTCGACGCCCTGGTCGACCACTGCATCGTCGGTGGTCTCCAGTGCAACGCCCGTGGCTACGACGAGAACAACCCGGGTGAGGGCGCGGTTCTGGACGAGAACTACGAACTGCCCTGACCCTGCCCGTCGCGTCTCCCTCATGGGCGAACCGCGCCCATGAGGGAGAGCGCTCTCCGATGGTCACGGCCAATCCATCCGTTTCGACCTGTCCGGCCTGCCTCCCCGGCACCGCTCTTCCCACGTTTCCCACCCCCACCCCCACCCCCACCCCCACCCCCACCCGCACTTCCGTGAGGAGCCTCTCCCCCCATGATCACGTCCCGATTCCGACGTCCGGCCCGCGCCCGGGGCCGTACCACCGCACGCCTCGCCGTCGCCGCGCTCCTGGCCGCCGCGGCGGCCGCGCTTCCGGCGCCCGCCGCGCAGGCCGCCGGCAGTGTGGTGAAGGTGACCGGCTCCCAGGGTGCCTGGCAGCTGACCGTGAACGGTGCCCCCTACACCGTGAAGGGCCTGACCTGGGGTCCGTCCGTCGCGGACGCCGGGCAGTACATGCCCGACGTGAAGTCGATGGGCGTCAACACGATCCGTACGTGGGGCACCGACGCCACGACGGAGCCCCTGCTGGACACCGCGGCGGCGAACGGCATCAAGGTGATCGCCGGGTTCTGGCTGCAACCGGGCGGCGGTCCCGGCAGCGGCGGCTGTGTGAACTACCTGACGGACACCGCGTACAAGAACGACATGCTCGCCGAGTTCCCGAAGTGGGTGGAGACCTACAAGGACCATGAGGGCGTCCTCATGTGGAACGTCGGCAACGAGTCGGTGCTCGGCCTGCAGAACTGCTACAGCGGCGACGAATTGGAGCAGCAGCGCGACGCCTACACCACATTCGTCAACGAGATCGCCAAGAAGATCCACGCGGTCGACCCGAACCACCCGGTCACCTCGACCGACGCGTGGACCGGGTCCTGGCCGTACTACAAGAAGAACGCGCCCGACCTCGACCTGTACGCCGTGAACTCCTACGACGCCGTCTGCGACATCAAGGACACCTGGGAGAGCGGCGGCTACGACAAGCCCTACATCGTCACCGAGGGCGGGCCCGCCGGTGAGTGGGAGGTGCCGGACGACGCCAACGGCGTACCGGACGAGCCCGGCGACGTGGCGAAGGCCGAGGGCTATCAGCGGGCCTGGGACTGCGTCGACGGGCACGAGGGGGTGTCGCTCGGCGCCACGCTGTTCCACTACGGGACCGAGTACGACTTCGGCGGCGTCTGGTTCAACCTGCTCCCCGCGGGCCAGAAGCGGCTCTCCTACTACGCGGTGAAGGAGGCCTTCGGTGCGGACACCTCCGGCGACAACACCCCGCCGGTCATCAGCGGTATGACCGTCGACAACGCCTCCGCCGTCCAGGCGGGCAAGCCGTTCACGTTCAAGGCGTCCGTCTCCGACCCGGACGGTGACCCGCTCACCCATCAGGTGCTGGTCAACTCCAAGTACATCGACAACGGCGGCCAGTTGACGGAAGCATCCTTCACCGACCGGGGTGACGGCACGTTCGAGGTCACCGCACCGGACAAGCTCGGCGTCTGGAAGGTCTACCTCAAGTCGACCGACGGAAAGGGCAACGTCGGCATCGAGACGAAGTCCTTCAAAGTGGTGCCGCCCCAGGTCGACGGGGTGAACCTGGCCTCCGGGAAGCCCACCGAGGCCTCGTCGTTCCAGCCGGACAGCGTCGGCTGCCCCTGCCCGGCGGCCAACGCCGTCGACGGTTCCTTCGACACCCGCTGGGCCAGCGACTGGGCCGACCAGCAGTGGATCCAGGTCGACCTGGGCGCGACCACCTCCTTCGACCACGTCCAACTGGCCTGGGAGGCGGCCTACGCCAAGGCGTACACGGTCCAGACCTCGGACAACGGCCAGGACTGGAACACCGTTCACACCCAGACGGCGGGCAACGGCGGCATCGATGACATCGAGGTCGCGGGCAACGCCCGCTATGTCCGAGTGAGCACCTCCGAGCGCGGCACCCCGTGGGGCTACTCGCTCTACGAGTTCGGCGTCTACCGGAGCTGATCCGGCAGGGCCACGAAGCCCTCCGCGCCGTCCCATCCCCGCTGTCGGCGCGGAGGGAGCCCGCGGCGGCCACGGACATCCGTGACCGCCGCGGGCTCGTCGCGTTCGCGCCCCGTCGGTACGTCGCTGGGGGTAGCGTGCTCGGCATGGACCTTCGTACCACCGTTGAGCGCGCTCAACGCCTCAAGCAACTGCACGCCGAGCACAGGCCCCTCGTCCTGCCGACCGTCTGGGACGTCTGGTCGGCACGGACAGCGGCCGACGCCGGGTTCCCCGCGCTGACGGTCGGCAGCCATCCGCTCGCCGATTCCCGGGGGGCCGCGGACCAGGAGGGGCAGACCTTCGAGGAGGTGCTCTCCGCCGTCAGGCCGATCATCGCGGCGGTCGACGTCCCCGTCTCCGTGGACCTGGAGGCCGGCTACGGACAGCAGCCCGCGGATCTCGTCGCCGGTCTCATCGAGGTCGGCGGCGCCGGCCTCAACATCGAGGACACCGTCCACTCGGAGGGCGGACGCGTACGGAGCACGCAGGAGCACGCGGCCTATGTCGCCGGCCTGCGCGCGGCGGCCGACGAGGCGGGAGTCCCGGTCTGGATCAACGGGCGCACCGACCTGTTCCTGCACGCGGAGGATGCCTCCGCCGTTCTCGACGAGGCGATCGAGCGACTGCGGGCCCTGGAGCAGGCGGGTGCCGACAGCGTCTACCCGGTGCGCATCCAGGACAACGACGAATTGCTCGCGGCGGTGACGGCCGCCGTCTCCGTGCCGGTGAACTCCACGGCGCATCCGGTCAAGCACGATCTCGAGCGCTTCCGCCGCCTCGGCGTCGGCCGGATCACCTACGGCCCGCTGCTGCAATTCGCGATGACGGACGCGATGAAGGACATGCTGGGGCCCTGGACCCCCTGAAGGTTGTTGCAGAACACCTGAGATAGGGCATTCCCCTTGACGGCCCCGGTGGGGGGCGCCTGTGGTGCCTGCCGCTGCCGAACCGGGTCCTGTTGGTGGCCGTCTACTACCGCCTCGCCTCACCGGTCAGAATGAGAACCTGCTGACCCCACGCGGCGACTGGGCTACGTTGCGGGTGCGTTGGCAGGTGCGAAGAGGGGCGGACATGGCGAACGGGTTGCGGTGGATATCGACCGTATACGACTTGGGTTACACCTTCACCCTGTGCGAAGGCATCGGGCCGCGGGATCTGCTGGTGCGGATGGGCGCGGAGCCGCATCACCTCCACGAGTTGTCCGATGACGTGGTGGCCGAGCTCCAGATGCGGTCGGAGGGCGGTCATCTGAGTGACCTGGACTTTCTCGACTGGGAGGACGAGGGCCTGGTGTCGCGTCTGACGGCGGCCGGGTTCCTCTCGCATCCGGGGGTGCTCGTTCGCGCCGGCGCGGTTCCCGGCTGGGCTTATGCGGTCGAGAGCATCACCAGCCGTGCCCCTGCCCACCTGGCGGCGCTGTCGCAAGGCACGCGCGCGTACACTGTCTTCCGTAGTGTGAACGGTGAACACCAGGTCGGTTACGCCGTCGACGGCCGGATACTGGCCTACTACGAGCACGGCGTGCGCCATTCGGTAGGCACCGACGAGCAAGGGGTGCCGGGGTTCGAATCCTCTGGCGAGGAACCTCCCGACGCCGCCTTTCTCCGCTTCCTCGAAAGCGAGCACGGAATCCACGTCTCCTGGGAGGACTTCCAGGCTCCGCTTCCCACCGCCGCCTTCGCGTAGGCCGTCCTCCGGCTGTTCATGACCCAGGTCACTGTCTATCAAGCCGAAGTGGGACTGCCATCCGGCATCGGCCCCATGGCAGCTGACGAGTGTCAGATCGACCCCGTCGCATTCGCTGCGTTCGTCAACGCCCTGCTCGCCTGGCATGGCAGAACCAGGCACGCTGGCACGGCCACCTTGGCCGAAGGGTTCGTTGCCACGGTGCCGGTCTTGGCTGAGATAGCGAACATCGAGGTGAGCCGGCAATCGGCCCAGCGCGCCGAGAGCCACTATCTCGGGACGGCTTCGGATCCCCATGCAAAGGAGTGGGCAGCCGTACTGCAGCAGAAGTCACGGGAGCTCACGTGTCCTTCGACAACGCCAGAACTCCAGGGCAAGGTGAGGCCGGCGATGAAGGCGTCGAGCCACCGCGGGAGCCGTTCGCCCCGGCGCTCGCCGAGCATCCGGGGCGAAGGACCGCACCCTCGTCCGGATGCCGTCCTGAACCGCGAAACCCCTCCGGCCGCGGCGAGGGATTCGCCGCGGCCGGAGGGGGCCGGCAGGAGCCGGTGGAGGAGGGTCAGACGGCCGCCCGGCCGCGCAGCTCCGCGTGCTTCCGGACCAGCTCCGCGTACCGCCGTCCGCTGCTCTTGACCGTACGGCGCTGGGTCGCGTAGTCCACGTGGACCAGACCGAACCGCTTGTCGTAGCCGTACGCCCACTCGAAGTTGTCCATCAGCGACCAGGCGAAGTACCCAGCCAACGGAGCTCCCTTGTCGACCGCGCGGGCGCAGGCGGCAAGGTGCTCTTCCAGGTACCGGACGCGCTCCGGGTCTTGGACCGAGCCGTCCGCCGCGACGACGTCCTCGTACGCCGAGCCGTTCTCGGTGACGTAGATCCGCTGGACGCCGTACTCCTCGGTGAGGCGCAGCAGCAGCCGCTCCAGGCCCTCCGCGTGGACCTCCCAGTCCATGTGGGTGAGCCGGGCGCCGGGGACCGAGACCTGCTTCGCGTGCGGTGCGGTCCCGTCCGGGTCGGCGGTGACGATCTGCCGGAAGTAGTAGTTGAGCCCCAGCCAGTCGAGGGGTGCGGCGATCGTCTCCAGGTCGCCGGGCCGGACCGGGAGCTCGACGCCGTACTCCTCCACCATGTCCTGCGGGTAGCCGCGCCCCAGGATCGGGTCCAGCCACCAGCGGTTGATGTGGCCGTCGGCGCGGCGGGCGGCGGCCGCGTCGGCCTCGCTCGCGCTCGCCGGCTCGATCGGGCTGAGATTGTTGACGATGCCGACCCGGGCGTCAGAGGAGGCCGCCCGGATCGCCCGCACGGCCAGGCCGTGGCCCAGGTGCAGATGGTAGGAGGCGCGCACGGCGGCGGTCAGGTCGGTGAGACCCGGCGCCATCCGGCCCTCCAGATGACCGATCCAGGCGGAGCACAGCGGCTCGTTCAGCGTCGCCCAGTCCTTGACCCGGTCGCCGAGGCGGTCCACCACGTGGGAGGCGTACGCCGCGAAGTGCTCCGGGGTCTCCCGTACGGTCCAGCCGCCCCGGTCCTGGAGCGCCTGCGGCAGGTCCCAGTGGTAGAGGGTGGCGAACGGGGTGACGCCGGCCTCCAGAAGGCCGTCCACGAGCCGGTCGTAGAAGTCCAGGCCCGCCTTGTTGACCGGCCCGTCACCGCCGGGCACGACGCGCGGCCAGGCGATCGAGAAGCGGTAGGCGTCCGCGCCGAGCTGCTTGATCAGGCCGATGTCCTCGGGGACCCGGTGGTAGTGGTCGCAGGCCACGTCGCCCGTGTCGCCGTTGTCGATCGTGCCGGGGGTGTGCGAGAACGTGTCCCAGATCGAGGGGGAGCGGCCGTCCTCGGCCACGGCTCCCTCGATCTGGTACGCGGCGGTGGCGACCCCCCAGGTGAAGTCCGCCGGGAGGGCGTTGAGGTCGGACACGTGCAGCCTTTCGGTCGGGGGCGACGGACGGCTCTCGCCGGTGGGGCTCACTTCACGGCTCCCGCGGTGAGACCGGCGACCAGATAGCGCTGGAGGAGCAGGAACCCGGCGACGATCGGGACGCTGACGACGAGGGACGCGGCCATGACCTGGTTCCAGTACACGTCGTTCTGCGTGGCGTAGCCCTGGAGGCCGACGGAGAGGGTCCGGGTGGCGTCGTTCGTCATGACGGAGGCGAAGAGGACCTCGCCCCAGGCCGTCATGAAGGAGTACACCGACACCGCCACGATTCCCGGGACGGCGGCCGGCACGACGACCTGGAAGAGGGCGCGGACGGGTCCGCAGCCGTCGACCAAGGCCGCTTCGTCGAGGTCCCGGGGGATGGAGTCGAAGTACCCGATCAGCATCCAGATCGAGAACGGCAGCGAGAACGTCAGGTACGTGAGGATGAGCCCGCCGCGCGAGCCGTACAGGGCGACGCCGGTGCTGTTGCCGATGTTGACGAAGATGAGGAACAGCGGGAGCAGGAAGAGAATCCCCGGGAACATCTGTGTGGACAGCACCGTGACGGTGAAGACCCGCTTGCCCCGGAACCGGTAGCGGCTCACCGCGTAGGCGGAGAACACCGCGATCGTCACTGACAGCACCGTCGCCGAGCCCGCCACGATCAGCGAGTTGACGAAGTACTTGGCGAGCGGAACGGTCTCCCAGATGTCGAAATACGGCTGGATCGTCAGCGTGGACGGGATCCACTGGAACTTCCCCGACACATCCTGGAGCGGCTTCAGCGAGCTGCTGACCATCACGTAGACGGGCAGCAGGACGAAGCCGGCGAGCAGGGTCAGGACGATGCGGCGGGTCCAGAGGAAGGACTGCGGCGCGGCCATCGGCGAGCGGGCCCGCGACCGGGTGGTGCGGGTCGGCCGCGTGAGGCTAGACATCGGCGCCCTTCCTTCCACGCGAGGTGAGGAACAGGTAGACGGCGGTCACGACCAGCAGGAAGAGCAGCAGCAGGACCGACATCGCGGATCCGGTGCCGAAGTTCCAGGTGACGAACGACGACTGGTAGATGTGGATCGAGATCAGGTCCGCGCTCTCCGGGGCCGACTTCCCGAACAGGACGTACGGGGTGTTGAAGTCGTTGAACGTCCACAGGAAGAGCACGAGGACCAGCACCTGGTTGACCGGGCGCAGCGAGGGCAGCGTGATCCGGCGGATCTGCTGCCAGATGCCGGCGCCGTCGATCGAGGCGGCCTCGTACAGCTCGCGCGGGATGTTCTGGAGCCCGGCCATCAGCATGAGGAAGGCGAACGGCCAGCCCTTCCAGACCGAGACGATGATCAGGGTGTAGATGCTGTTGTCGCCGATCAGCCAGAAGGACGGCTCGTCGGTGATCCCGAGCTGGTCGTGCAGGACGTGGTTGATCAGCCCGTTGTCCCGCTGGAACATGAACGCCCAGGTGATGACGGCCGCGTAGACCGGCAGGGCGTACGGGACGAGGAAGATCGCCCGCAGGATGCCCCGGCCCCGGAAGCTCTCCTGGAGGAGGATCGCCGCCGCGGTGCCGAACAGCCAGGCGAACCCGACCGAGAAGAACGTGAAGACGCAGGTGACGAAGAACGAGTGGAGCAGGGCCTCACCGATCGGCGCGTCGAAGTCGACGGCGATGCTGTAGTTGTCGAGACCCGTCCAGGGCGCCGCGCCCCAGTTGTTGATGAAGAACTGTGTGAGCTGCCGGAAGCTCATCACGATCCCGATGACCATCGGGATGATGTGGATGAGGAGTTCGAGCAGGACGGCGGGCAGGAGCAGGAGATAGGGCAGTCCGCCTTGGCGGATCCGGTCGGGGATGCGCGGCAGTCTCCTGCGCGCACCCCCGGTGCCCCGGCTCGTACCCTTGCCGGTCGACTTGTCGACCTCGGGGTCCGTGGTGACGGTGGCGGTCATGGATCAGGGCCTCACTGCTGCATCGTCTGCTGCGCCTTTTCCAGGCGCGCCTTGACGGATTCCTCGGTCACGGGGCGTCCGGCCGCGGCGTCCGCCCACAGTTCCTTGACGGCCGTACCCACGGCCGTCTCGAACTGCGACTCGTTCGGGACCTGGGGGAGGGGTGCGGCGCTGGTGGCGAGGGTGTCGCGCAGGACCTTGAGGTCGGGGGCCCCGAAGGCCTCGTCGGCCTGTGCGGCCTTGACCGGCGGGATCGAGCCGTAGGTCTTGTTGAGCAGCTTCTGCTCGGCGTCGCTCGTCATGAACTTCACGAACTTCTTCGCGCCGTCGATGTTCTTCGTGTTCTTGAAGACGGCCATGTTGATACCCGCGACCATGGAGTTGGTCTGCTTGCCCGCACCCGGTACGCCCGAGGGGACCGGCACCGGGGCCGCGCCCCAGTCCTCGGGCTTCATACCCTGGGCGGCGAAGGTGGAGGCGGCGGCCTGCCACAGCACCATGGCCGTCTTGCCCTTGGCGAAGTCGGTGAGCGACTGGTTCTGGGCGTACTCCGCGTTGCCGGGAGCGATGATCTTGTCCTCGGCCATGAGGTCGATGTACTGCTTCACCGCCGCGACCGCACCGTCGGAGGTGAACGTCGCCTTGCCGTCCTTGTCGAAGAAGTCGGCGCCGTGCTGCTGGGCCAGGACGAAGGTCTGGTGGATGTTGTTGGAGAGGTTGCCGCCCTCGGCGCCCAGCCCCCACTTGCCGTCCTTGGATATCTTCTTGCCGGCCGCGACCAGCTCGTCCCAGGTGGCCGGGGGCTTCTCGACGCCCGCCTCGGCGAACATCTTCTTGTTGTAGTAGAGGGCGTACGCCAGCGAGTACAGCGGCACCGCGGCGGGCGGCTCGCCCTCCTTGCCGGCCGAGGCGACCGCCGAGTCGACGAAGCGGTCCCGGCCGCCGATCGCCTCGAAGTTCTTCTCGTCCCACGGCAGGAGCGCGCCGGTCGCCTGGAGCGAGGCCGACCAGGTGTTGCCGATGTTCAGCACGTCCGGGCCCTGGCCGGAGCTGGTGGCGGCGAGGATCCGGTTCAGCAGGTCGGCCCACGGCACGACCTCCAGCTTCACCTTGATCCCGGTCTCCTTCTCGAACTTCTTCAGCTCGGGAGTGAGGATCTCCTTGTCGGCCTCGATGCTGGGGCCCTGGTTGGACGCCCAGTAGGTGAGGGTCTTCGGCGACTCGTTGCTGCCGCCCGATGTGGTCCCGCCGCCACAGCCGGTGGCGGCTACGGCGATGGCGAGGGCGAGGGTGACGGCGCTTGCGGCTCTGACATGACGCATGTGAGGTGGCCCCTTTCCGGGGATGGCTGCGTTCGGGAACCGAACGGCCTCCATGACTTAATTTATGCCGTGATTTAAGAGGTGAGAGAAGGTCGCGTCAAGCCCTGGGGCCGGGGTATGTTCCTGGACGGGAAGGAGCAACATGGCCGAGCGCAGCAGACGGACCGTGCGTGACCTGCGAAGGGGCAATCGGGCGAGGGTATTGCAACGGTTGTATTTCGACGGCCCGCTGAGCCGCCAGGAGCTCGGACCGGTCACGGGGCTGAGTTCAGGTTCCATCAGCAACGTCGTTGCGGAACTCGCCGCCGAGGGACTCCTGGAGGAGGCCGGCGTCGTCGACTCGGACGGCGGCCGCCCCCGTACGCTGCTGCGCGTCGCCCCGGACGGCGGACTGCTCGTCGGCATCGACATCGGCGAGACCCGCGTCCGCGTCGAGCTGTTCGACCTCTCCCTGACCGAACTGGCCCGCACCGAACGGCTGCTGGCCCAGCACGGATACGACGTCGACCGCATCGTCGCCCACGTCCGCACCGGCGTCGCGGACGTGCTGCGCGACGCGGGCGCCGACCCGCGCCGGCTGCTCGGCATCGGCATCGGGGTCCCCGGCATCATCGAGCGCGACGGACCCGAAGGGCCCGACGGCTCCCGGAGTGCGGTGGTCCACGGCCAGACCATCGGCTGGCGCGCGGTCCCCTTCGAGCAGTTGCTGCGCGAAGCGGTCGACGTGCCGCCCGAGGTGCCGCTGTTCATCGACAACGGCGCCAAGACGCTCGGCCAGGCCGAGATGTGGTTCGGCGGCGGCCGGGGCGCGGGCGCCGCCGCCATCGCCCTCATCGGCTCGGGCGTGGGGGCCTGCGTCGACCACGGCGACATCCTCGACGAGGACCGCACGAGCCTCGCCCTCGAATGGGGCCACACCACCGTCCAGCTGCGCGGCCGCCGGTGCCGCTGCGGCTCCATCGGCTGCCTGGAGGCGTACGCGGGCGCGGAAGCCCTGCGCGAGCGCTGGCGCGAGGCGGGCGGCCCGCTGCCCGAGGACGCCGATGACGAGACGGCGCTGGCCGCCCTGCTCGCCGCCGCTTACCCGGAAGGCCGAGGCGCCGTCCCGGACCCGGTGGCCCTCGCGCTGCTCGACGAGACGGCCGAATGCCTCGGCGCGGCCCTCGCCGACCTGATCAACCTCTTCCTGCCCGAGCGGATCCTGATCGGCGGCTGGGCGGGCCTGCTCATCGGCCCCCGCCTGCTGCCCGAGATCCGCCGGTACGCGAACGAGTACGCCCTGCGCCACGCGGCGGCCCGCACCACCATCGAGATGGGCCGCCTCGGCCCGGACGCGGTCACCGTGGGCGCCGCGACGCTCCCGCTCGCCGACTTCCTCACCCGGGGCGGCAGCCGCCCCGGGCCGGGCGACTCCGGCGCGCCGCCCCGTACGGCCGTCCAAGCGGTCCGGGAACGTCACCGCACCCCGATGGACTGAGCGAGGGGTGTCCGCGTGACGCGTCCGCCGCCGTGTGCAGGCCGACGCGTCGCCCGGCACGCGGGCGTCGTCGCTGCCGCGCCTCAGTGGGCCGTGTCCCGCGCGGGGCCGGGGCTACCGGCTCCGCCGTCCGAGGTAATCCAGCGCGGGTCCACCATGCCCAGCCACGCGTCCTGGGCATCGGCCAGCGGGTGTTCCAGGGGAAGCGGCGCGAACCGGCAGGCGAACCGCATCCCCGCGTCGGACCCGTCGCCGCGGACCCGGTGCTCCCACGCCGCCGGCCCGCCTGACGGCGCGTCGAGCAGGAGAAAGGTGGTCAGCCGGGGCTGCCCGTTCTCGGGGTGGGGCCGCTCGTCCACCGTGATCCGCCGGACGACGCGGGCCCCGGTCAGCCCGGTCTCCTCGGCGACCTCACGCAGGACGGCCCGCTCCGGATCCTCGCCCGGCGCGACGCCGCCCGCAGGTACCTGGGTGCCGGCCTCGGGACAGTCCGCGTGGTCGAACACCAGCAGTGCGGGGCAGGGGTGACGCCGGATCACATAGGCGGCGACCCGGAGACGGGGCCCGGTCGGGGGTGAGGTCATGCGGGCATCCTCGCCCATGTCCGTGCACCCCCGCCCGCCGGGCCCGGGGCTGCGCCCGGGTCAGGCCGAGCCCCGCACCACCAGCTCCGGTTCGAAGATCACGGAGGTCACCGGACCGTCCGGCCGGGCCAGCCGGTCCAGCAGGAGGCGCGTCATCTCGGCGGCCATCCCCTCCACCGGCTGGCGGACCGTGGTCAGCGGCGGGCGGCAGGCCAGGGCCGCGCTGCTGTCGTCGAAGCCCACCACCGCCACGTCCCCCGGAATCGAGCGGCCGTGCTCCCGCAGGACGTGGCAGGCCCCCAGGGCCATCAGGTCGTTGGCGGCGAAGACCCCGTCCAGGTCCGGATGTTCCGCCAGCAGCCGCTCCATCGCCGTCTCGCCGCTCTCCTGGGTGAACCGGCCCTCGACGACGGGGATGTACGGGTGCCCGTGGCGTGCCATGGTGTCCCGGAAACCCGTCAGGCGGGCGTGGCCCGCCGGCACGTCCAGCGGGCCGCTGATCGTCGCGATCCGGCGGCAGCCCCGGTCCAGGAGATGTTCGGCCGCCAGTCGGGCGCCGTCCTGGTGCGCGAGGTCGACATAGCTCACCGGGACCGGCCGCGCCGGGCGCGCGTACAGGACGGCCGCCAGGCCGGCGTCCGCGATCAGCCCGGGCAGCGGGTCCTCGGCGTGCGTCGAGACGACCAGGGCCCCGTCCGCGCTGCCCTGCCTCAGGTACGCCACCACCTCCTCGCGGGCCCGTGAGGTCTCCGCGAACATCAGCACCGGGTGCATCCCGCGCGGACGCAAGTAGTCGACCACGCCCGTCACCACCCGGCCGAAGAACGGGTCGGCGAACACCTGCGCGGTGAACGAGCCCGAACTCCCGCCGCTGCCCTCGTCCTTCCCGGAGGCCCGGCCTCCGGACCGGGCCCCGGACCCACCCCCGTCCCCGTCCCCGTCCCCGGACGCTCCGGTGCCGGAGTCCCGCCGGGCCGCCTCCGGCTCGACGCCCGCGCCCGACACCACCAGGGCGATGGCGTCGGCCCGTCGGGTCACCAGGGACCTGGCCGCCCGGTTGGGGGTGTAGCCCGTCACGGAGACCGCCCGACGCACGGCCTCCTGGATCACCGGGTCCACATTGCGCACCCCGTTGACGACCCGGGAGACGGTGGCGCGCGAGACGCCGGCCGCCCGCGCCACGTCCTCCAGGGTGGGCGCTCCGGCCGAGCGCGGATCATCCGTCATGAGCGCCTTTATAGCACTCGCGGAGAGCGCTCTCCATCGATCTGGCCCAGGCGGGGCGAGGTGAGGAGTCCGAGCGGGGAGCACCGGGGGAGGAACGGAGGGGAGGGACGGAGGGGGAACGCGTTCGGGCGGGGCATGTCGGGCGGAGCGGAAGCTGAGGCCGGCCGGACGGTCGGGGATCGGAATCCGGCCACGGACCGGCCGAGGGCGGCCGAGTATCACGTTTTGCTTGTGATCAGTCACTGTGCGGACCTACGTTGCCCCTTGCGACATGACCCGAAGCCAGTGGGGGAGCCACGTATGGCCGCGAACGGACGGCACCGCAGATACCAGCCGAGCCGGATCAACCGTGCCTCGCTCACGGTGACGGCGAGCGGCGCGGGCATCGCGCTTCCGCTCATCACCGCGGCGTCGGCGGGGGCCGCACCGGTCGAGGTCTGGGAGAAGGTCGCCGCCTGCGAGTCCAGCGGCGATTGGGCCGTCAACACGGGCAACGGCTACTACGGCGGTCTCCAGTTCAGCGGCTCCACCTGGGCCGCCTACGGCGGCACGCAGTACGCGCCGCGCGCCGACCTGGCCACCCGGGACCAGCAGATCGCCATCGCCGAGAAGGTCCTGGACGGTCAGGGCCCCGGCGCCTGGCCCACCTGCTCCGTGCCGGCGGGGCTCACCCGGGGCGGGGACGCGCCCGGGGCCGCCCCGGAGTCGGGGACCGACACGCAGAGCGCGGGAAGCCGGACGGTCCGGGCCGCGGCGCCGCGGAGCGCGCCGCCCCGGCAGCCGCGGACCCTCCCCGCCGAGACGACGCCCACCCATGTGCCGGGCAAACGCGACTCGTACACCGTCGCGAGCGGCGACTCCCTCTCCGGGATCGCGTCCGCCCAGCGGGTGCGCGGCGGCTGGCAGGGCCTCTACGCGGCCAACCGCACCGTCGTCGGGGACGACCCGGACCTGATCTTCCCCGGGCAGCGGCTGAGCCTCGACCAGAGCCGGGCGCCGAAGGCGGGGGAGGACAAGAGCTCCGGACAGCCCGCGCGGAAGACCGCCCCGAAGCCCCCGGCGGCGACGCCGGAGGCGAAGAAGGCGGATCAGCGCAAGGCCGAACCCAAGAAGGAAGCTCCCGCGCAGGCCGCGCCCAAGAAGGAAGCCCCGAAACAGCGGGCCCCCGAGAAGACGGCCCCGAAGCAGCAAGCGCCCAAGAAGGAAGCGCCCAAGAAGGAAGCGCCGAAGAAGGAGCGTCCCGCTCCGGAGCGTGCCGTGAAGCACTCCGGTTTCAGCGCCCCGGTCTCCGCCGGCACCGGCACTCCGTACCGGCAGGCCGGTGGCTGGTCCAGCGGCTATCACACAGGCGTGGACTTCCCCGTGCCTACCGGGACATCGGTGAAGTCGGTGGCTCCGGGCCGTGTCGTCTCGGCCGGCTGGGCCGGAGCGTACGGCTACGAGGTCGTCATCCGTCACAGCGACGGCAAGTACAGCCAGTACGCCCATCTCTCCGCGCTCCACGTGCGCGCGGGGCAGTCGGTCTCCGGTGGGCAGCGCATCGCCCGCTCCGGCTCCACGGGCAACAGCACAGGCCCGCACCTGCACTTCGAGATCCGCACGGGCCCCGGCTACGGCTCGGACGTCGATCCGCTCGCCTACCTCCGGGCAGGCGGCGTCAGGGTCTGAACCGTCCGGTCGGAGCGGGGGCGACGCAGGGTGGCTCCACCGCGCCGCCGCTGCTTCGCCAGCGGACCCGGCGTGCCGAACTCCAGCTGCGGCACCGCCTGCCCCGGCGGCAGGGGCGACGGCAGCTGTGTCACGGGCAGCCGCCCCGACGCCGGTTCCGGCACGACCGGTGACGGCGAGGGGGGAGCCTCCTCCCCACCGTCCCTGGACGGCTCCTCGGCGTGCTCCGTGCGCAGCCGCTCCCGCGTCAGCATGATCAGGCCGCCGGCGGCCAGAGCCCCGCAGGAGAGGGCCAGGACGGTGCCCGGGACGCCGAGACGGAAGTGCTCACCGAACAGCGTGAGGCCGATCGCAGCGGCCACCACGGGGTTGACCACCGTCACCGTCGCGAGCGGAGCGGTGAGCCCCGCGCCCCGGTAGGCGGCCTGGGAGAGGAACAGGCCCGCCGCCGCGAGCCCGGCGATCACCAGCAGCGGCAGTACGCCCGAGCGCAACGAACCGGACGTCCACTCCACCGCCACGGTCTTGGTGAACACCGAGGCCATGCCGAACGCCGCGCCCGCGCCCGTGGCCAGGACGATGCTGCGCAGGACCGGCCGGCGCAGCGTACGGGCGAGCACGACGAGCGCGCCGACGGCCCCGAACGTCACCGAGGCCAGCAGCGCCTGCTCGGGACCGTTCAAGGTGTGCGGCTCGGCGTTCCCCGTGAGCGCCAGCAGTCCGCCGAGCCCGGCCGTCGCCATCAGGGCGCCGCGCCAGGCCGTCGCCCCCGCCCTCCGCCCGACGAACAGGGCCGCCATCGGCAGGGCGAAGACGATCGTCAGCGCGCCGAGCGGCTGGACCAGGCTGAGCGGACCGTACGCGAGCGCCACCACATGCAGGACCGCACCGGCCCCGTTGAGGAGGACGGCGGCCCACCACACGCCGTTGCGCAGCAGGCCACGCCACGCGTTGTCACCGGTCGCGGCCACGCGCTCCTGGATGATCGCCCCGGCCGCGTAGGCGACCGCGGAGACCAGTGACAGCAGCACGGACAACGCAAGGGAACTCATGTACACCACGATGTCCCGTCCGGGGCCCCACGTCGTCGTCCTTGAGACTGCACTTCGGCCTACTGCCCCAGTAGTACGCCCGACGCACCGACGTCCTCCTCCCGACGGTAGTCCTCTCGTCCCCAGGCGTCAGAAGTTATCGCCCGGCGGATACGGTGAGCCGCGAGGGTGGCACCGTCGGTGGCCGTACGGCAGGTCACGGGAGCGGGCCGGAGTCGGGCCGGGAACCGAGGGGGAACAGGGCATGGACCTGGTGCTACTGGCGTCGGTCGGGGGATTCTTCGCGCTGCGGACCACTCCGGTGCCGGGTGGTGGGCACCGTCCGCTGGAGGAGTTGTACGCGGGGGACGGCGGCCCGCTCGCCGCGCGTGTCGACAAGGTCGCGGCACGCCTCGCGCCACCCGAGCGCCGGGTCGCCGCCTCCATCGCCCATCTCGGGCTTGCCGCCCGGCTCTGGTCCCTCGCCCTGGGCCCGGCCGCGCTCTTCGGGCGGATCCCCGCACTGGCGCCCGACACCCTCCACTGGGACCCGTCGGCCGGCTCGCCGGACGACCTGTGGCTCGCGGGGACGGCCGAGCTGCCCGGTACGGCTGCCCGGATCCGCGAGGAGGTCCAGTACGGGCATCTGGACCCGCTGTCCGAGGCGTTCCGACGCGACGGCACCATCTCCCCGCAGCTGCTGCGGGGCAACGCGGGATCCGCGCTCGCCGGAGCCGTGCGCGAACTCGTCGCCTTCGCGCGGGCCCACGACCGGCCGGACGTGGCCGCACGGGCCCGCGCGCTGGCGGCCGAGCTCTTCGACGACGAGGCGCTGCGCCACACCGGGGCCCCGCATGGTCCGGCGTTCCGGCGGCGCAGCTGCTGCCTGTACTGGCGCTGCCCGGGCGGCGGGCTGTGCGGGGACTGCGTGTTCGACCGGGCGCCCAGGCAGCGGGCTGAGGGGCGGTAGCCGTCCCTCAGCCCCCGGACCGGGACCGGGGACCGTTCAGGAAGGCAGTGCGGCGTCGATGGCGGCGTCCACCGACGGCAGGACGGGCAGGGCGCTGTCGAGGCCGATCGTCTCGATCAGGCGGCGCATGAACGGGGACGGGGCGGCCAGCCGCAGCCGGTCGCCCAGCGCGGTGTGTCCCCGGAGGAGCACATTCACCGTCGTCGAGTCCGCGAAGCCGACGCCGGAGAGGTCCACGACGACCGGGCCGGAGCCGTCGTCGGCCGCCGAGGTCAGGGCGAGGCCCAACGGTGCGACGCTGTCGATATCGAGGTCACCCGACACGGCGAGGACCAAAGCGTCCCGTTCCTGCCGGGTGGTGATTCTGACGGCTCTGTCTTCGTTGGGCGATGAAAGCACGGAAGGCACCTCGGGCGGATCGGGCGGATCGGAAGGGGCGGAGAGCCGTGTCGCCGGACGGGCCGGCATGGTTCCGTCCCTGGTCGGGGCGGGGTACGGGGTAACGATAGAAGTAACAGTTGCCATTTGACAACATTCTCCATCGGGTAACAATCTGATCCCCGACGGCCGCTCGGCCGGTCTGTCGAAAGCGGAGAGCCGATGGATGCGGAAGCAGGGGCTGGATGGAGCTAGGCGCTGTCCGCGACATCATCGCGGAGCGGGGAGGCGGCCGTATCCCTTTGTGGAGAAAGGCGCTCCGAAGCGGCGGAGTGGAAGGCCGCGAGGCCCTCGGCGAGGGCGGCGAGGGCGGCGGGATCCATCCGCTCCAGCACGGCGTTCAGTTCGCCGGCGCGCAGGGCCCGGTACTCTTCCAGAAGGGTGCGACCACGCAGACTCAGCCGCAGTTCCACTTCGCGACGACTGGTCGGGCTGGGCGCCCGCTGGACCAGCCCCATCGCCTCCATCCGGTCGCAGAGCCTGCTGACGGAGGGGGCACGCGAGCCCAGGGCCTCACCCAACGCCCGAAGATTGGTGCCCTCGTGCTTCTCGATCACGAGCAGGGCCCGAAGCTGGGAGGGCGATACCGTCCCCGAGGCGGCGGATTCCTGGCCCCGGCCCCACAGCACCTCCAACAGCTCCGAGGCCGCGACGGCGTCGGCGGACGCCTGTTCGCGACTGCTCGGGCGGAATCCTCGGATGGGCATTCAGCCACTGTGTCACCCGTCAGGCCTGCTTGTCAGCCCGGCCCCGCCCCCTACCACGTCGCAGGACGAAGATTGCGCGAGAGACCGTGAACAGAAGAACGGACATCGAGGCCGCCGTACGGGCCGCAGCGCCGCACGCCCTGCTGGCCACCCTGCGCACCAAGCTCAGCAGTGCCTACGGGGCCCTCGCGGTCGAGCTCCACCTCGCCGACTACGGTCTGCGGGTCCTCAAATCCCTGGACCGGCCCGACGACGAGAACGAGCCGCTGTCCCTCCACAACAGCCCCGAGGGCCGGGCGTTCGGCAGCCAGGAGCCCGGCGAACAGCAGGTCCGGCACGACGATGCCGTCGACCACCACCTGCCCGTGACCGTACGGGGCGAACGGCTCGGCATCCTCACCGTCCGGCTGCCCCAGGCCCTGTCCACCCCGGAGCTGGTCGGCGAGCTGACCCACGTGGCGGACCTGCTGGGCCACGAGATCCTCGTCGCCGAACGGGACACCGACCTGTACCAGCGCGCCCGGCGCACCACCCGTCTCACCCTCGCCGCCGAGATGCAGTGGCAGCTGCTGCCCGCCCGCGCCTGCACCGCCGCCGAGTTCGCGATCGGGGCCCAGCTGGAGCCCGCGTACGCCATCCACGGCGACAACTTCGACTGGGCCGCCGACGCCGACGAGCTGACCCTCGCGGTGACCAACGGCATGGGCGAGGGCATACAGGCCTCCCTCCTCACCAATCTCGCCGTCAACGCCCTGCGCAACGCCCGCCGGGCCGGCATCGGCATCGCGGACCAGGCGGCCCTCGCCGACCAGGCCCTCTACGACCAGCACCGCGGCGCCTCCCACGTCTCCACCCTGCTGCTCCGCTTCGAGCTGGCGACCGGACGGGTCGGCGTCGTCGACGCGGGATCGCCGCAGCTGTGGATGCAGCGCGGCCGGGAGGTGCGCCGCATCGAGCTGGAGGCGCAGCTGCCGCTCGGCATGTTCGAGGAGTCGCAGTACACGGTCCAGGAGTTCCGCGTGGAGCCCGGCGACCGGCTGCTGCTGCTCAGCGACGGCGTCTACGAGGCGGTGTCCCCGCTCGGCGAGGCATACGGGGAGCGCGCGCTGGCCCGCGCCATCCAGTCGACCCGGCTGCTTCCGGCCGCCACCGTCCCGCGCGCGATGCTCGGCGAACTGGCGGAGTACCGGGGCACGGAGACGCTCGACGACGCGCTGGTGCTGTGCCTGGACTGGTTCGGCCGGTCGGAGGACCAGGGCGAGGCCTAAGCCGTGTCGAAGGCGCGGCGGGAGGCCTCGATGTGGCCGATGTGCTCATGGGTCCAGTCGCACATCACATGGACCGTCCGGCGCAGGCCCTGCCCCGGCTCGGTCAGGGTGTACTCGACCCGCGGGGGCACGGTGGGGTGCACGCACCGCTCGACCAGTCCGTAGCGCTCCAGCATCCGCAGGTTCTGGGTGAGCATCTTGTGGCTGATGCCCTCGACCTCGCCCCGTAGCTCGGTGAAGCGGAGGGTGCCCTCGCCCAGGGCCTCGATGATCAGGAGCGCCCACTTGTTGGCGACGTCGGAGAAGATCTCCCGCGCCAGCGAGTCCGCGCGCCGCAGATCCGCGTCCTCGGACGAGCCGCTGAACTGCTTGGTCACCATCAGGTTCCCCCGTCACCGAAAAGTGCGTTCTTCCATGTCAGCGGCGACTCTCCTACGGTTCCCGAGTAACCACAAGTGACCGGGAATCGGCCGGTCCGGTGGCAAGAGGGGGCACGGCCCCCAGGACGAGGAGGCGGGCAGCATGGCCATCACCCTGGTGAACCCGAGCGGACTGCCGGAGATCGGCGCCTACCGGCAGGTGTCGGTCGCGACCGGATCGAAGCTGGTCTTCGTCGCCGGGCAGGTCGCCTGGGACGCGGAGGGCGCCACCGTGGGCGAGGGTGACCTCGCCGCGCAGGTCGAGCAGTGTTACGTGAACATCGGCACGGCCCTCGCCGCGGTCGGCGGCACCTTCGACGACGTGGCGAAGCTGACCGTGTACGTCGTGGACTGGACGCCCGAGAAGATGCCCGCGTTCCTGGAGGGCGTGGACCGGGCCGCCGCGAGACTGGGCACCACCCCCCGAGCGCCCGGCACCCTGGTGGGCGTCGCGGCCCTGGACACCCCCGAACACCTGGTGGAGGTCGAGGCCACCGCCGTGCTCGACGCCTGAGGGACGCCGGCCGGGCTCAGGTGCTGAGCTGGAACTCCGCCCGGATCCGCTTGCCCACCGGCACCCGCTCGGCCGTGAGCCGGTCGCACAGGGCCACCACGATCTCCATGCCGTGACCGCCGAGGCGGGACGGGTCGGGGGCGTACAGCACGGGCATCGCGGTGCTGCTGTCGTACACCGTGACGCTGATGAGCTGCGCGTTGCCCTCCAGCTCCAGGAGATAGGGGCCGTGGCTGTAGCGGTCGGCGTTGGTGACCAGCTCGCTCACGGCCAGCATCAGGTCGCTACGTGTGTGCTCGCCGATCGGGGCGAGGCACTCCACCGCGAGTCGCGTCAGGAAGCGGTCGGCGAGCGCACGGGCCAGCGCGATGCAGCCCGGCTCGCCGTCGAAGACCTCGGCGCTGTGCAGTACCTCGGCGGAAGCCAGCCCCTGACCCGGGTCTTCCGGTGGGGAGGTGACCTGTTCGTTCATGTGCTCCAGCCAGGGCGCCGCAGTGAGGTCGGAGACCTTTTCCGCCATTCGTCTACCCCTGGCGAACGATCCCACTCCAGGAGATCCGGACCGATCCTACGCACGTCCGGGCAGCCGCACCACGGTCACGAAGAACTCGTCGATCTGGCGCACCGCGGCGATGAACTGGTCGAGGTCCACCGGCTTGGTCACGTACGCGTTGGCGTGGAGCTTGTAGCTGCGCAGGATGTCCTCCTCGGCGGAGGACGTGGTGAGCACGACCACGGGGATGAGGGACAGTTCGGGGTCGCCCTTGATCTGTTCCAGCACCTGCCGGCCGTCGTACTTGGGCAGGTTCAGGTCCAGCAGTACCAGGTCCGGGCGGGGGGCCTCGGTGTACTCGCCGCGCCGGTAGAGGAAGTCCAGCGCCTCCTGTCCGTCGCGCACCACGTGCAGGGTGTTGCGGATCTTGTTGTCCTCGAAGGCCTCACGGGTCATCAGCTCGTCGCCGGGGTCGTCCTCGACGAGCAGGACCTCGATGGGCTGGACAGGGGTGTTCACGAAGGATCTCCCGGCTGGCTGGTGAGCAGGGCGGGAGCGAGCAGCTCCGCCGTGGTGTGCGTGGGCGCATCGGGCGCCACGGGCAGGGTGAAGTGGATGCGGGTGCCTTCGCCCGGTTCGGGCTCCAGCCAGATCCGGCCACCGTGGAACTCGATGATCTTCCGGCAGAGCGCGAGGCCGATGCCGGTGCCCTCGTACTCGTCACGGGCGTGCAGCCGCTGGAAGATGACGAACACCTTGTCCGCGAACTCGGGCGCGATCCCGATCCCGTTGTCCGACACCATCAGGTGCCAGTTCTCGTCCTCGCGTACGCAGGCGACCGAGATCCGGCACGGGACGTCCTCCCGGCGGAACTTCACCGCGTTGCCGACGAGGTTCTGCCAGACCATGGTGAGGGCGGTCGCGTCCCCGAGCAGTTCGGGCAGGGACTCCGGCCGTTCGACCACCGTCCCCGACTCCTCGACCGCGAGGGTCAGATTGGCCAGGGCGCGGTCCAGGGCCCGGTCCAGATCGACCGGTTTCCAGCTCTCCTGCACCCGGCCCACCCGCGAGAACGTCAGGAGGTCGTTGATGAGGACCTGCATCCGCTTGGCGCCGTCCACCGCGAAGGCGATGTACTGCTTGCCCCGCTCGTCGAGCTCCTTGCCGTACCGCTTCTCCAGGAGCTGGCAGAAGGACGCGACCTTGCGCAGCGGCTCCTGGAGGTCGTGCGAGGCGACGTACGCGAACTGCTCCAGCTCCGAATTGGAACGCCGCAGCTCCTCCGTCTGCTCCGCGAGCAGGGCCTCGCGGCTCTGCGCCTCGGCCAGCTCGTCGGCCAGCCGCCGCCGCATGTCCTCCACGGCCCAGGCCACGGCCTGCACGTCGGACGGCCCCTTGATCTCGATCCGCGTTCCGAAGGACCCCGACCTGACGCGGTCCGAGGCGGCGCGCAGCCGGTTGAGCGGGACGCCCACCACCCGGTGGAGCAGCAGGCTCAGCGCCGCGACGGTCAGCACGAAGACGGTGACCAGCGCGATCCCCACCCGGTCGCGGGTGGTGCGTGCCGTGCCGAGGTCGGTACGCGCCTGGTCGCGGGCTTCGGCGAGATGCCCCTGCTGGGCGCCGTACGCCTGCCGCAGCTGGTCGAAGTCCGCCTTGCTGCGCTGCAACTGGGCGGAGGTGGCGGCCTCGCTCGGCCCCCGCTCCCGGACCGTCGCGATCAGCGGCTCGGCCTTGCTCCGCCGCCACTTCTCGGCGGCTGAGGAGATGGCGTCGAGGTCGTCGGCGTACCGGCTGCCGGGGCCCACCAGACGCCGGACCTGTGCGGCGCGCTCCTGCTCGGCGGCCTTCCCCGCCTCGTACGGTTCGAGGAAGGAGTCGTCCCCCGTCAGCGCGAACCCCCTGATCCCGGTCTCCTGGTCGAGGAGGGAGTTCTGGAGCTGGAACGACGCGGATCTGGCGGGCTGGATGCGGTCCACCAGCTCGGTCGTGCGATCGGAGATCCGGGCCATCACGATCCCGCCGATCACCAGACAGGCGCAGACCACCACGATGAATCCGCCGAGTATGAGATGGACCCAGTTCTGCACCGACAGCCGCGCGGCCAGGCCGTCCGGCGCAGGTTTCTTCGTCATGTCACCGCTCATCGGATTCCGATCCCCAGCCCAGATGCAGAACGGCCACATCGTCCGCGAGGCCGCCGTACGGGGCGGCCCCCTCCGCTGCCCCCGCGACCAGGGCGTCGACGAACGAGCGCGCCGGAAGGTGCCCGTTGGCCCGTGCCATCGCGAGCAGCCCTTCCTCGCCGAGGCGGCTGTCGGGGCCGTCGCGCCCCTCGAAGAGCCCGTCCGTGAAGAGTACGAGACCCGCACCGGGCGCCAGCGGGATGTCGACCGTCGGCCAGCGGCCGGCCCCGGGCAGCAGCCCGAGCGCCATGCCGCCCTCGGGCTCGACCCAGCTCACGTCCGTGCCCTCGCGCAGCAGCAGGCCGGGGTGACCGGCCCGCAGGACCTGCGCGTGTCGCTGCCCGGGCGGGAACGCCAGCGAGGTGACGGTGGCGAAGACGTGCGAGTCCGAGCGTTCGGCGACCAGGATCTCCTCCAGCAGGGCTATCTGCTCGGGGTGGGACGTACCGCAGAGCACGGCGGTACGCCACGCCACCCGCAGACACACGCCGAGCGCGGCCTCGGCGGCCCCGTGCCCGGAGACATCGCCGATCACCGCGTGGACCGTGCCGTCGGAGGTCTGCACGACGTCGTAGAAGTCACCGCTCAGCAGCCCGTGGACCCGCCCCGGCTCGTAGCGGGCGCGCGCCCGGAAGCGGTCGTCCCGCAGCAGGGGGACGGGCAGCAGCCCGCGCTCCAGCCGGGCGTTCTCCTGGGCGATCAGCCGGTTGGCGCGCAGCGCGGCGGCGGCCCGTTCCACTTCCTTGCGCTGCAGGGCGTAGCGGACCGCGCGCGCGAGCACCTCCGGGCCCAGGCGGCCCTTGACCAGGTAGTCCTGGGCACCACCGGCGACCGCGCGGAGCCCGGTGCCGGACTCCTCCAGGCCGGTGAGGACGACGATCGCGGCGTCGCTGTCGGACTCCAGTATCTGGCGCACGGCGTCCAGGCCGTGCACGTCGGGGAGGTGCAGGTCCAGGAGCACGCACACCGGGGTGGTGGCCGCGGCCAGGAAGGCGCGCGCCTCGGCCAGGGTCTTGCACCAGGTGAGGGCGGAATCCAGCTCGCTGTCGGTGAGCATCTCCTCGACGAGCAGCGCGTCACCCGCGTCGTCCTCCACGAGCAGGATCGACGCGTTCAGACTCCACAGCGGGGCCTCGGGGTGGTGGGGGATGCCAACCTGCTGGGTGGGGATGCCGGGGATGCCCACAGGGATCGGAGATGTGCCCACGGGCGACTCGGTCAAGCCTCCACCCCTTCGTGCGACGGCACGGTGCGTCCGGCCTGATCGTCAGGAAGCATATGCGAGCGACGGACTCCTCGGTGGACCGGCTGTCGTTCGGACAGCACGAAGCCGCCCGCCGGGAAGGGCGGGCGGCTGGATTCCGGTCCGAAGCCGGAGGGGTCGTGCAGGATCACGCCTCGACGCTCATCCCCTTGCGCAGCTGCTGGACGATCCTGCTGAGCAGCCGCGACACATGCATCTGGGACACGCCGAGCTCCGCGCCGATCTGCGACTGCGTCATCTCCGCACCGAAGCGCATCTGCACGATCCGGCGCTCCCGGTCGTCGAGCTGATCGAGCAGCGGGGCCAGGGTGTGCAGGTTCTCGACGGTCTCCATGCCCGGATCGGCCTCGCCGAGGACATCGGCGTACGCCCGCTGTTCCTGGCCCGAGTCGCTGTCCGCGGAGGGGGTGTCGAGCGAACCGGCCGAGTAGCCGTTGGCGGCCACGAGCCCCTCGATGATCTCCTCCTCGGGGAGGTCGAGGTGGGTGGCCAGCTCCTTGACGGTGGGGTCGCGGTCGAGCTCCGCGGAGAGCTGCTCCTTCGCCTTGGCGAGGTCCACCCGCAGCTCCTGGAGCCGCCGCGGCACATGCACCGACCAGGTGGTGTCGCGGAAGAAGCGCTTGATCTCCCCGACGATGTAGGGCACGGCGAAGGTGGCGAACTCGACCTCACGGGACAGGTCGAACCGGTCGATCGCCTTGATCAGGCCGATCGTGCCGACCTGGATGATGTCCTCGGAGTCGTCGCCGCCCCGGTTGCGGAACCGGGAGGCGGCGAAGCGCACCAGGGAGAGGTTCATCTCGATCAGGGTGTTGCGCGCGTACTGGTGCTCATGGGTGCCCTCCTCCAGGACCTGGAGCCGGTCGAAGAAGATCTTCGACAGGGCCCGTGCGTCCTGCGGGGCGATCTTTCCGGCGTCCTCGACCCAGGGCAGCTCTCCGGTGGTGACGTCCGCCGTACGCGCACCGGTCCGGCTGTCGCTGTCGCTGTCGCTCAGCGTCGTCGTTCCGATGGCTCGCGCTGACATCGCCGTCATGGTGTCGCCCTCCCTGCTGCCCAATGTGTCGGACGGTCGCCTGCCCGGTCCTCGCGAAGTCATGCGTCCCTTCTTCCGCTTATTTTCGAAGGCCTCTCCAGCGCCCCCTCCGCCCGGGGCCGCTCGTACGCCGCCCGTACGCCTCCCGAACAGAGCAGTGGCCCGCGCATGGCAAACTTGGGCGGGGTGTTTCGGCCTGCGGTGATCCACGATCCGCGGCGAGAAGATGACAGAGGAACGGCAATGACGGTGACAGAGGACAGCCCGGAGCTCGCTCCCGGAATCGAGGAGTTCGGTCCCGGTATCGACCCGGAGCGGCTGGCCGTCTGCCTGAGCGTGCTCGACGAGCTCGACCGGATCGAGGTGGACCACCCGGACGCCATCGCGGTCCGCCGCGCCACCGCCGGGATCTACCGCACCGTGAAGCAGCGCCGCCGCCAGGAGCGCCGCGCCGCGAAGACCGCCCACGACCGGGCCGTCACCGAGGCCACGGCGACCGGCTCGGCCGAGCGCATCGACGATGAGACGCAGGGCGTGCTGCCCTCCTCCTCCGCCCAGGCCGAGATCGCGGGCATCCTCCAGCGGCCCCGGTCCTGCTACATCTGCAAGACGCGGTACGTCGAGGTCGACGCGTTCTACCACCAGCTCTGCCAGTCGTGCGCCAAGGAGAACCGCTCCCGCCGCGACGCCCGCACCGACCTGACCGGACGCCGGGCGCTGCTCACCGGCGGCCGGGCGAAGATCGGCATGTACATCGCGCTGCGGCTGCTGCGCGACGGCGCGCACACCACCATCACCACCCGCTTCCCCAACGACGCGATCCGCCGCTTCAAGGCGATGGAGGACAGCGCCGAGTGGATCCACCGGCTGAAGATCGTCGGCATCGACCTCCGCGACCCGGCCCAGGTCGTCGCGCTGGCCGACTCGGTCGCCGCCGAGGGCCCGCTGGACATCCTGATCAACAACGCGGCCCAGACCGTGCGCCGCTCCCCGGGCGCCTACAGCGAGCTGGTCAACGCCGAGTCGGCCCCGCTGCCCGCGGGCGAACTGCCCGTCGCCGAGGTCATCGGCACCTTCGGCAGCGGCGCCGTCGACCGGGTCGCGGCCCTGCCCGCCGCCCGCAAGGAGGGGCTCAGCGCCCAGGAGGTCACGGGCCTCGCCCTGGTCACCGGCTCCGCCTCGCCGGCCCGGATCGCCGCGGGCACCGCGATCGACGCGGGCGGCCTCGTCCCCGACCTGCACGACACCAACAGCTGGGTCCAGACGGTCGAGGACGTCGAGCCGATCGAGCTCCTCGAAGTCCAGCTCTGCAACTCCACCGCGCCGTTCATCCTGATCAGCAGGCTGCGCCCGGCGATGGCGGCGACCGCCGCGAACCACGCGTACGTAGTCAACGTCTCGGCGATGGAGGGCGTCTTCAGCCGCGGCTACAAGGGCGCCGGCCACCCGCACACCAACATGGCCAAGGCCGCGCTCAACATGCTGACGCGCACCAGCGCCCAGGAGATGTTCGAGAAGGACGGCATCCTGATGACCGCCGTGGACACCGGCTGGATCACCGACGAGCGCCCGCACCCGGACAAGATGCGCCTCGCCGAGGAGGGCTTCCACGCGCCCCTCGACCTGGTCGACGGCGCGGCCCGGGTCTACGACCCGATCGTGCGCGGTGAGGGCGGCGAGGCCCTCTACGGCTGCTTCCTCAAGGACTACGCCCCCGCCAACTGGTAACCCGAACGGCTCAACCGGCCCGTCGGCCCCGCGCGACGGCCGAGAACCCGGCCCAGGATGTTCCCTGGGCCGGGTTTTCGCTGTACCCGGTGGCCGAAAGTGACCTACCGCACACGTTCTATCGAGCGCGGAGGTGCTCATTTGGTTAGGCTGAGGCGAACGGACGTCATCGAGGAGCCCACGAAGGTTCCTCGACCGTCCTGGGACATGGTCGGTAACCCGACCGCTGTTCCGCCCCGAACCGGCGCCACCGCGACCGACATATCCCAACCCTGCCCCGCGCGGGGCGGTCGCGCCCCGGCATCGCCGCCGGAGCGACGGCGACGCCCCGTGCGACGCGACACGAAGGAGTGCGCGGTGACGACACCGGAACTGACCGAGCGCGAAATGCGCCCCGCCGAACGGAACGCGGGGCGGCCCGGCCGCCCCGAGAAGCTGCGGAACATCGAGGTCTGGGCCAGGTCCGCCCCGATCCGGCTCGCCGGATACGAGGACGACCTCGCCGAGCCGCACATTCTGCCCGGCATCGACTGACCGCTCAGCGCGTCCCGCGGCCCGTCTCCCCGCCCTCCCGCTCCGGCGGCAGCGGCCGGGAGGCGGGCCGCAGGAATTCCCGGACATAGGTGCGGTGCCACCAGCATCCGGTGGCCCGCAGCTCCCGGAGCCCGGTGAACCGGTAGCGGAACACCCGGGCGCGCACCTGCCGGGGCGGTCCGTCGGGGAACGGGTTGTGCCCGAGCAGCCGGAGCGTGTCCCGGTCGCCGTCGAGCAGCCGCTCGGCGAAGGGGCCGAACCAGGGGCGGGCGTACGCGGGGGAGAGTGCCGCGAACCACATCATCCAGTCGAGCCGCAGATGGTACGGGGCGAACAGGCGCGGCAGCCTCCGTGGATCGCCCGGCTTGCCGCGGAAGCCGTACTCCCGCCACTCGGCCTCCTCGCGCGCCACCGGATCGGCGCTGCCCTCCACCACGACCTCCAGCCGCATCCGGCTGATGGAGCCGAAGGCCCCGTAGGTGTTGACCAGGTGCAGAGGATCGTAGGACCGGTTCATCGCCTGCCGCCGCGAGAGCAGATTGCGCATCGGGCGGTAGCTGAGCACGAGAACCAGGGTGGTCACCGCGATGACCACCACCTCGTACCAGAGGGGCGGCGCGACCTGGGCGGGTGGCGGCCCGGCCAGGGGAGTCCAGTCGATCGCGGAGAGCGCCAGCGCGATGGTGAGCCAGTTCAGCCAGGCGAAGTTCCCCGACAGGACCAGCCAGAGCTGGGTGAGGACCATCAGGCCGGCCGCCGCGCTCGCCACCGGCTGCGGGGTGAACAGCAGGAAGGGCACCAGCAGCTGGGTGAGGTGGTTGGCGGCGGCCTCCACCCGGTGCACAGGCCCCGGCAGATGGTGGAAGAACCAGCTCAGCGGCCCCGGCATCGGCTGTGTCTCGTGGTGGTAGTCCAGGCAGGTCAGCTTCCGCCAGCACGCGTCCCCGCGCATCTTGATCAGCCCCGCGCCGAACTCGACCCGGAAGAGCAGCCACCGCAGCAGCCACAGCACCAGCACCGGCGCGGCCGTGTCCCCGGTGCCGAGAAAGACCGCCAGGAACCCCGTCTCCAGCAGCAGCGACTCCCAGCCGAATCCGTACCAGACCTGCCCCACCTGGACGATCGACAGATACAGCACCCACGGCAGCGCCCAGAGCAGCATGCCGCCCCACAGCGGCAGCAGCCCGTCGAGACCGGCGATCAGGGCCACCGAGACGGCGCAGCCGCTCCAGGCGACGCCGGCGAAGAAGCGGTCCGAGTAGTGCAGCCGGAAGAGCCCCGGGGCGGCCCGCCAAGGCGTGCGCCGCAGCAGCTCGGGGACGGGCAGCATGCCGCGCTCGCCGATCAGCGCCCGGAACTGGAGCGCGGCGGAGAGGAAGGCGACCAGATAGACCACGGCCAGAGCCCGCTGGAAGATCAGCCGGCTCAGCCAGTAGCCGTCCGCGGTGAACCATTCCATCCCTGCCAGTATCGGGCAGGGCGCGGCCAGGGGCCCTGCCGGTCGTGGCCGGGCGGGTCAGCTCGTCACGACGATCCGGCGCAGAGTGCGGCCGAGCCTGCGCGCGTACCAGTGCTGTACGAGGGGCACGAGCGGTCCGGCGAGCCGGGCGTACCAGGACGCGGGGCGCGAGAACGCCAGCACTGTGAACCACACAGTGCCGTCGTCCGCGAGGTCCACCACGAAGCACTCCTCCCCGCGCTCCGGATGCCCGGCGAGGGTGCCGTAACCGAAGCCGGTGCGGCCGTCCTCCCCGTACGCCGTCCAGATGACTTCGCAGGGGGCTGTGAAGCGCAGCGGCCCGAGGCCGAGGGAGACCCGGACGTTGCCGCCCGGCTCCGCGCGGCGCCCCGGGGCCTCCACCCGCGCACCCGAAGCGCGGTGCATCCGCCATTCGGTTATCGCCGCTCCGGCGGTGGCGAAGTCCGTTTCGCCCCGGCCGATCCGGGTGCGGTGGTGGAGGTGGTGGTATCCCCGGGGGAGCGGGCCGAGGCGGGTCGCGCCGACCTCCGGGTAAGTGAGGGTGCTCATGCGGTCCTGCCTCCGGTGCGGTCGGGTCCTTCGGTGCGGATGCGCCGCCAGGCCAGCAGCGAGCAGAGCGCGAAGCCCAGCGCGTTGCCCAGGCCATGGGTGGCGGCCATCCAGGTCAGGGTGGGGTGGGGCAGTCCGGTCGCCTCGCCGAGCGCCCAGCTCAGCGCGAGCAGCATCGTCGCCACCAGGACGGCGGCGGAGGCGAGCAGCAGGAGCCGGGTCGCCCGGTCCCGGCCGCCGGCGCGCCCCATGCGCCAGGTCAGCAGGCCGACCGTCCACATGCCGGCCGTGAGGACGAGGGCCCCGGCGAGCTCGGCCCAGTCGCCGATGAAGTACCCGACGAGGACGAGCAGGGTGCCCAGCGGCACGCTCAGCGCGGCGAAGCGGCCCGCCGGGCCGTCGGAGACCCGGCAGACCAGCCCGGCGATCAGGGCGGCGGCGAACCCGGCGAAGTGGAAGTGCGGCACGGTCAGCGCCAGGATGCCGAGGTCGAACCCGAACAGCTCGTGCCCCGACCGTTCGGCGACCAGGGCGACCGCGGCGACGGCCGGGGTGACCAGCGCGGTGAGCAGCGCGATCCCCGCCGGGTCGAGGTCTCGGCCGCGGACCGCCCGCCGCGGGGCGTGCAGGGCGAGCAGGACGGCTCCCAGCGCGTAGCAGCAGGCGAGAGCCGTGGCCGCGGGGCCGCGCGGCAGCCAGAGGGCGACGGCGCCCGGCACGGCGAACAGGGGCCAGAGCTGCCGGATCCGTTCCAGCTCCTTCTGTCCGGTCAGCCGCAGCCCCGCCGGCACGACGACGAGCATGCCCAGCATCACGATGGCGTTGACCAGTGCGGACATGACTTCCCCCTGCTTTGAACGTCCTGCTTTGAACGTCCTGCTGTGAACGTCCTGCTGTGAACTTCCTGCTTTGAACGTGTTCAAGTTCCGGGAGTGAGCGTAGAGGGTTTCTTGAACGCGTTCAAGACGGGAGTGCGGGCGACCGTCCGCTTGCGGGACCGCGCTCGGTGCGGCACAGATGGTGACACCCATCCGTTCCCCAGGGACAGGCAGGAGAGCTCTGTGCGCTCACAAGGACGTATCCGGCGTACGGCGCTCGCCGCGCTGTCCGCCGGGGTGCTGCTCGCCGTCGCCGGCTGCGGAGGCGGCGGCGACCGTACGGCGAAGGGCACCACGGGCACCGCGGAGGTCAAGGACGTCCTCCTCCAGCCGCTCGCGTCCCCCGGCCCCGGTCCGTTCACCGCTTCCACGGCGCGGGCGGCGGCCTCCCCGTCCCCCACCGGTGCGCCGGACGCCGAACCGACCTCCGCCACCCGGACGGTCCATCCGGTCTCCGGCGCCGTACCGGGGCTCTACGGCGGCACCCGGTCGGTCGCCGCCTGCGACGTCGAACAGCAGGCCTCCCTCCTGGCCGACGACGAGGACAAGGCGCGCGCCTTCGCCGACGCGGCCGGCATCGAGGCCGTGCAGATCCCGGGCTACCTGAAGTCCCTCACCCCCGTCGTCCTGCGCGCCGACGCCCAGGTCACCAATCACGGCTACAGCGCCGGCTCGGCCACCGGCTTCCAGGCCGTGCTCCAGGCGGGCACCGCCGTGCTGGTCGACAGCCGGGGGATGCCCCGCGTCCGCTGCGCCTGCGGCAACCCGCTGGCCCCGCCCGTGGTCGCTGACGGAAAGGTCGCCCACCGGGGGGAGCGCTGGCCCGGCTACGACCCCGCGCGCATCGTGGCCGTCGAGCCGGGCGTCAAGGCGGCCACCAGCCTGATCATCGTGAACGCCGACGACAACACCTGGATCGAGCGGGCCATGGGCGACAGTGGCGGCCGCGACCGCACTCCGGACGACCCGCCGCCCTTCGAGCCCGACGCCGACCTGCTCTTCCCGTCGCCGGGCCGCCCCTCCGAATCCGCGCCCCCGGACACCGCCCCGACCGGGCCGGCCCCCTCCGAGCCGGAGGAGCCCACGGATCCCGGACCGCCGGAGCCGTCCGACGACTTCGGTGACACGCCGCCCGAGGAGCCGTGGGAGTACGAGGAGGAGGGCGACCCGGACGTCGCGCCGGAGCCGACCCAGGTCTTCCCCGCCGAGCCGGACGAGCCCGCGGGCCCCGACGGCCCCCTTGAGCCGGAAGCGCCCGCCGAGCCGGACGAGCCCATGGAAGCGGGCCTCGACGACGTGTTCGCCGGCTGACCGGCCGGACGCCAGGGGCTGAGTGCCCTGCCGACGGAGCCCGTACGGCGTCGCCCCCGGCCCCGTACCAGCCGTCGACGAATCAACGAATCGGACAAGAAGAATCGGATAAATGGTGGCAGAGTGGCCCACATGGATGATCGGGTAGCGGGTGCCCTGTCACTCCCCGACGACTGGCCCGCCCACCCGGACCTCAGCCTCGCCCTGAACCGTATGGGCAGCTTCGACTGGGACCTCGACACCGGCCTCATGCACATGGACCAGGCCGCCCTCGACGTGTTCGACCTGACCGTGGACGAGTACGACGACCGGCCTGCGTCGCTGGCGCCGCGCGTGCCGACGGACGAGGCCCAGCGTCTGGACGGGATGGTCTCGCAGGCCCTGAAGAGCGGGCGTACCAACTACGGCGCCTACTTCCGCATCCAGCGGCGGGACGGCACGCTGCGCTGGACGCACACGCAGGGCTTCGTCCGCCGGGACGGCACCGGCCGCCCGCGCCGCATCATCGGGATCGTCCGCGACGCCACCCAGGAACTGGCCGACTCCACCGCCCGGCGCGAGCTGGACGAGGATCGTCGCCGGCGCACCAGCCTGGTCGAGGGCACCACCGCCGCGCTGGCCCACGCGCGTACCGTCAAGGACGTCATCGCCGTACTCAAGAACTCCCAGGGGCTCGCCCACCTCGGAGCCACCAGCCTCGTCATGGGCCTGCTGGAGTCCGGCCGCATCCACCTCGTGGCCGACGGCCCCGAAGGCTCGTACGTCCCCGGCACCCGGTACACCCGGGTGGACGAGCAGTACCCGATGAGCGAAGTGGTGCGCACCCTGACCCCCCGCTTCATCGAGTCCGCCGACGACTTCGCCACCTCCTACCCGATCCTGTGGCCCGACATCAGCCACCTCGGGATCACCTCCGCCGCCTACATGCCGCTGATCGCCCAGGCCCGCCCGATCGGCGCACTCGGCCTCCTCTACCGGGACAAGGGAGGCTTCACCGCCGACGAACGCAATCTGCTGATGGCGCTCGGCACCTCGATCGCCCAGAGCCTCCAGCGCGCGATGCTCTACGAACAGGACCACGACCTCGCCGAGGGCCTCCAGCAGGCGATGCTGCCGCGCCGGATCCCGGCCGTGCCCGGGGCGCAGGTCGCCGTCCGCTACCGCTCGGCCCGCCTCGGCCGCGACATCGGCGGCGACTGGTACGACCTGATCCCGCTGCCCGGCGGCCGGGTCGGCGCCGTCATCGGGGACGTCCAGGGGCACGACACCCACGCGGCCGCCGTCATGGGGCAGCTCAGGATCGTCCTGCGCGCGTACGCCGCCGAGGGGCACAGCCCCGCCACGGTCATGGCGCGCGCCTCCGTCTTCCTCCACGAACTGGACACCGACCGCTTCGCCACCTGCACCTACGCCGAGGTCGACCTCACCACCGGCGTCGTCCAGCTGGTCCGCGCCGGACACGTCGACCCGCTGGTGCGGGACGTGGACGGGAGCTGCCGCAGGCTGCCGTCCGAGGGCGGGCTGCCGCTCGGTCTCTCGGCGGAGTTCGGCCGGCTGGAGTACCCGGTCGGCACGGTCGAACTGGACCCCGGCCAGACGATGGTCCTGTTCACCGACGGACTCGTCGAGCTGCCGGGCTCCGACCTCGACGAAGGCATGCAGCAGCTCACCGCCCTCGTCACCAACGGCCCCCAGGGCCTGCAGAAGCTGGCCGACCAGCTCTGCGACGCCGTCGACGAGCGCGGCGGCCAGGACGACGTCGCGGTCCTGCTGCTGCGCCGCCGGGCCGCGCACGCCCCGCAGCCGGGCGGCCGCCTCCAGCAGCACGTCGCCCAGAACGACCCCGAGGCGCTGAGTTCGTCCCGGCACATGATCCGGGCCGCGGTCCGGGCCTGGGGAGCGAAGGACCGGGCCGACGAGATCGAACTCGCGGCCGACGAACTGATTACCAACGCGCTCATGCACACCGACGGCGGCGCCGTCGTGACGATCCGGGTGCTCGCCGGAACCGAGCGACGGCTGCGCGTCGACGTCGAGGACCGCTCCAGCGCACTGCCCCGGCGCCGCGACGCGGGGGAGTCGGGAGTGTCGGGACGCGGCCTGATGCTGGTCGACCGGCTGGCCGACGTCTGGGGCGTGGAATCCCGTGGCAGCGGCAAATGCGTGTGGTGCGAGTTTCTCATTCCGGCCCGCTGAATCGCCCACCGAGGTGTAACAGTACGTAACATGTCTGTGCTTGACCGTAACCGACCGCAAACGATTGACTGCGGGGGACCGGCCGCACCCCGGCCCTGCCGCCTTCGACGACATGAGGCCCCCGTTGGGTACCGAGCTCCTCGCCCCGCTCGATCTCGCTTTCTGGCACCTCGAATCGGACGCCCATCCGATGCACCTCGGCGCGCTCGCCGTCTTCGCGCCGGCGCCCGGCGCCGCTCCGGAGCGGATCCTCGACCTGCTCGGCACCCGCGCCGCCGCGATCCCCCGGCTGCGCATGTGTGTACGCGACGTTCTGCTGCCGGTCGGCGGCAAAGCCTGGACCGTGGACAAGGACTTCGACGTGCACCGGCACGTCGAGCACGTCGTCGTGGACGACGGCGACTTCATGGCCGGGGCCGGCCGGCTGGCCGGCGAACTGATGGAGCGACCGCTCGGGCGCGGACTGCCGCCCTGGCGGATGTATCTCATCGGCGGCGCGGCGGGCGGCCCCTTCGCCGTCCTGGTCAAGCTGCACCACGCCCTGGCCGACGGGATGCGGGCGGTCGCCATCGGGGCCGGGATCTTCGACGAGATCGCCGCCGTCACCAGCGCCCGCACCGCTGCCCGGGGCCGCCCCGCCGTCCCGCCCCGCTCCTGGCTGCCCGACCCCCGGGAGATGGCGGGCATGGCCCTCGGCCGGATCGGCGAGGTCGGCCGGGCGCTCGGTGTGGGGGCCTCCGTCGTCCGCGCGGGCCGCCTCGACCTGCGCGGCACGACCGCTTTCACCGCACCCTCCAGCGGCACCCGCCGCCTGGCCACCGCCGACCTCGACGCCGGGGACCTCCAGCGGATCCGGCGCGCCGAGGGCGGCACCGCCAACGACATCCTCCTCGCCGTCGTCGCCGGTGCGCTGCGCCGCTGGATGGCCGGGCGCGGCGAACCGCTGTCCGCCGCGGACCCGCGCGCCCTGGTCCCCGTCTCCCGCCGCCGGCCCGGTGGCGCCTCCGCGACGGGCAACCGGCTCTCCGCCTATCTGCTCGACCTGCCGGTCGCCGAGGCCGACCCGCGCGGGCGGCTCCGGGCGGTCCGGACGGCGATGGACCGCAACAAGGCGGCCGGCCCCCTGAAGGGCGCCGGAGCCGTCGCCGTACTGGCCGACCAACTGCCGCCGCTGGCCCACCGGTTCGGCGCACCACTGGCGGCCAACGCCGCCCGTATGCTCTTCGACGTGCTGGTCACCAGCGTGCCGCTGCCCCGCTCCGCGCTCTCGCTGGGCGGCTGCCCGCTGACCGCCCTCTACCCCATGGCCCCGCTGGCCCGGGGCCAGTCCCTGGCGGTGGCCCTCTCCACCTACGGCGGCCGGGTGCACGTGGGACTGGTCGCCGACGGCAAGGCGCTGCCCGACCTCGACCGGCTCGCCGCCGCGGTCGAGGAGGAGTTCACGGAGCTGGGCGCCGTCATCACCGGCACGGACCGCGCACCGGTGTCCTGACAGGCAGCCGCCCACCGGCTGCGGCAGTCTGGAGCCATGCCCGAACTGCCCGAAGTCGAAGCCCTGCGAGTCTTCCTCGACGACCACCTGGTCGGCAAGGAGATCGCCCGTGTCCTCCCGCTGGCGATCAGCGTCCTGAAGACGTACGACCCGCCGCTGACCGCCCTGGAGGGCACAGCCGTCACCTCGGTCGCCCGCCACGGCAAGTTCCTCGACATCGAGGCGGGCGGCCTCCACCTGTGCACCCACCTCGCCCGGGCCGGCTGGCTCCGCTGGAAGGACTCCTTCCCGGCCGCCCCGCCCCGCCCCGGCAAGGGACCCCTCGCCCTGCGCCTGATCACCGTCGACGGCGACGGCTTCGACCTGACCGAGATGGGCACCAAGAAGCGCCTCTCCGTCCACCTCGTCCACGACCCCATGGACGTCCCGGGAATCGCCCGCCTCGGCCCGGACCCCCTCGCCGACGTCTTCGACCGCGACGCGTTCGCCGCGCTGCTCGCGGGGGAGCGCCGCCAGATCAAGGGCGCGCTGCGCGACCAGTCGCTCATCGCGGGCATCGGCAACGCCTACAGCGACGAGATCCTCCACGTCGCGAAGATGTCCCCGTTCAAACGGACCGCCGACCTCGGCGAGGACGACGTCACCCGCCTGTACACCGCGCTGCGCACCACGCTCAAGGACGCCGTGACCCGCTCCAGCGGGGTGGAGGCCGGAAAGCTCAAAGCCGAGAAGAAGACCGGGATGCGGGTCCACGGGCGTACCGGGGAGGCCTGCCCGGTCTGCGGGGACACCATCCTGGAGGTCTCCTTCAGCGACTCCTCGCTCCAGTACTGCCCCACCTGCCAGACGGGCGGCAGACCGCTGGCGGACCGCAGGCTCTCCAAGTTCCTGAAGTAACGGCCTCCCGGGCTCACCGCGTCACCGTCACCAGCCGCCGCCCGTCCGCCGTCCGCACCTCGAAGTGGTCGATGCCCTCCGGTCGCAGCGCCGCCCCGCCCGACACCTCGACCGGGCCGCCGCCCACGCCCCCGGCCGACCAACTGCCCACCGTCTCCTCACTGCCGTCCCGGCCCACCGCGACCAGCGCGCACACCCCCTCCACCGGAACCCGCGCCACCTCCAGCGCCACCGCCGACCCCCACTCGCGCCCCGCCGCCACCGCGGCCGTCAGCCGTTCCGCGAGCCCGGACCCCGGTACCACCGGTGGCCCCGCCACCGCCAGACCCGCCCTCACCCCGGCGAACTCGCGTGCCCGCACACGGCACCCGGGACAGTCCGCCAGATGCTCCTCGAACCGGAAGGCGTCGGCCCTCCCGAGCGCGCCCAGCGCATAGGCCCCCACCCGGATGTGGGGTTCGGTCGTCTGCATGTACTGCGGTACGGGAACAACCCGGGATTCAGTCAAGCCATCGGCCGGGCGAGCCCCTAAACTCCGGCCTCATGCTGCGCGTACTCGCCGTCGACGACGAACAACCCGCCCTGGAGGAACTCCTCTACCTCCTGCGCGCCGACCCCCGTGTCCGCAGCGCCGAGGGCGCCACCGGTGCGACCGAGGCACTGCGCCGCATCGGTGGCGCGGTGGACGCGGGCCCCGACGATCCGTCCGCGATCGACGTGGTCTTCCTCGACATCCACATGGCCGGTCTCACCGGCCTCGACGTCGCCCAGCTCCTCGCCGGCTTCGCCGCGCCCCCGCTCATCGTCTTCGTCACCGCGCACGAGGGCTTCGCCGTCCACGCCTTCGACCTCAAGGCCGTCGACTACGTCCTGAAACCGGTCCGCCGCGAACGTCTCGCCGAAGCCGTCCGACGGGTCGCCGAGCAGGTGGGGGACCGGTCCGCACCCGTCCACGACAGCGCGGGCGACCAGATCCCGGTCGAGCTGGGCGGCGTCATCCGTTTCATCCCCATCGACGAGATCGCGTACGCCGAGGCGCAGGGCGACTACGCCCGCCTGCACACCGCCACCGGCAGCCACCTCGTCCGCATCCCGCTCACCACCCTGGAGGAGCGGTGGCGCTCCCGGGGCTTCGTCCGGATCCACCGCCGCCACCTCGTGGCGCTCGGCCGGATCGACGAGCTGCGCCTGGACGCGGGCAGCATGAGCGTGCGCATCGGGGAGGCGGAGCTGGCCGTCAGCCGTCGCCACACCCGTGCCCTGCGCGACCTCCTGATGCGCCAGGGTGGCCGCTGACCTGGGGGGTTCTTCGCCGAACCCTTCCCAGCACGGCCCGCCGACGCCTACACTCCGAGCCCATGTCCGCAGAGCCATCGCCCCGGCGCGAAGTGGTCACGGGGGAGCCGCGGCGGGTGCGCCCGCTGCCCCGTTACCGCACCCAGTCGGAGATCGACGAGCAGACCGCACTCGGCGGCGCCTATGTGCGATCGCTGATGCGCGGCCAGCTGCGCGCCGGGCTCACCGTCTTCGCCGTCCTCGCCCTTGTCGCGGGCACCCTGCCGCTCCTCTTCGCCGCGCTGAACAGCTCCGCCCTCGTCTGGGCGGTGCTCGGCTTCGCCACCTACCCGCCGCTCACCCTGGCCGCCTGGTGGTACGTCCGCAGGGCCGAGCGCAACGAACGCGACTTCGCCCGGCTGGTGGAGGGCCGCCCCGCCCCGTGAGCACCCCCGACCACATGGCGTCCTGGGTGGCGGTCGCCCTCGTCGTCCTCGCCACCGTCCTCGTCGGCGGCTTCGGCCTGCGTATCTCCCGTACGACCTCCGACTTCTACGTCGCCTCGCGCACCGTGCGGCCCCGCCTCAACGCAGCCGCGATCAGCGGCGAATACCTCTCCGCCGCCTCCTTCCTCGGCGTCGCCGGGCTCGTCCTCGTCCACGGCCCCGACATGCTCTGGTACCCGGTCGGCTACACCGCCGGATACCTGGTGCTCCTGGTCTTCGTCGCCGCCCCGCTGCGCCGCTCGGGGGCTTACACGCTGCCGGACTTCGCCGAGGGACGGCTCGAATCACGGCAGGTCCGCCGACTGGTCAGCGCGCTCGTCGTCGGCGCGGGCTGGCTCTACCTCGTGCCCCAGCTCCAGGGCGCCGGGCTCACCCTCAAGATCCTCACGGGCGCTCCGGGCTGGCTCGGCGACGTCCTCGTCGCCACCGTCGTGACCGCAGCCGTCGCCGCCGGTGGCATGCGCTCCATCACCTTCGTCCAGGTCTTCCAGTACTGGCTGAAACTCACCGCGCTCCTGGTGCCCGCCCTCTTCCTGGTGCTCGCCTGGCAGGGCGACGGCCGGCCCCGGGTCAGCTTCGACGACCAGCTCGCCGTCTTCCGCGCCGACCATCCGCTGTACGCCACCTACGGGCTGATCGTGGCGACCTTCCTCGGCACCATGGGTCTGCCGCACGTCGTCGTCCGCTTCTACACCAGCCCCAACGGCCGCGACGCCCGCCGCACCACCGTCGCCGTCCTCGCCCTGGTCGGCCTCTTCTACCTGCTGCCGCCGGTCTACGGAGCCCTCGGCCGGCTCTACACGCCCGAACTGCGGTACGGCGGAGACGCGGACGCCGCCGTCCTCCTGCTGCCCGCCCGCGTCATCGGCGGACTCGGCGGCGACCTCCTCGGGGCGCTGATCGCCGGCGGGGCGTTCGCCGCGTTCCTGTCCACCGCCTCCGGGCTCACCATGGCCGTCGCCGGAGTCATCACCCAGGACGTCCTGCCCTCGCGCGGGGTACGCCACTTCCGGCTCGCCACCGTCCTCGCCATCGCCGTACCCCTCGCCGGTTCCCTGCTGGTGAGCCGGGTACCGGTGGCCGACGCGGTGGGCATGGCCTTCGCCGTCTCCGCCTCCTCCTTCTGCCCGCTGCTCATCCTCGGCATCTGGTGGCGGCGGCTCACCCCGCCCGGGGCCGTCGCGGGGCTCCTGCTGGGCGGCGGCTCCGCTCTCGTCGCGGTGGCCATCACCGTCAGCGGGGCCGTACGCCCGCCGGGCTGGCCGCACGCCCTGCTCGCCTGGCCCGCCGTCTGGTCCGTCCCCGTGGGGTTCCTCGCGATGATCCTCGTCTCGCTCGCCACACCGGGGCGAATACCCCCGGGCACCAACGCCGCCATGACCCGCTTCCACCTCCCCGAGGCACTCTCCTCGGCGCGGTCCGCCGCGGGGCGGGAACGATGACCGGGGCCGCGATCGCCGTTCTCGTCGTGGCGGCCGTGCTGCTGCTCGGCGTCGGGTATCTGGTGGGCCGCCGCACCGCCCGACCGCTGCGCCCCAGCGATGTCGGCACGCCCGTGGAGCACGCCACGTTCGAGACCCTGCACACCGCGTCGCTGGCCGCCCCGCCGCTGCGGGCCGGCCTCACCGAGGAGAGCGCCCGGCGCGCCGCCCGCCGGCTGCGCTCCCTCCTCGGCACCGACGCCCTCTGCCTCACCGACCGGGACCGGGTACTGGTCTGGGACGGCGCCGGGCACCACCACGGCAAGGACGTCATGGAACACCTGAAGGTGCTCCTGGACAACGGCCGCCGCACCGCCTTCGACAGTGGCTGCGCCGACCTCGACTGCCCGCTGCGCTGGGCCGTCGCCGTTCCGCTCACCGTCGAGAACCGGGTCCTGGGCGCGCTGGTCGCCTATGCCCCGCGCGAGTCGGCGGTGCTGGCCCGGGCGGCGGGGGAGGTGGCCCGCTGGGTCTGCGTCCAGCTGGAGCTGGCCGAGCTGGACCGCTCCCGCACCCAGCTCATCGAGGCGGAGATCAAGGCCCTGCGGGCGCAGATCTCCCCGCACTTCATCTTCAACTCGCTCGCAGCCATCGCCTCGTTCGTCCGGACCGACCCCGAACAGGCCCGCGAACTGCTGCTGGAGTTCGCCGACTTCACCCGCTACTCGTTCCGCAGACACGGGGAGTTCACCACGCTGGCGGACGAACTGCACTCCATCGACCAGTATTTGGCCCTCGTCCGCGCCCGCTTCGGCGAACGCCTCGCCGTGACCCTCCAGGTCGCCCCCGAGGTGCTGCCCGTCGCGCTGCCGTTCCTGTGCCTCCAGCCGCTGGTGGAGAACGCCGTCAAGCACGGCCTGGAAGGGGCGGTCACCCGCAGCCGCATCACCATCAGTGCCCTGGACGCCGGCTCCGAGGCCGAGGTGGTCATCGAGGACGACGGAACCGGCATGGACCCCGACCGGCTGCGGCAGATCCTGCGCGGCGAGGGCGGCGCCTCCACCGGCATCGGCCTGCTCAACGTGGACGAGCGGCTGCGCCAGGTCTACGGCGACGACTACGGCCTGGTCATCGAGACCGGCGTCGGGGCCGGCATGAAGATCACGCTGCGGCTGCCCAAGTACCGTGCCGGGGTGCACGGTTCCTGAGCGAGGGGATCAGCACAGGTGGACGGCCAGATGTCCCAGCGGCAGCCCCAACTGCCAGGCGGGCGTCCAGACGCGGACCTCCCGGTCGCCCGTCGGGTCGGCCGCCGCGTCCCATGGAGCGGGGCCGATCGCGTCGAGGTCCGCCGCGAGGAGTTCGGTCTCCTCCAGCCACCGCCAGGCCGCCCGCGCCAACGCCAGATCGGGGTCGCCGGGCTCCGTGTTCCGTCCCGCCTCCGTCAGCCGCTCGCAGATCCAGGCGCGCCAGGTGCACTCGTACGCCGTGAGGATCCGCAGCTCGTCGACCCTCGGTCCGGGCAGGGCCCGGGGAGCGGGAGCGTCCCGGGGGACTCCGCACAGGAACATCGTCAGCGCGAGGGCGTCGCGCCCCGCCCGGAACTCCAGCGTCGTCGGTTCCATCAGATCGCCGGTCCGTAACAGGTCGTCGGCGAGATACTCGGTGGACAGCCAGGTCATCGGTACCTGGAGCCCGTTCCCACCGGTCCCATCCGTATCCTCGGGACGCATCCCGTCTCGCCTCTTTCCTTGCTCGGTGCCGGGCTTCACGCAGCATTGAACCGGGGGCGGGCGCCCCGCGTGGGCAGAAGGTGAGGATCGCCCAGGAGATGCGAGGCAGTGAATGAGTGTCGACCCCGGCGACGACCCGCATGTGCGCCTGCTGCTGGGCGCGTACGTCCTGGACGCCCTGGACGCCGAGGAGACCGGTAGGGTCGCCCGCCACCTCCGGGGCTGCGACGGCTGCGCCCGGGTCTATGTGGAGGTGGCCGAGGCCTCCGCCCTGCTGGCGCTGCTCCGGGCGGAGGACCTGCGGGAGTAGCCGGGCAGCGTCCGCGCGAGGACCCGCAGGGCGTAGTACGAGCGGGACTTGACGGTCCCCGCGGGGATGCCGAGCGCCTCGGCCGTCTCGCCGACGCTCAGCCCGCGGAAGTAGATCTGCACCAGCACCGCACGGTGCTCGGGGCTGAGGGTGCGGACCGCCTCCCGGACGTCCAGGGCGCGGACGGCACAGTCCGCGGTGTCCAGGGCGTCCGGGGTGCTCTCCAGCACGGTGTCGCTGACCTCGACGGGGCGGGCCTGCCGGGAGCGCCGCGCGTCGATGGCGAGGCGGCGGCCCACGGTGAACAGCCACGGCCGCATCGACGCGTAGGGCGCGTCGAAGGCCTCGGGGTGCTGCCAGGCGCGTACCAGGGTCTCCTGCACCAGGTCCTCGGCCCGCTGCCGGTCCCCGAAGGTCAGACCGAGGAGGAAGTGGAACAGCGCGGGGCCGTGTTCCCGCTGCAACTCGGCGAGGGTCCGCTCATCGGTCGTCGTGGTGGTCTTCATGAACGCCCTCTCCCGCCGCGGCCCCTGGTGGCCTCGTTGCCGACTTGGCGTATACGAACGCATTCGGCGGCGCGGGAACAGGCGGTGCGCCGAGGCGTGCGACGAGCGGTCGCTCAGTGCGGCGAATGGTGCGGTGAACGGTCGAGGGGCCGTCGGGGTCGGCCGGTACGACCAGTTCAGCTAGGTATGCGGCAATGCTCCTTGCTTATCCGGTATGAAAATATGTGTAGTCGGATGGTCGTAATCATCCGAACATGGAGTCGAGCAGATGACGCAGCGCATCCGACCGGGCACCGTGGCCGCCATCGCCCTCCTGCTCGCCGCGGCCACCGGCTGCACCGGGCAGCAGCTCCCGGCCCCCGCGCCGGGCGGGTCGCCCGCCCCCGCGAGGGGAGCCGGCGGCCAGGGCGCCGAGGGGCCCCGCCCGTTCACGCTCCTCGCCGCGGGCGACATCCTGCCGCACTCCTCCGTGATCGACCGGGCCGCCGTCGACGCGGGCGGCGCCGGCTACGACTTCGCCCCGATGCTGGCGGGCGTCGCCCCGGTCGTCTCCGCCGCGGACCTGGCGTTCTGCCATATGGAGACGGTGTACGGCGAGGAGGGCGGCCCCTACACCGGCTACCCGAGCTTCAAGTCGCCGCCCGAGGTCGCCACCGCCCTGCGCGCCACCGGGTTCGACTCCTGCTCCACGGCCTCCAACCACACCCTCGACGACGGGGCCGAGGGGGTCTCGCGCACACTCGGCGCGCTGGACGGGGCGGGCATCCGGCACACCGGTTCCGCCCGCACCGCCGCCGAGGCCGCCCGGCCCACGATCATGCCCGCCGGACCGGGGAAGGGTGCGGCCAAGGTCGCCCACCTCGCGTACACCTACGGCACCAACGACATCCCGGTCCCCGCCGACCGGCCCTGGACGGTCAACGTGACGGACGAGCGCAGGATCATCGAGGAGGCCAGGGCGGCCCGGCGGGCCGGCGCCGACGTCGTCGTCCTCTCCGCCCACTGGGGCACCGAGTGGCAGGACGAGCCCGACGCGACCCAGGTGGAGCTGGCCCGGCGGCTCACCGCGTCCGCCGACGGGGGCCGCCCCGACATCGACCTGATCATCGGCACCCATGCCCATGTGCCGCAGGCGTACGAGAAGGTCAACGGCACCTGGGTCGTCTACGGGATGGGCGACCAGATCGCCGGAGCGATGATCAACTACGAGGGCGTCCAGGACCCGCGCGGCAACCAGAGCTCGATGGGTCGCTTCACCTTCGCGCCGCCTGCGAAGCCCGGCGAGCGCTGGACGGTGAAGAAGGCGGAGTTCGTCCCGCAGTGGTACGACACCCATACCGGACGCGCCGTCAACCTCAACGCCTCCCTCGACGACGGGGCCGAGCACCTCCGCGAGGTCCGCGACCGCATCCGTACCGTCGTCCTCGGGCGCGGAGCGGAGGGAGACGGGCTCCTGATGGGCAGGTGAACGCTCCTCACGGCACCACGGTGACCGGCCAGCGCCCCGCCTTCACCAGACGCACGGCCACCGAACCGACGAAGCGGTGCCCGGCCGACTCCGACGCCCCGACCACCACCGCGTCCGCCTTCAGCTCGTCGGCCGCCGTCACCAGCCCGTTGTACGGGTCGCCCCGGAAGGTGTGGAACTCCCAGCGCATGTCCCACGCGTCACTGAAGCGCTCGGTCGCCGCGCGGATCTCGGAGACCAGGTCCTCCGCGACCTCGCCCGTGGTGTCGCTCACCGGCACGCCCAGCGCCGCGCCCGCCGTGATGACGGGCTGGACGTACACCAGGGCCAGCATGGCGTTCTGCCGACGGGCCAGACCGGCGGCGTAGGCCGCCGCGCGCATCGACGAATCGGAGCCGTCGAGCCCCGCGACGATCACCTTGGGGCCGTCCGTACCGCGTTCGAACCGATGAGGCTGCTGCTCTGTCACGGCTCCGAGGCTATCGGCTCGTCCCGGAGGGGAGGCTCCGGGCCGCCGACGGACCCGAAGAGAGATGAACATACTGCGTCGATCGTGTACAAAACGGGCGATGGTCGGTGTCGGCGGCCGGAGCGGACGTCCGGCCGTGCGAGCAGTTGGCCATGAGAAGTGATCACACCGGACCCGAGCGCCGCACTCTGCTGAGGGTCGCCCTCGGCCTCGGAACCGCCACCGCCGTGCACCTGATCGCCGCCGATCCGGTCTCGGCGCCCAGTCGCTCCGCACCCGCCGCGGACACCCCGCCCGCCGCTGCCGCGGGACCTCCGGGGCACGTCCGGGGCCGGCCCTCCCCGTACCGGCTCGAACCCATGACGGCCAACACCCCGCCCCGGTTCAGACCGGGCAGGCCGCCCGTGCGGGTCCGGCCCTTCGAGCATCTCCCCGAGATCGGTCACTCGATGGTCCTGAGCTTCGACGACGGACCCGACCCGCTCTACACCCCGGACATCCTGGCCACCCTGCGCGAGCACCGGGTCCGCGCGATGTTCTTCGTCTGCGGAGAGATGGCCGACGGGCACCCGGACCTGCTGCGCGAGATGGCCGACGACGGGCATGTGGTGGGCAACCACTCCTGGTCGCACCCGCTGATCCCGAAGCTCTCCCGCCCCGCGATCCGCGACGAACTGGGGCGCACCAGCGAGGTGGTGGACCGGGCGCTCGGGGCCCCGCCGCTCTGGTACCGCGCCCCCTACGGCGCGTGGAACCGCAACTCCTTCGAGATCGGGGCCGAGTTGGGCATGGAGCCCATGGCCTGGACCGTGGACACGCTCGACTGGAAGACGCCGGGCACCGGCACGATCGTCCGCCGGGTGCTGGACGGAGCGGCGCCCGGCGTCGTCGTCCTCTCGCACGACGCGGGCGGCGACCGCTCGCAGAGCGTCGCGGCCCTGCGCCGCTATCTTCCCCGGCTGCTGGACTCCGGCTACCGCATCACGGTGCCGCGCCGCCTCTGAGCCGAAGAAACGCTTCCCCGCACGATGGTGCCTCCGGTGGCCTCGGAAACCCGAGGCCACCGGAGGCACCATCGTGCGGGGAGCGCCGCTGTCAGCGGGTGTCGACGAGCCGGGCGAAGACCACCACGTTGCCGTCGTAGCCGCCAGCCTTGGAGTAGCCCCCGCCGCAGGTGATGACCCGCAGCTCCGCGTGGCCGGTGTCGCCGTAGACCCGGGGGCCGGGGAAGTCGTTCTTGGAGAAGACCTCCACCCCGTACACCTCGAAGATCCCGACCCGGCCGTCGTAGCGGGCGACCTCGACCCGGTGCCCCTTCTGGAGCGAGCCGAGGCCGAAGAAGACCGCGGGCCCGGACATGTTGTCGACGTGGCCGACGACCACGGCGGTGCCGCGCTGGCCGGGGGCGATGCCGTTCTGGTACCAGCCGGCGAGGTTGGGGTCCTCGGCGGGCGGGGCGTCGATCCACCCGTTGGCGTCGAGGTTGACGTCGATGACCGGGGCGTCGACGTCGATGGACGGGACCTTGACCCGGGAGGCCGGGGCATACGGCAGCGGCTGCACCGGCTCGCCCTCCACCGGCGGCCCCGCGGCGTCCTTGCCCAGGTCCAGCGAGGCGGCCGCCGCGGGCTGCGGGGGGCCCGCCTCCCCGAACTCCGTGCCGTTGCGCATGAGGGCGAGGCCGCTGAGCAGCACCAGGGCGACCGCGCCCCATGGCACACGTCTGGTCCGCTCGGCGCCAGCGTAGTCCCGGCCCATGGATCTCCCTTCGTTGCGACGCTGTGAACGCTAAGGGCGTCGGGTCCGGGCGGCGATCAGAGAGGGGCGAACGGGTGGCGGCGGGGTCGGCCCCCCGCCGGATGCCTGCCCATCGGAGTAATGAGCAGATAAAAATTCTGATGGTCTGTGACCTGCGGCTCCGTCAGGTTCGGGGGTTTTCATACGGCGTGTCGCTTCACCGGGGTGGAGCAACGCCGAAGTGCGAGCCTTCGGCCCGCTGGTGAGTGTTCGTCATGGGAGGCGTTCTCGTCGATCCAGCCCGGGGGACAAGCCCCCGGGGGCGTTTCCCGCTGGAGGTTCACACGATGCGTGTCTCACGCGCTCTCGCGGTCACCGCGACCGCTTTCGCGGCCGTCGGGCTGGCGGCCCCCATGGCCGCCGCCACCAACGGCCCGGTCAACGTCGCCGTCAACCCTCAGTCCGTCCACCAGGGCGGCACGCTGAAGATCACCGCGCGGGGCTGCGGTCACGGCGGCAAGGTCTGGTCGAACGCGTTCCCGACGACCACCCTCTCGGCGGGTGACGGCACCAACTTCGCCCATGCCCGGGTCCGGAACAACACCACGCCGGGGCAGTACCACCTCTCCGTGAAGTGCAGTGACAACGACCGGATCGCGACGCACAAGTTCACCGTGCTCGCCGGCTACGGCGCGGAGGGCGGGCTCGGCGGCTCGATGGGCCCGAGTTCCGTGGAGATGCAGGTCGGTGGCGGTCTGGTGGCCGCGGCGGCCGTCGGCGGCGCGGTCTTCCTCGTCCGGCGCCGGCGGACGAGCCATGCGGCGTTCTAAGGCGTCGAACCTCCCGCCCGGCCCGATACGCCCGTCGCCCCGAGTCCTGGATCAGGACCCGGGGCGACTGCCGTGCGCCGCATGCTCGCGGTCAGTGGCGGCGGTCGGCGGTGCGGCGGCGTGCGAAGTAGAGGGCGCCCGAGGCCGCCACGGCCACCAGGGCCGCTCCGGCCGCGACCTCCACCGTGTCGGTGGAGCCGGAGCTTCCGCCGAGGCCGCCGCGCACGCCGCCCGGCACGAGCGCCGTCGAGCTGGCGGTCGGAACGGTGGTGGGCGTCGGGGTGGGGGTGCTGGTGGCGCCGCCGGTGATCGTCAGGTTGACATTGCGGGAGGTGCCGGTGGAGCCGCACGCGAACGTCACCGCGTACACGGCCCCCCGGCGGGCGTCCGTGTCGATGGTGGCGGTGGCCGTCGTGGAGCCGCTCGGGATGGTGGTGGTGTCGAAGATGCCCGAGGAGACGGTCGTCTCGCCCGTGCAGCCGCCGGCGCCGAGGGTGACCCGGCCGCCGGGGGCGATGACCGACGGGGCGATCGTCGGGTTGAACGTGCTGGTCGCCCCGTCCGGCGCGGCGTGGGCGGCGGACGGGGCCAGCAGCGTCAGGGCACTGGCGCCGAGCAGGGCGAGCGGTGCGACACGTATCGCGCGCATGGTGGATCCTCCGGTTCCCCGAGGGGCAGCTGCGGAACCAATTTCCACATAGCAGGAAAAATGCACCTCGATGCCCGACACGCTAGGAGGGGTCCCCCCGGCCCGCGATCGGGGTCCGGCGAATGGGTCAGCGGTGTCCCCCGGCCGGCTCACCGGTCGGCTCACGGGCCGGGGGCGCGGACTCAGCGGGCGGCCCCCGGGAACATGTCGAGGAACGGGTCCGCGGTGGCCGAGATGCCTCGGCCGAAGGGCGCGTCGAAGTCCCAGATCAGAAAGAGCAGGAAGGCGATCAACGCGCTGAACAGGCCGGCCAGGAGCAGTTCGCGGAACGTTCTGCGGATCTGGAGGGTGAAGATCAGCCCCACGGTCACCAGCGCCCCGATGATCAGACCGAACCAGACCACCCCCGGCATCGTCGCCCCGGCGTTCTGCCCGCGTGTGCTGCGGGCGTCGTCCGCCGCCGCCACCTGGTCGACCAGCGGCTGGTAGGCCTGCCCCTCGTGATCGGTCCTGGGCACGTAGTCGGTGACGTCCGCCCGTACCTTGTCCAGCAACTGGGTGCCGCGCTCGGTGAGCGTGTTCCGGTCGGACATCACCTTCCACTCGTCGTGCACCACATGGTTGACGTAGGCGTCGACGTCCGCCCGGATGCGGTCGCGGACCTCCACCGGGTAGACGGAGGCGCGCGCCTGCACCTCGTGCAGCGCCTGCGCCTCGATGCGGACGGACTCCTGGGCGGCGCTGCGTCCCTCCCAGACCCCGGCGATGGCGAGCCCCAGGACGATCGCGTAGACCACGCCGATCATCATCGTCATGTACTCGATGACGTCGGGCGTCTCGGACGGGTCGTCGTCATCCCCGATCCGCCGGTTGTTCAGGACGGCGATGGTGAGGACGACCGCGCAGGCGGACGCCATGGCAATGCTCAGTACGAGCCATTCGGACATGCATCTCTCCTGGTCAGCGGGACGATCGCGGCCGCAGCACGGCAACGGCGAACACCGCCGGGGCGGTGATGAGCAGCGTCAGGGACACCAGCGACGGTCCGCTCCGCGGCTGTTTGCGGGCCGGTTTGCGGTACGTCGGCAGCGCGACGGACCGCGAGGGCGGTGGCTCGGTCCGCTCCGGGGGCTTCGGTGATGGGGACGGCTTCGGGGGCGGGGCGGGTGCCGGTGGCGGGGGAGGAGGCGGCAGTGGCGGTGGGGGTGGAGGTGGTGGCGGCGGCGGTTCCGCGACCACCGGTGGCGGTGGCGGCGGTTCCGCGACCACCGGTGGCGGCGGTGGGGGAGGCGGAGGAGGCGGCGGTGGAGGCGGCGGTGGGGGTGGCGGCTTCGGTGGTGGCTCGGAGACCGCGACACAGTCCCCGTCGCCTGCCACGGCGACCGACGAACTGCCGTCTCCCTGCCCGATCGTGGCCACCGCGCAGCTGTCGGCGGTGGCGGGCAGCGGTACGGCTGTCAGCCAGAGAAGTGCGGCGACCGTCGTGAGCCGCGCGATGCGTGATCCGTACACGTCCGCGAGCATGATCCACGCTGCCGGGGAACACGCGATACCTGCCGGTGATTCGCCTGATCGTGCGGTTAATGCGCCATTCGTGTTTGTCCGGTGGACGTCGCGCCGCCGAATTCTTCTCGGCATTCCTTTGAACGCGCCCCCGTCGGCGTCCCGTACCTAGGGCCATGAACGGCGCGGTCCCGCGCCGGCACCGGAAGCGGTACGACGAAGCACCACGGGAGTCGACATGAACACCTGGCGCAACGCCTCGCTCGCGGTCACCGCCGCGGCTCTGTTGACGCTCACGACGGCGTGCGGTCAGGAGCAGGGCGACGCGGCACCCAACGGCCAGGCCGTGGGCAACGCCGCTCCGGCCCAGCAGCCCGCCGACAGCGGGTACGGATCAGCCGGCGGGGGATACGGATCGGGGGCCGACGCGGAGGCGGCGGAACCCCAGGAAGCCGGTCAACTAGCCGTCCGGGAGAGCAAGAAGCTCGGGAAGGTGCTCACCGACAGCGAGGGCTTCACGCTCTACCGGTTCGACAAGGACACCGCGAATCCGCCGAAGTCGAACTGCGCCGGAGCGTGCGCGGCGACCTGGCCGGTCGTCGCCTCCGGCAACGCCACCGCCGCGGCCGGCACCGGCCCCGAGCTGCTCGGCGAGGTCACCCGCGCCGACGGCACCAGCCAACTCACCGTCGACGGCTGGCCGATGTACCGGTACGCCAAGGACACCTCACCGGGTCAGGTCAACGGGCAGGGAGTCGGCGGCACCTGGTTCGCCGCAGCTCCCGACGGGAAGAAGGCCGCGAAGAACGCCGACGGCGCGGGCGTGGGTGAACCCGCCGAATCCGCCGAATCCGCCGATCCCGCCGATCCCGCCGGCCTTTCGGTCCGCAAGGATCCGGAACTCGGCGACATCGTGGTGGACGGACGCGGTATGACGGTTTACCGCTTCACGAAGGACTCGGCCTGGCCGATGAAGACCGCGTGCACGGGCGACTGCCTCAAGAAGTGGCCGGTAGTGGCCCCCATGGCCAAAAATGCGGTGGATGGTGTGACGACGAAGGGATTCGTCACCTTCGACCGCCCCGACGGCGTCAAGCAGCAGACCATCGACTGCTGGCCCATCTACACCTTCGCGGGCGACGCCAAGCCCGGCGACACCAACGGGCAGGGGGTCGGCGGAACCTGGTACGCCGTTTCCCCCGAATCCAAACTTGTCGGCGCTACCCGGTAACCGGGCCCGGTCGAACACCGCCCAGGAGCCTCAAGTGGCCCCGAACCACCGGGAAACGGCGTCCGGAGTGCCGGTCCGTCGCTGTTCGCATACGCGCAGCGACGGACCGGCCGCAGATGCCACCGGAGTGTGACCAATAACGGATCGCTAATTTCCGTTTCCACTCGCTCTCTTGGCGGCCGATCAGTAGCCTCTGGTCAACACTGACCATGAACATGGCCGGATCGCCGTGGCGACTTGTTGGAGACATCGATGGAGCGTCCCGCCTGGGCACCGCAGGGCATTGACATCTCGGTGCCAAGCGTGTCTCGCATGTACGACTTCTATCTGGGCGGATCGCACAATTTCGAGGTGGACCGGGAAGCCGCGCGCAAGGCCATGGAGTTCCTTCCGGGCCTTCCCAAGATCATGCAGGCCAATCGCGCCTTTATGCGCCGGGCCGTCCGCTATGCCGTCGACACCGGCATCGACCAGTTCCTGGACATCGGCTCCGGCATACCGACCTTCGGCAACGTCCACGAGGTCGCCCAGGCCGCCGACCCCGGGGCCAAGGTGGCCTACGTCGACCACGACCCGGTCGCCGTCGCCCACAGCCAGGCCGTCCTGGAGGGCAACGACCGCGCGGTGATCGCCGCCGCCGACCTGCGCCGCCCCAAGGAGATCCTGGCGAACCCGGAGATCACCGGACTGCTCGACCTGGACCGGCCGGTGGCGCTGCTGCTGGTCGCGGTCCTCCACTTCGTGGAGGACGCCGACGACCCGCGCGCCGCGGTCGCCGAGCTGCGCGAGTCACTGGCCCCCGGCAGCCTGATCGTCCTGACCCACGCCTCGTACGAGGGCATTCCGCTGCCCAAGGAGGAGGCGGCCGGCACGGTCGGCGTCTACCAGAACATCCGCAACCCGCTGATCATGCGCTCGCGCGAGGAGATCGGCCAGTTCTTCGAGGGCTACGAGATGGTCGAGCCGGGGCTCGTGTCGATGCCCGAATGGCGGCCCGACACCCCGCAGGCGCCGGAGCAGGAAGACCCGTACGCCTTCTCGGGCTTCGCAGGGGTTGGGCGCAAGGCGTGAGCATTCCCGCCCAGGCGTCCGGGGAACCGGACGCGGAACCTGACGGTCCGGAAGGCCGGCTGCGGAGATTCGCCAGAATCTGGAGCCGGGCCATCTTCCCCCTGACGGCCACCTCTCTCACCCGGCCGGAGTTCGAACAGCATCTGCTGCCCCTGGCACGCGAGCTGAACGGCATCCTGCACGCCCACCCCTTCGACGCCTCGCCCGCCCAGCGGATCGGCGAGGCCCTGATCGACGCGCACTGCACCGACCCGGACGCCCTCAGCTCCACGCTCGGCGTCGTCGACTCCTACCTCGTCCTGTACTGCGGCGGCAACGGACCCGGCGTGCTGTCCACCGAGGACGGCCGGGCCCGCTGCGCCCGGATCCAGCACACCCTCGCCGCAGGCTTCACCGGGGCCCTGCGCGAGCGCACGCTCGCCGAGCAGGAGGCCATCGCCCGCTCGGCGCTGACCGCCCGCTCGGACGCCGAACAGGCCCTGCACGCCACGGAGGCCCGGTTCCGCGCGGTCTTCAAGGACGCCGCCATCGGCATCGGCGTCGCCGACCTGGACGGCAACATCCTGGAGATCAACGACACCCTCACCAAGATGTTCGGCGGGCTGGAGAACCACGTCCGCAGCCACAAGGTGAACGAGTGGGTCCACCCCGAGGACTCGCCGCAGGTGTGGAAGTACTACGACGAGCTGGTACGCGGCGAACGCGACCACTACCGGGTCGAGAAGGCGTACTACCGCAACGACGGCACCGTGCTGTGGACCAACCTCACCGTCTCGCTGCTACGGGATTCCGAGGGCCGTCCCGAGTACCAGCTCGCACTGATGGAGGACACCACCGAGCGGCGGCTGCTCAATCTGCGCCTGCGCTACGAGGCCACCCACGACGCGCTCACCGGGCTGCCCAACCGGACGCTGTTCTTCGAACGTCTGGAGAAGGCCCTCGCCGCCCAGGAGGGAATCCGCTTCGGCCTCTGCTACCTGGACCTCGACGGCTTCAAGGCCATCAACGACAGCCTCGGCCACGCCGCCGGCGACCGCCTCCTGGTCGAGGTCGCCGACCGGCTCCAGAGCTGCGCCACCGCGCGCGGCGAGATGGTCGCCCGGCTCGGCGGTGACGAGTTCGTCGCGCTGACCACCGGCCCGGACACCGCCGAGGAGGTGGGCGAACTGGCCGGCCGCATCCTGAACGCGCTCGCCTCCCCGATCCGCCTCGACGGCCGCGAGCTGACCGTGCGCGGCTCGATCGGCGTCGTCGAGGGGCCCTCCGGGGAGCGCAGCGCCGCCGAGGTGCTGCGCAGCGCCGACATCACGATGTACCGGGCCAAGGCGGCGGGCGGCAACCGCTACCAGCTCGCCGACGCCGAGGCCGACGCGCGCGCCATCACCCGGCACGGGCTGACGACCGCGCTCCCGGCCGCCCTGGACCGGGGCGAGTTCTTCATCGAGTACCAGCCGCTCGTGCACCTGGGCGACGGCACGGTGCACGGCGCCGAGGCGCTCGTACGGTGGTGCCATCCGCAGCACGGGGTGCTCGGCCCCGACCGGTTCATCCCGCTCGCCGAGCACACCGGGCTCATCGTGCCGCTCGGGCGCTGGGTGCTGGAGGAGTCCGTACGGCAGGCGAACTTCTGGCAGGAGCGGCACAGCGACGGTGGACCGCTGCGGATCAACGTCAACCTCTCGCCGACCCAGCTGCACCACCCCCGCCTGGTCGCCGAGACGGTCGACGTGCTGGAACGTTCCGGTCTCGAACCGGGAGCGCTCTGCCTGGAGGTGACCGAGTCCGCCCTGATCGGGGCCGACGACGATCTCCTCAAGCCGCTGCGGCAGCTCGCGGAGATGGGCGTCGACATCGCGCTCGACGACTTCGGCACGGGCTACTCGAACCTGGCGAACCTGCGCAGGCTGCCGGTGAGCGTGCTCAAGCTGGACCGTTCCTTCACCCGGGGCATGCAGCAGCACCCGGCGGACCCGGTCGATCTGAAGATCGTCGAGGGCATCGTGTCGCTGGCCCACAGCCTGGAGCTGGCCGTCACGGTGGAGGGCGTGGAGACGGGCGCCCAGGCCGAGCAGCTGCGGCTGCTGGGCTGCGACACCGCACAGGGCTGGTACTACGCCCGCCCCGGGGCTCCGGACCGCATCCACTCCCTGCTGCTGGCGGACGCGGTCTGAGCCCGGCCGGGGCGCGGAGAATCCTTCGCGCCCGGCCGGTCAGCCCGAGGCCGGCCGGTGCTCCAGCAGCATCCGCTGGAGCTCGCGCGCGGCCCGGGGCGGAGCCACGTCGCTGCGGTGCGCGAGGGCGATCGTACGCCGCAGCCCGGCCCCGGCCAGCGGAGTCCTCCGCAGGTCGCTGCCCGCCCGGGCGGCGGCCATGCTCGGCACCACGGCGATGCCGAGCCCCGCCCGTACGAAACCGAGCACCGCGTCCATCTCGCCGCCCTCGACGGTGAACGTGGGCTCGAAGCCCTCCGCGCGGCACGCGGCCACGGTCAGCTCCCGCAGGTTGTACCCGTGCCGGAACATCACCAGCGGCGCCCCCTCCAGATCCGCGATCCGGATCCGGCCGCCCCGCCCCGGGGGCGGCTCCGCCGCCGAGGACACCACCACCAGGTCCTCGTGCAGCAGTTCCACCGTGGTCAGCGCGGGGGAGGCGGCCGGCATGGGCAGCACCACCAGCGCCAGGTCGAGCGCGCCCCGCGCCAGCTGACGCACCAGGTCGTGCGAGCCGCCCTCCTCCAGCAGCAGCCGCACCCCCGGATGCCGGTCGTGGAAGGCGCGCAGCATGTCCGGCAGCAGCCCGGTGCACAGGCTCGGCGTCGCCCCCAGCCGCACCCGGCCGCTGCGCAGCGAGACCAGCTCCTGGACCTCCTGCCGGGCCGTCTCGGCGTCGGCGAGGATCCGCCGGGCGAGCGGCAACAGTGCCTCGCCCGCGTCGGTGAGCGCGATGTTGCCCCGGGCCCGGCTGAACAGATCAGCGCCCAACTCCGTCTCCAGCGCCCGGATCTGCTGGGAGAGCGAGGGCTGCGACACATGCACCGCCTCGGCGGCCCGGGTGAAGTGCCGGGCCTCGGCGACGGCCACGAAGTAGGTGAGCTGTTGGAAGTGCACCGTTCGACCCTACCGACTGTCGATAGCGAATGCCTATGGAGATGAGCCAGACCATGTCTTGGACTGATTGGGCCGTTCGCCCCTATCGTCGTGTCCATGGCATTGGCAACGCGGACGGACCGACGGCCGTCGATGACGCGTACGCTCTGGAACTCGACCGTCGGCAAGAAGACGATCATGGCCGTGACCGGTCTGGTCATGCTCGGATATCTCGTCGCCCACATGGTGGGCAACCTGAAGATCTTCTTCGGACCCGACGAGTTCGACGGGTACGCCCACTGGCTCCGCACCATGGGCGAACCGGTACTGCACTACGAGTGGGCGCTGTGGCTCGTCCGGGTGGGGCTGGTCGCGGCCGTCGTGCTGCACGGCGTCTCCGCGTACCAGCTGAGCCGGCGCGACATCAGGGCGCGCCCGGCCAAGTACGTCCACAAGAAGCCCCGGGCGAGCTACGCCACCCGGACCATGCGCTGGGGCGGGATCATCCTCGCGCTCTTCATCGTCTGGCACATCCTCGACCTGACGACCGGCACCGTGCACACCAGCTTCGAGGCCGGGCACCCCTACCAGAACGTCATCGACACCTTCTCGACCTGGTACGGCAACGTCATCTACATCGTCGCCGTGCTCGCCATGGGCCTGCACGTCCAGCACGGCTTCTGGAGCGCCGCGCAGACCCTGGGCGTCGGCAACGCGACCCGCGACCGCATCCTGAAGACCCTCGCCAACCTCCTCGCGGCAGTGCTGACGGTGGGCTTCATCTCCGTACCCGTCGCCGTCATGACCGGAGTGGTGAGCTGATATGCCCGACTACACGCAGTACGCAACGGGCGAGCCCGTGGTCGACACGAAGGCCCCCGAGGGCCCCGTCGCCGAACGCTGGGACACCCGCCGCTTCCAAGCGAAACTCGTGAACCCCGCCAACCGGCGCAAACACACCGTCATCGTCGTCGGCACCGGTCTGGCCGGCGGAGCGGCCGGCGCCACACTCGCCGAACAGGGCTACCACGTCGTCCAGTTCTGCTTCCAGGACTCACCCCGGCGCGCCCACTCGGTGGCCGCCCAGGGCGGCATCAACGCCGCGAAGAACTACCGCAACGACGGCGACTCCATCCACCGGCTGTTCTACGACACCGTCAAGGGCGGCGACTTCCGCGCCCGGGAGTCCAACGTCCACCGGCTGGCGCAGATCTCGGTGGAGATCATCGACCAGTGCGTCGCCCAGGGCGTCCCCTTCGCCCGTGAGTACGGCGGCCTCCTCGACAACCGCTCCTTCGGCGGCGTCCAGGTCTCCCGTACGTTCTACGCGCGCGGCCAGACCGGACAGCAGCTCCTCCTCGGCGCGTACCAGGCGCTGTCCCGACAGATCGCGTCGGGCGGCGTCGAACTCCACGCCCGCACCGAGATGCTGGACCTGATCGTGGTCGACGGCAAGGCGCGCGGCATCGTCGCCCGCGACCTGGTCACCGGGAAGATCGACACCTACTTCGCCGACGCGGTCGTCCTGGCCACCGGCGGTTACGGCAACGTCTTCTATCTGTCGACCAACGCCATGAACTCCAACGCCACCGCCGTCTGGCGGGCGCACCGACGCGGCGCGTACTTCGCCAACCCCTGCTTCACCCAGATCCACCCCACCTGCATCCCGCGCACCGGCGACCACCAGTCCAAGCTCACGCTGATGAGCGAGTCGCTGCGCAACGACGGCCGCATCTGGGTCCCCAAGGCCAAGGGCGACGACCGCCCGGCCAACCAGATCCCCGAGGACGAGCGCGACTACTACCTGGAGCGGATCTACCCCGCCTTCGGGAACCTGGTGCCGCGCGACATCGCCTCCCGCGCCGCCAAGAACGTCTGCGACGAGGGGCGCGGCGTCGGCCCCGGCGGACAAGGGGTCTACCTGGACTTCGCCGAGGCCATCGGCCGGATGGGCCGCAAGGCCGTCGAAGCCAAGTACGGCAACCTCTTCGACATGTACCAGCGGATCACCGACGAGGACCCCTACACGGTCCCCATGCGGATCTACCCCGCCGTGCACTACACGATGGGCGGCCTCTGGGTCGACTACGACCTCCAGACCACCATCCCCGGCCTCTTCGCCATCGGCGAGGCGAACTTCTCCGACCACGGGGCCAACCGCCTCGGCGCCTCCGCCCTGATGCAGGGCCTCGCCGACGGCTACTTCGTCCTGCCCTCCACGATCAACGACTACCTCGCCCGCAATCCGCACACCGACACCGTGGACGCGGCGCACCCCGCCGTCGCGGAGGCCGTGGCGGAGACCGAGGACCGGATCAACCTGCTGCTCTCCGTCGACGGCGACCGCACCCCCGACTCCTTCCACCGCGAGATCGGTGAACTCATGTGGGAGTACTGCGGGATGGCCCGCACCGAGGACGGTCTGCGCAAGGCGCTCGCGAAGATCCCGGAGATCCGCGAGGAGTTCTGGCGCCGCATCAAGGTCCCCGGCACCGGCGAACAGTTCAACCAGTCACTGGAGAAGGCGAACCGCATCGTCGACTACCTGGAGCTCGCCGAGCTCATGTGCCTCGACGCCCTGCACCGCGCCGAGTCCTGCGGCGGCCACTTCCGCACGGAGTCCCAGACCCCGGACGGCGAGGCCGAGCGGCGCGACGAGGAGTTCTCCTACGCCGCCGCCTGGGAGTTCACCGCCACCGGCGGCGCCCCTGTCCTGCACAAGGAAGACCTCGTCTTCGAGTACGTCCACCCCACCCAGCGGAGCTACGCATGAAGCTCACCCTGCGCGTCTGGCGCCAGCGGAACGCCGAAGAGCCCGGCGCCATGGCCACCTACGAAGTCGACGGCATCTCCGCCGACATGTCGTTCCTGGAGATGCTCGACACCCTCAACGAGGAACTCACCCTCGCCGGGGACGAGCCGGTCGCCTTCGACCACGACTGCCGTGAGGGCATCTGCGGCGCGTGCAGCCTCGTCATCAACGGCGACGCCCACGGCCCGGAACGCACCACCACCTGCCAGCTCCACATGCGGTCCTTCGCCGACGGCGACACGATCGACATCGAGCCCTGGCGGGCCTCCGCCTTCCCGGTCATCAAGGACCTGGTCGTGGACCGCTCCTCGTTCGACCGGATCATCCAGTCCGGCGGCTACATCTCCGCCGCCACCGGCACCGCCCCGGACGCCCACGCCACCCCGGTGCCCAAGCCGGACGCCGACTTCGCCTTCGAGCACGCCGAGTGCATCGGCTGCGGAGCCTGCGTCGCCGCCTGCCCCAACGGCTCGGCGATGCTGTTCACCTCGGCGAAGGTCAACCACCTCAACGTCCTGCCGCAGGGCGCACCCGAGCGCGAGACCCGCGTCCTGGACATGGTGGCCCAGATGGACGACGAGGGCTTCGGCGGCTGCACCCTGACCGGCGAGTGCGCCACGGCCTGCCCCAAGGGCATCCCGCTGCCCTCGATCGCCGCGATGAACAAGGAGTGGTTGCGGGCGACCCGCAAGGTCCGCCGCTGACACGGGTGTTGATCCCGGGCGTTGATCCCGTACGGTTCCGGAGCCGTACGGGATCGACGTCATGTCCGCCGTCGGCTCAGCGCCGCAGCGCCTTCGCCAGATACGGCGCCGTACGGCTCCCCGCTCCGCGCGCCACCTCCGCCGGGGTGCCGGACGCGACGATCCGGCCGCCCCGGTCACCCCCCTCGGGCCCCAGGTCGATGACATGGTCCGCGCCCGCCACCACGGCCATGTCGTGCTCCACGACCACCACCGTGCTCCCGGCGTCGACCAGCGAGTGCAACTGCCGCATCAGCACCTCCACATCGGCCGGATGCAGCCCCGTCGTCGGCTCGTCCAGCAGATACAGCGTGTGCCCGCGCCGGGTGCGCTGGAGCTCCGCCGCCAGCTTGATGCGCTGCGCCTCGCCGCCGGACAGCTCCGTGGCGGGCTGACCGAGCCGCAGATAGCCGAGGCCCACGTCCAGCAGGGTGGTCAGCGCGCGCTCGGCGGCCGGCGTCCCGGCGAAGAACGACGCCGCCGACTCCACGGTCAGCTCCAGGACCTGAGCGATCGTCAGGCCGTTCAGCGTGACGTCCAGGGTCTCCGGGTTGTACCGCGCGCCGTGGCAGTCCGGACAGGGCGCGTAGGTGCTCGGCAGGAACAGCAGCTCCACCGAGACGAACCCCTCGCCCTGGCAGGTCTCGCACCGCCCGCCGCTCACGTTGAACGAGAACCGCCCCGCCGTGTACCCCCGCTCCCGCGCCGCGTCCGTCCCCGCGAAGAGTTTCCGCACGGCGTCGAACAGGCCGGTGTACGTGGCCAGATTGGACCGGGGTGTACGGCCGATGGGCTTCTGGTCGACCTGGACGAGCCGGTCCACCGCCTCCAGACCGGTGGCCGCCGCGCAGTACCGGGCACCCGGCCCGGGCTCCTCGCCCGCCTGCCGGTCCGCCAGTACCCCGGCGAGCACCTGGCCGACCAGGGTCGACTTGCCCGAGCCGGACACCCCGGTCACCGCCGTGAACACCCCGAGCGGGAACGCCGCGTCGACGCCCCGCACGTTGTGCCGCTCCACGCCGGAGAGCCGGATCCACCCGCTCGGCGCCCGCGGCTCCCGTACGGGCGCGGGCCCCTCCTCGAACAGGAACCGCCGCGTCGCCGACTCCGGCACCCGGGCCAGGCCCTCGGGCGGCCCGCTGTGCAGCACCCGCCCGCCGTGCTCGCCGGCCAGCGGACCCACGTCCACCAGCCAGTCCGCCCGCCGCACCACGTCCATCTGGTGCTCCACCACGAAGACCGAGTTCCCGGCCTCCTTCAGCCGGCCCAGCACCCCGAGCAGCGCCTCGGTGTCCGCCGGGTGCAGCCCGGCCGACGGCTCGTCGAGGACGTAGACGACGCCGAAAAGCCCCGACCGCAACTGCGTTGCCAGCCGCAGACGTTGCAGCTCGCCCGAGGACAGCGTCGGGGCCGTCCGGTCCAGGCTCAGATAGCCGAGCCCCAGCTCCGTCACCGTCCCGATCCGCGCCAGCAGATCGCCTGTCAGCACCCGGGCCGTCTCCTCGCCGCCCGCCCCCGCGCCGGACAGGACCTCGGCCAGTGCGGACAGCGGCAGGCCGGCCAGCTCCGCGATGGTCCGCCCCGCGAAGGTCACCGCCATCGCCTCCGGCCGCAGCCGGCTCCCGCCGCACACCGGGCACGGGGCGCTGGTCAGAAAGCGCTCCGCCTTCGCCCGCAGGGCCCGGCTCTTGGTATCGGCGAAGGTGTGCAGCACATAGCGCCGTGCACTCATGTACGTGCCCTGGTAAGGGCGTTGGATCCGTCCCGCGTCCCGCACCGGATGCACCGTCACCACCGGCTGCTCGTCGGTGAACAGGATCCACTCCCGGTCCTTCTCGGGCAGCTCGCGCCACGGCCGGTCGACGTCGTGGCCCAGCGCGTCCAGCACATCGCGGAGGTTCTTGCCCTGCCACGCCCCGGGCCACGCGGCGATCGCACCCTCCCGGATCGACAGCGAGGGATCCGGGACGAGCAGCTCCTCGTCCGTCCGGTGGATCCGGCCGAGCCCGTGGCACTCCGGGCACGCCCCGACAGCGGTGTTGGGGGAGAAGGAGTCCGAGTCCAGCCGCTCGGCCCCCGGCGGATAGTCGCCCGCACGGGAGAAGAGCATGCGCAGCGAGTTGGAGAGCGTCGTCACCGTCCCGACGGAGGACCGGGCCCCCGGGGCGGAGCGCCGCTGCTCCAGCGAGACGGCGGGCGGCAGCCCGGTGATCTCCCCGACGGCGGGCGCGCCCACCTGATGGATCAGTCGCCGGGCGTAGGGGGCCACGGACTCGAAGTAGCGGCGCTGGGCCTCCGCGTAGATCGTTCCGAAGGCGAGCGAGGACTTGCCGGACCCGGACACGCCCGTGAACACGGTCAGGGTGTCGCGTGGGATGTCGACCCGGACGTTCTTGAGGTTGTGCTCGCGGGCGCCGCGCACGCGGACGTACGGATCGTGGGGGGAGTGCATGGGGCTCGGCTCCGTACGGGTCGGTTCTGACGCCTGGTGGGACAAACAGTCCGATTCTAGGCGTCGGCGCCGACGGCGGGCCCCCGGGATCCGGCGCCGCGCCTCACGGTGTGCAGGCACGGGTGACGGCCTCGGTGTCCCAGTAGAACGGCCGCACCTCGGTGATCCGGCCGTCCCGGACGGTGAGGGTCTGCAGGATGGGGAACGTCAGCTCCCGCGCGGTCGCCCGGGACACGGCGCGGACGATCGTGCGCACCACCGAGGTCTCCCCGGTGGCCAGAAAGTCCTGTTCCACCAGCTCGAACTCGGACCAGGTGTCGCTCATCGCCCGGAAGAACCGCTCCATGCCGAGATGCCCGCGCCAGACTCCGCCGTACGGGAGCCCAGCCGCCTGATGCAGGACCACATCGGGTGCGAACCAGGGCGCCAGGAGGTCGAAGGAGGCCGTGCCCGGTCCGCCGGCCGCCAGATAGCGTGCTTCGGCCGTGTACATGGCGGTGAGGACCGTCCGGGAGTCCGTCGTGGGAGAGTGCGTCATGCCTCCCAGCGTTCCCGATCCTCGCGGGCGCGTCCGGCGGCTATCGGACGTCGAGGCTCCGCAGCGGGACCCGTTCGTCGGCCCGGTCCCGGGGCCGGACGATCCGGGAGAGCCGCCGCAGCGAGTCCACCAAACCCTCCCGGTCGTACGTACTGGTCGTGACGAGCACCTCGTCCGCCCCGGTCTCCTCGATCGCCCGCTCCAGCTGACCTGCCACCTGGTCCTCGGTGCCGTGGACATGGCCGTCCAGCCCCCGCTCGTACAGCCTCCGTTCCTTGGCCGTCATGGCGAGGGCCTCGACGCGCTCGGCCGGGGCCAGCGGCGGAAAGTCTCCGCGCGTACGGGAGTACGCCATGGCCCATGCCTCCGGTACGAGCAGTCGGCGGGCCGCCTCCTCGGTGCCGGCGACGGCCACCGTGCCCGCGACGATCACCTCGGGCCGCTCGGCGCGGGCGGAGGGGCGGAAGTCGCGGCGGTAGACCTCGATGGCGCGCAGCACCTTCTCCCGGCCGCGCAGATCGCCGATGACGAGGGGGAGCCCGGCGGCCGCGGCGACCGACGCGCCCTCCCCGATCGCCAGGACGTACGCGGGGATGCGCAGGCCCTCCGCCGGACGGGCGTGCACCCCGGGGTGGGCCCCCTGGGTGCCGTCGATCCAGCCGAGCAGTTCGGCGAGCCGGCCGGGGAAGTCCTCGGCGTCCTCCTTGCCGTGGCCCAGCGCCCGGCGGACACCGTCGGTGAACCCCACGGAGCGGCCGAGCCCCATGTCGATTCGGCCGGGAAAGAGGGAGGCGAGCACCCCGAACTGCTCGGCGACGACCAGCGGCCGGTGGTTGGGCAGCATCACCCCGCCGGTGCCGACCCGGATGGTGGAGGTCGCGGCGGCGACGGCGGCGGCCAGCACCGTCGGCGCGGACCCCGCGACCCCCGGCACGCCGTGGTGCTCGGAGACCCAGAAGCGGTGGAAGCCGAGCGCCTCCGCCTCCCGGGCCAGGTCGACGGTGTCGCGCAGCGCCCGGGAGGCGTCGTGCCCCTCACGGGTGCGGGAACGGTCCAGGACGGAGAAGCGGGTCGAGGCGATCACAGAGCTCACGCTCCCTTCAACACCGCCGCTCTCCCAGGATTCCCGCGAACGCCGCGGCTCTCCCAGGATCTCCGCGCGACGGCGGCCGACGCCGGGGGCCGACGCGCTTCCTAAGCTGGGGGAGTGGACAACGACGCACGGCCGCTGGCCGTATTCGACCTGGACGGCACGCTCGCGGACACCGCCCACCGGCAGCACTTCCTGGAAGGCCCGCAGCGCGACTGGGCCGGCTTCTTCGCCGCGGCCGTGGACGACCCCCCGCTCGCGGAGGGCGTACGCATGGTGCTCGCGAGCGCCGAGGAGTGCCGCATCGTCTATCTGACCGGACGCCCCGAGCGGTGCCGACGCGACACGGTGCGCTGGCTGAGCCGTCAGGGACTGCCCGAGGGCACGCTGTTCATGCGGCGCAACGACGACCGTCGCCCCGCACGCCGGACGAAGCTGGACATCCTCCGGCAGCTGGGGCGGAAGGGGCAGGTGCGCATGCTCGTGGACGACGACGAGCTGGTCTGCGATGCGGCCCAGGTGGCCGGATTTACTGTGGTGCGAGCCCGCTGGGCCGACCCATCGGCGGCGCTGAAAGATGCCCAGGAACGCGAGGGGCGTACCTGATCAGGCGCTTTCGTCGAGCCGGAAGCCCACCTTCAGGCCGACCTGGTAGTGCGCGATTCGGCCATCTTCGATATGGCCCCGAACTTGATTAATCTCGAACCAATCGAGATTGTGCAACGTTTCCGCCGCTCTTGCGACGCCGTTCCGGATTGCCTCGTCGATGCCCTCCTCGGAGGTTCCTACGATCTCGGTGACCCGATAGGTGTGATTTGCCATTGTTTGTCTCCTCTCCTGTGACCACGTTGCCTCAATCCGAGGCCTCCCGCGAGGGGGAGGATGGGGTGAATCGGGGCGGGTGTCCGCCTTGACCTACTGATTGGTCCATACCAAAATTCAGCCAACCACCCGTGCGAGCGCCGCCCGCAATCCCCCCACACCGGGTCCCGATTTCGTCGTGCCGTTTCGCAGAAGGTGACTACGTGAAGAACCGCATACTGGCCGGAGCCATCGCGCTTGTCTCGTCCGTCGCACTCGGCGGATGCGGCTTCATACCGGGCTCGGGCAGCGGTGACCGCACGGTGACGGTCTGGCTGATGAAGGACAGCGTCTCGCCCGGCTTCCTGGACAAGTTCACCCGCTCGTACGAGGAGGAGAACCCCTCGATCGAGCTGGACTTCAAGATCCAGGAGTGGAGCGGCATCGGACCCAAGGTTCTCTCCGCGCTGGAGGGCGACGACGCCCCGGACGTGATCGAGGTCGGGAACACGCAGGTCGCGCAGTACGCGGAGAGCGGCGGCCTGCGCGATCTGACCCTCGAATCGATGCGCGACCTGGGCAGCGAGGACTGGCTGCCCGGCCTGGCCCAGCCCGGCAGCATCAACGGCGTGCAGTACGGCATCCCCTGGTACGCGGCCAACCGGGTGGTGATCTACAACAAGGAGATCTTCGAGGAGGCGGGCGTCGACTCCCTCCCGAAGACGCGCGACGAGTGGATCGCCGCCACCGAGAAGCTCAACGGGGCGGGCAACCAGGGCATCTACCTGGCCGGTCAGAACTGGTACGTGCTCGCCGGCTTCATCTGGGACGAGGGCGGGGAACTCGCCGACGAGAACGGCGGCGACTGGCAGGGCGCCCTGGACACTCCGGAGGCCCTGGCGGGCATGGAGTTCTACCAGGAACTCCAGGCGCTCGGCGACGGACCCACGGACGCCGACGAGGAGAAGCCCCCGCAGACCGACGTCTTCGCCAAGGGCGACGTCGCGCAGATCATCTCGACTCCGGGCAGCGCCGCGCTCATCGAGCAGAAGAACCCCGAACTCAAGGGAAAGCTCGGCTACTTCCCCATTCCCGGCAAGTCCTCGAAAGCACCCGGCTCGGTGTTCACCGGCGGCTCCGACCTCATCGTCCCGAAGAAGGCCGACGAACGCACCGCCGGCATCGCCGTCGTCAAGGCGCTGGCGAGCGAGAAGTGGCAGACGGAGCTCGCCCGGGGCATGAGCTACGTCCCCAACAAGCCGAGCCTCGCCCATGTCATCGAGGGCGACGAGGGCACCGCGGCGATGGCCGAAGGCGCCACCCGCGGCCGCGCCACCCCCAACTCGCCCCAGTGGGCCAGGGTCGAGGCGGAGAACCCGATCAAGCCCTACATGACGGCCGTGCTCGAGGGCGGCGACCCGGCCCGCGAGGCCAAGGCCGCATCCGAGCGCATCACCGCCATGCTCGCCGGCAGCGGCTGATCCCTCCCTGACGGAGTCCACGCGACACGGAGTTCACGCGATACGGAGTCCCCGCGATACGGAGTTCACGCGATACGGAGTCCACACGACACGAAGCCCACACGGCACGGCGTCCCCGGGGCAGCGTGTCCCTGGGGATTCAGCCGTCGCACATCCCCGCTCCCCACAGCGGTCACGTCGAATCCAGCCGGTGACGGAAGAAGTAAGGGGCCGGGCCGTCGCACCCCGCGACAGCCCGGCAGCGCCCCCTCACTCTTCCGTCCCCGGAGACCGCCATGACCGTGCTGCCCGTCGCCCCGCTCCCCGCCTCCGCCCCGCTCCCCGCCTCCGCCCCGCTCCCCGCCTCCGCCCCGGCCTCCGGCCCCGCCGGCGCCCCGGAACCGGCCTACCGGGTCACCCTCGCCACCTGCCAGGAAGACATACGCGCGGCCCAGCGCCTGCGCCACCTCGTGTTCGCCGGGGAACTCGGAGCCCGGCTGGAAGGGCCCGAACCCGGCCTGGACAGCGACGTCTTCGACGCGTACTGCGATCACCTGCTGGTCCGTGAGACCGCCACCGGGGACGTCGTCGCCACCTACCGACTGCTGCCGCCGGACCGGGCCCGGATCGCCGGACGCCTCTACGCGGAGAGCGAGTTCGACCTCACCCGGCTCGCCCCGATCCGCGACGACCTCGTCGAGGTCGGGCGCTCCTGCGTCCACCCCGCACACCGCGACGGCGCGGTCATCGCCCTCGTCTGGGCCGGACTCGCCCGCTACCTGGAGCGCACCGGCCACACCTGGATCGCGGGCTGCTGCTCCCTCCCGCTGGCCGACGGCGGCGCGAGCGCCGCCCGGAGCTGGAACACCGTACGCGCGAACCACCTCGCGCCGGAGAAGTACTGGGTCACCCCGCACCGCCTCTGGGACTCCTCCGCGCACGGCACGGAAGCCGGCTCCCGGGCGGACCTCCCGCCCCTGCTGCGCGGCTACCTCCGGCTCGGCGCCCAGATCTGCGGAGCCCCGGCGTACGACCCCGACTTCAACGTCGCCGACCTGTACGTCCTGCTCTCGCTGCGCCGCACCGACCCGCGCTACCTGCGCCACTTCCTCTCCCTGGCCCCGTTGCGATGAGCCTCTGGCTGCCCGTCGCCCCCTGCACCCCGGACGGCTGCGCCCGGCACACCGGAGCCGTACGCGCTCCGCTGCCTGCCGCCCTCCTGCTGCTGGCCGGCTGCGGACTGGTCCTGCTGGGGGTGGCGTGCGTCCCGCTGGTACAGCTGCTCGGGCCCGTCCCGCGCTGCCGACTGACACGGCGCTGGGCGCGCGCCGTCCCCCGGGCCTTCGGCGTACGCGTCACCGTGCGGCGGCACGCTCCGGAACCCGCCACGGGCGGCGAACTCGTCGTCGCCAACCACATCTCCTGGCTCGACATCCCGCTGATCGCCTCCGTACTGCCCGGCCGGACGGTCGCCAAGAGCGAGATCCGGCGCTGGCCCCTGCTCGGCCCCCTCGCCGCGCTCGGCGGCACCCTGTTCATCGAACGCGACCGGCTGCGCGCCCTGCCCGCCGCCGTACGGGCCGTCGCCGCGGCCCTGCGTTCCGGCTCCCGGGTCGTGGTCTTCCCCGAGGGCAGCACCTGGTGCGGACGGGACGGCGGCGCTTTCCGGCCCGCCGTCTTCCAGGCGGCGATCGACGCCGGTGCGACGGTCCGGCCGGTCCGCATCGCCTACGGCACCGCGGAGCACCGCTCCGGACCGGCCGCGGGCGCCGTCGCGTTCGTCGGGTCCGACCCGCTCACCGCCTCCCTGTGGCGGGTGGTGCGGGCGGCCGGGCTCACCGCCCGGATCGACGTCCTCGCGCCGATCCCCGTGGACGGCGAGGACGGCCGCCGCGCCCTGGCCCGCAGAGCACGAGCAGCCGTCCTCGAACCCCAAGGCCCCCTCCGGCCCCGTCAGACCGCCGTGGCCAGCGACAGGGCGAACCGCCCCGCCGAGTCCGTCCACCACTGAGTCAGCCGCATACCGGCGGCGGTCAGCTCCTCACGGACGTCCTCCTGCCGGAACTTCGCCGACACCTCCGTACGCAGCTCCTCACCGGCCTCGAACGGCACCACCAGGTCCAGCTCCCGGATCTTGACGCTCAGCGCCCGGCGGGCCCGCAGCCGCATCTCGATCCACCGCTCCCGCGGATTCCACACCGCGAGGTGATCGAAGTCGTCGAGCGGGAAATCGGCCCCCAGCTCACGGTTGACGACGTTGAGGACGTTCTTGTTGAAGGCTGCCGTCACCCCGGCCGCGTCGTCGTACGCGGCCACCAGCGTCTCCTCGTCCTTCACCAGGTCCGTGCCGAGGAGCAGCGCGTCACCGGGCGAGAGCAGCGAGCGCACCGACCGGAGGAACGCCGCCCGCTCCTCCGGCAACAGATTGCCGATCGTGCCCCCCAGGAACACCACCAGCCGGGGCCCCGGTGTCCCCGGCAGGGCCAGGCCCCCGGTGAAGTCCGCGATCAGCGCGTGGACGGACAGCCCCGGGTGCTCGGCGAGCAGCGACTCGGCCGCCCCCGTCAGCGCGCTCTCGCTCACGTCCACGGGGACGTAACTGTGCAACTCGGGTAGCACGTCGAGCAGATGACGGGTCTTCTCGGACGACCCCGAGCCCAGCTCGATCACCGTCCGGGCGCCCGACGCCGCGGCGATCTCCTCGGCCCGCGCCTGAAGAATCTCCCGCTCCGCGCGGGTCGGGTAGTACTCCGGCAACCGGGTGATCTCCTCGAACAGCTCGCTGCCGCGGGCGTCGTAGAACCACTTCGGCGGCAGGGTCTTGGGATGCCGGGTCAGGCCGCTGAGGACGTCGGCGCGCAGCGCCGCGTCCGTCGCGTCCACCGGCAGGGTGCGGGTCAGCAGGAAAGGACTCACGCGGTGGGCTCCTTGAGCGGGGTGAGCAGGACGTCCGTGGAGGTCGCGACCAGCAGCGTGCGGTCGGGGACCTCGCGCCAGAGCGGGTCGTCGTCGTACGGCTCCGAGGCGACCGCGGTGCGGTGGCCCGGTGTCGTGAGGTACCAGAGGGTGTCGCCCCAGGCGGTCGCCGTGATCGTCTCCCCGTCGGTGAGGAGCAGATTCAGCCGGGAGCCGGGCGCGGCGGCCGCGACCTCCCGCACGGTCTCCGCGACGGCGCGCGGCACATCGTCCCCGGCGTCGGTCCGGCGGCGGATCAGCGCCCAGATCAGCGCCGAGTCGTTGCGGGCGGCCAGCGACAGGAGCCTCTCGGCGGGCAGGGTGGCGGCCGCGTCGGCGAGTGAGCCGGGCCAGCCCCGCACCATCCCGTTGTGGCTGAACAACTGCCGCCCGGCGGTGTACGGCGCGGCCGCGGCCTCCCCGTCCGCACCCGCCTCGGTGGCATCCCGTACGGCGGCGAGCAGCGCGGTGCTGCGGACCACCCGGGCCAGATCGGTGAACGTCTCGTCACCCCATATCGGTCCCTGACGGCGATAGCGTCCGGGCACCGGGTCCCCGTCCGCGTACCAACCGACCCCAAAACCATCCGCGTTCACCGTGCCGTAACGCTGGCGGCGGGGCGCCCAGGACTGCCGCACCAAAGCGTGCGGAGGCCGTAGCAGGATATCGCCGAGCGCCACCGGCTCGCCCACATAGGCGATGTGACGGCACATCAGGCGACCCTCGCGGTGCGGAATCCGGAGAAGATCTGCCGCCGCACCGGAAGGTCCCAGTTACGGAAGGTGCCCCGGCAGGCGACCTCGCCCACGGCGAACGAGCCGCCGCGCAGCACCTTGTGCCCCGGCCCGAAGAACACCTCCGAGTACGCGCGGTAGGGAAACGCCACGAACCCCGGATAGGGCAGGAAGTCGCTGGAGGTCCACTCCCACACATCGCCGATCAACTGCCCGGCCCCGGCGGGCGAACGGCCCGCCGGATACGCGCCGGCCCGTGCTGGCCGCAGGTGGCGCTGCCCCAGGTTGGCCCGCTCCGGCGTCGGGTCCTCGTCGCCCCACGGGTAGCGCCGGGAGCGGCCGGAGGCAGGGTCGTGGCGGGCGGCCTTCTCCCACTCGCTCTCCGTGGGCAGCCGCCGCCCCGCCCAGCGGGCGTACGCGTCCGCCTCGTACCAGCTGACGTGCAGCACCGGCTCGTCCTCCGGCACCGGCTCGGTCACCCCGAACCGGCGGCGCAGCCACTGTCCCGCCTCCCGCCGCCAGAACAGCGGTGCGGTCAGGCCGTGTTCACGGACCATGGCCCAGCCCTCGGGCGCCCACCAGCGCCTCTCACCGTACCCGCCGTCCTCGATGAAGCGGAGGTAGGCGCCACAGGTGACCGGCGAGGCGTCCAGACGGAACGCCGGCACGTCGCACCGGTGCGCGGGCCGCTCGTTGTCCAGGGCCCACGGCTCGGCGGAGGTCCCCATCGTGAACGGGCCCCCGGGAATCAGGACGTCGTCCCCGAGCGCCTCGGCATCGACGGGCGGGGGCGGCGCGGGCGCGGTGAGCGCGGCGGGGCCCGCGCGCAGCTGATGGGTGATCAACATGGTCTCGTCGTGCTGCTGTTCGTGCTGGGCGATCATGCCGAAGGCGAATCCGGCGCGCTCCAACGGGCGCCCGCCCTCGTGCAGCGGTGCGCCCTCCAGCAGGTCCAGTGCCCGCCCCCGTACGTCGGAGGCGTACGTCCTGGCCTCGGCCGGTGCCAGCAGCGGCAGCGAGGGGCGCGAGGCGCGGGAGTGTTCGAAGGCGTTGTAGAGTCCGTCGATCTCCGGGCGCAGTGCCTCCCGGCCGCCGACGGCGCGCAGCAGCCACTGCTCTTCCTGGTTGCCGATGTGTGCCAGGTCCCAGACCAGCGGCGACATCAACGGGGAGTGCTGAGCGGTCAGTTCGCCGTCGTCCACACTGTCGGTGAGCAGCGCGGTGCGCTCGCGCGCGGACAGCAGCGCGTCGAGGGCGCGCCGCCGCAGCGCCTCCGGATCGACGCCGGGTACGACGGGGAAGCCGGTCGACGCGGTGGAGCCGGCCGGATCGAAGGCGTCGGAGTGCTCGCGGTGCCGGGTGTCTTCACGGTGCTCGGTCATGCGGAGGCCGCCTTTCCGGGACGCGGCGGGGTGTGATCGCCCAGCGGGCTCGGACCGCTCAGGAGGCTCGGACCGGTCAGCACGCTCTGATCGGCCGCCAGGCTCCGCCCGGTCAGGTCGCCGGGCTCGGGCAGGTCATCGGCCGGACATCGACCCCGGGCGACGTAGCGGTCGGTGAAGGCGGCCACGGTGTCGCGCACCGCCCCGCTCGCTCCCATCCGCTCCAGCGCCGGGAGCGCCGCCCCGAAACAGGCGGTGGCCGCGGCCCGCAGCTCCGGGTCGGCGAGCCCTTCGCGGGCGGCCGCGGTCCAGAGCGGATTGCGTGGGGCCGGTGAGCCCGCCGTCTCGGCCAGCGGCTTCACGGTGCGGTACACGGTCTCGGCGGCCTCCGGGTCGTCGAACAGGGCTGTGGCGACGGCGAGCGGCACCAGCCACCCGTCGGGCCCGCTCTGCGCGTCGATCATGCGCAGTTCGAGATGACCGCGCGGCCGGACCGGAGGGAACAGCGTGGTGAGGTGGTAGTCGAGATCGGCCCGCACCGGCGGCCGGGGCGATCCGGTACGGATCCACTCACGGAAGGTCAGCCCTTCCGGCACGTCCCAGGGGCCCTCCTCGCGCCGGATGCACAGCACGGTCGTGTCCAGCACGTGCGCGGCCCAGGCCTCGCGCGGGGCGCGCCCGGAACCCGGCGCCAGGGCCCGGCCCGGGTCCAGATCGGCCCACAGGGACTGCCGGGTGGAGCGCCAGCCGGTCCGGCGGCCCTGCTGGAACGGCGAATTCGCGAACGCGGCCACCAGCACCGCGCCCAGGAGGTGCGCGAGCTGCCAGCGCCGCCCGTAACCGAGCGGCCCCGGCTCCTCCTCGCCCGCGTCCAGGCAGACCTGGACCGACGCGGAGGTGCACATCATCGCCCGCCCCGCCGGCCCCGTACGGTCCAGCGCGGCCTCCATCGCCTCGTAGCGGGGCTCCCGCAGCCTGCGGCGCGGCGCCTGCCACGGGTCGACGCCGAGTCCGACCGGTGCGAGCCCCGCCGCGCCGAGCGTGGCGCGGACCGCCGCCAGATCGGCCGCCGTGGTGTCGACGCACTCCATGAGGGAGCCGGCGGGCTGCGAGCTGAGCTCCAGCTGACCGCCCGGCTCGAACGTCAGCGCCGCGCTCAGCGGCAGTGCGCGGACCGCCTCGACGGCGCTGTCCAGCCGTGCCTGGCCGACCGGAAGGTCAGGTCGTTCCCGGTCGTGGATGAGCCATTCGAGTTCCACCCCGACGATTCGAGGCGGGCCCGTCTTGAAACATATGCCGCGCAGTAAATCCTCTGCCCCGCTCTCGTCGAGGGGGGCGGCGTCCGGGCGCGAGCCGGTTGCGCCGGGAATGTCCAAGCCCATGGGAGCCTCCTTCTCAGCTGCTTACCTACCAGCCAAACCCGTACCCGGAGATCGCACAAGGGTGCCCCCGAGCCAGAAGAATCCGGTTGCGCCCAGGCCGGGTCCCCCGTCAGCATGCCCCGTATGCATCACACGGGGGAGCGCCGGTGAGCGCGCGGCTGCGCGGTATCGCGCGCGGGACGGAAGCGGTCGTCGAGGCCGGGACATATCGCAACGTGGCAGGTCAGGACGTGTCCATCGCACGGGCCGTCGCCGCCGCGCTGTCCGGAACCAGGCTCTACGGGCCGGACCCGGTGCCCGTCGCGGCCCTGGACACCGACCGCACCCCGCGCTTCGAGGTCACCGGCGAGAGCAGCCTCGCCGCGGCCCGCCGGATGACCGGCGAGGCACCCGGCCGGGTCGCCGTCCTCAGCTACGCCTCGGCCCGCAACCCCGGCGGCGGCTACCTCAACGGCGCGCAGGCCCAGGAGGAGGCCCTGTGCCGTGGCTCGGCCCTCCACGCGACCCTCCTGCGCGCCCCCGAGTACTACGCGCACCACCGCGCCGAACGCAGCGCCTTCTACACCGACCGGGTGATCCACTCGCCCGGGGTGCCGGTCTTCCGCGACGACCGCGGCGCCTTCCTGGACGCCCCGTACACCGTCGGTTTCCTCACCTCGCCCGCGCCCAACGCCGGGGTGATCCAGCGGCAGACGCCCGAGGAGGCCCACCGTGTCCCGGCGGCGCTGGCCTCCCGCGCCGAACGGGTGCTGGAGGTCGCGGCCGTACGGGGCTACCGCAGACTGGTCCTGGGGGCCTGGGGCTGCGGGGTCTTCCAGAACGATCCGGCACAGGTGGCGGAGGCGTTCCGGGCGCTGCTCGGCGAGGGCGGCCGGTTCGGCGGCCACTTCGAGCAGATCGTCTTCGGGATCCTGGACCGAGACCCCGAGTCCGCCGTCCGGGCCGCCTTCGCCCGGACCTTCATCTGACCCGGGGACCGGCGTCCGGACCGCGCCCGGCGGGCCTCACCACCGCCCACCGCGCCGCCGCCCCCCGCCGCGTCCACACCGCTCCCCGCCGCCTCGCCGCTCAGCTCCAGCCGTACCGCTCGCGCAGCCGCCCGGCGACCCGGTCGAACCGCTCCCGGTCCAGGGCGCACGCCTCCCGGCGCATCCCGTCCTCGTGGACCCGCAGCACTCGCTCAAGGCCCGCCCAGGACGGCCGCCCCGAGCTGTCCCAGGGGCCCGCGCCCAGCGCCACCCACTCGTGTTCCCGGTCGTGCTGCTTGCTGGAGAGCTGGACGGCGAGCAGCGTGCCCGCCTCCTCGCGGGCCACGACGAGCACCGGCCGGTCCTTCCCCCGCCCGTCGTTCTCCTCGAAAGGCACCCAGGTCCAGACGATCTCACCTGGGTCGGGATCGCCGTCGCGATCGGGGGCGTAGGAGGTACTCACGGGCCCCACGTCGTCGGTGTCGGCCTCCGTCGTGGCGGTCGGCCCGCTGCTGCCGGGCACGTCAAAGGGGTTGTCGGAACGGTACGCGCTGTCGTGGAACGTCATCGCAACACCGTAGAACCTTCACCGCCCGATCCCGGGAGCGGGGCGTCGGGCCGGGGCCGCGGGGCGGCGTTCCGGCCACCGTGACCGGAGCTGCGGGCCCCGGGCCGAAACCCACTCCCACGGGTCTGGAAGACTGCCCGACGCCATGAGCCAGTTACCCAAGCAGCCCGCCGAAGTCTCCGTTCCGACCAGCGCCGATGTCGCGCGCCTCGCCGGAGTGTCCCGGGCCACCGTGTCGTACGTACTGAACAACAACGCCACCGTCCGGATCAGCGAACCCACCCGACGCCGGGTCAGGGAGGCAGCCCTCCAGCTCGGTTACGTTCCGCACGCGGCTGCCCGCAGCCTGCGCGCCGGACACAGCCGTATGGTCCTGCTGCCCTCCGGTCACATACCGGCGGGACCACTGCACCAGTACTTCTTCGAGGAACTCCAGTCCGGGCTGCGCCGCCTGGACTACACCGTCGTCCAGTACGGCAGCGTCGGTCTCACCGCCGACGAGGCGGCCACGGCCTGGGCCGAACTGCGACCCGTCGCCGTCGTCGTACCGCCGGGCATCGCCCTCACCCCCCACGGCACGGGCATCCTGACCCGCTCCGGGGCCAAGGCGGTGATCACCCTGGGCCCCGGCCCGGTGGCCGGAGCGCACGGCCTGGTCATGGACCAACGCCAGGTCGGCGCCAGCGCGGTGGAACACCTGCTGGCCCGCGGCCGTCGCCACATCGGCGTGGTCATGCCCCAGGAACCGGGCCGGGTGCCCTTCTCCGAACCCCGCCTCATCGGGGCACGTCGCGTCGCCGAACCGGCGGGGGCCCGCGTGTGCCCCCTCCCGCTGCGGTACGAGGAGGAGTCCGCTCACCAGCTGGCCGCCCGCTGGCCGGAACTGGGACTGGACGCGGTGTTCGCGTACAACGACGAGTACGCCATGCTGCTGATGCGGGCCCTCCAGGACGCTGGGGTGGCCGTGCCCGCCGACACGGCGGTGATCGGCGCCGACGACTCCCTCATCGGCCGGCTGCTGCGTCCCCGGCTGAGCACGGTCCGGATGGAGCTCGCCATGCCGCAGCCGCTGGCCGAGACGATCGACCGCATGGTCCAGCACCCGGGCGGACCACCGGTCCATCAGGACCTGCTCCGCACCAGCGCCGTGCACCGGGAATCCAGCTGACCGCCTCCGGCGCGACGACATGCGCGACGCACGCCGGATGTCTAGCGTCGGAGGCATGAGCCACCCGCAGAGTTACGAGCTCCTCCTGATCCCCGACCACAGCAGGACGCGGACCGGAGCCCCCGGCCGGCCGATCCGGTCCGCGGTCGTCGCCGCCACCGGCGAGACGGGGGCCTCGGGCTACCCCCGGTACGCGGGCGAGGGCATGGAAGCGGACGTCGACCCGGAGACCCGGACGGTGGAGGCCGTGCTCATCGACGGCGAGGAACTGGACTACGGCATGTCGGTCCGCGTAGCCGGGGCCGAGGGAGAGCGCCCCGCGTCCTGAGAGCGAGAGCGAGAAGGCGAGAGAGCGAGGAGGGGGGCAGGGCGGGAGAACCCTGGCTCGACGCCCGCCCTCGGGCACGACCGAGGGCCCCGACCGCATACACCGTCTCCACGGTGTCGGTCAGGGCCCCAGGGTCGTGCCGTGCGCCGGACGGGCCGGACTACGGGGCCTCCGGCTGCCCCTGGCCCGCCTCGGCCGCCCGCTTCTGCTCCTCGACGGACTTGCGGACCTCGTCCATGTCCAGCTTCCGGGCCTGCCCGATGACGTCCTCCAGGGCAGCCTCCGGCAGTGCACCGGGCTGCGAGAAGACCGCGACGTTGTCGCGGACGATCATCAGCGTGGGAATGGAACGGATCTCGAAGGCCGCCGCCAGCTCCTGCTGCGCCTCGGTGTCCACCTTGGCGAAGACGAGGTCGGGGTGGCGCTCGGAGGCCGAGTCGTAGACCGGCGCGAACTGCCGGCAGGGGCCGCACCAGGAAGCCCAGAAGTCGATCAGAACGAAATCGTTGTCGCTGACGACCTGATCGAAGTTTTCCTTTGTGAGCTCGACGGTGCTCATACGGGGGATACCTCTTCCTCTGCCGGTGGAGTCCAGACGGTCCTGTCCGGCACAACGGTGACTGCACTTGCGCTATTCCGCCTGCCCATGTGGCCGGGGCGCACACCCGCGAGGACACTGTTTCCATGACTGACGCAGGGAAGAACTCCGAGCACTCCGAGTACGACGTAGTGGTCATCGGCGCAGGTCCGGTGGGGGAGAACGTGGCGGACCGGGCCCGCGCCGCCGGGCTCTCCGCAGCGGTGGTGGAGTCCGAGCTGGTCGGCGGCGAGTGCTCCTACTGGGCGTGCATGCCGAGCAAGGCGCTCCTGCGCCCCGTCGTCGCCCGCGCCGACGCCCGCCGGGTGCCGGGACTGAGCGCCGCGGTGCAAGGCCCCCTGGACGTGGAGGCCGTACTCGCCCACCGGGACGCGGAGGCGAGCCATTGGAAGGACGACGGCCAGGTCGCCTGGCTGGACAGCGTCGGAGCGGACGTATACCGGGGTACGGGCCGGCTCGCCGGCCCCCGTGCGGTCACCGTCACGGCCCCCGACGGCACGGAGCACCGGCTCACGGCCCGGCACGCCGTCGCCGTGTGCACCGGCTCCCGGGCCGTGGTCCCCACCCTCCCCGGCATCGAGGAGGCCCGCCCCTGGACCAGCCGCGAAGCCACCAGTGCCAAGGAGGCTCCCGGCCGGCTCGTGATCGTCGGCGGAGGAGTCGTGGGCGTGGAGATGGCGACCGTCTGGCAGGCGCTGGGCTCCGAGGTGACGCTGCTGATCCGGGGCGGCGGTCTGCTCCCGAAGATGGAGCCCTTCGCGGGCGAGCTGATCGCCGACGCGCTCACGGAGGCCGGGGCCCGGATCCGTACGGGCGTCTCGGTCACGGCCGTCCACCGCCCCGCACCGGACGGCCCGGTCACCGTCGACCTGGACGACGGCGACCGTATCGAGGCCGACGAGATTCTCTTCGCCACCGGCAGGGCCCCGCGCACGGACGACCTGGGCCTGGAGACGATCGGCCTCGAACCCGGCTCCTGGCTCACCGTGGACGACAGCTGCCGCGTCGAGGGAACGGACTGGCTGTACGCGGTCGGGGACGTCAACCACCGCGCCCTCCTGACCCACCAGGGCAAATACCAGGCGCGCATCGCGGGCGCGGCGATCGCCGCCCGCGCCGGCAACGGCCCCCTGGAGACCGCTCCCTGGGGCGCCCACGCGGCCACCGCCGACCACACGGCCGTCCCCCAGGTCGTCTTCACCGACCCGGAGGCCGCGTCCGTCGGCCTCACCCTCGCCGAGGCCGAACGCGCGGGCCACCGCGCACGCGCCGTCGACTACGACCTCGCCTCGGTCGCCGGCTCCGGCCTCTACGCCGACGGCTACCGGGGCCGCGCCCGAATGATCGTGGACCTGGACCGCGAGATCCTGCTCGGCGTCACCTTCGTCGGCCCGGGCATCGGCGAACTCCTGCACTCGGCGACGATCGCGGTCGCGGGGGAGGTCCCCATCGCCCGCCTGTGGCACGCGGTCCCGGCGTATCCGACGATCAGCGAGGTGTGGCTGCGACTGCTGGAGACGTACCGCGGTTAAGTCGGGTAGCCGGGTCACGTTGCCGTGACCCGGCTACCCGACTAACGGCTTCTGGCTGTTGCTGGTGGCAGGCGTGCTCTGCATGTGCGGACTGGTGGTGGTGGCGTTGGACGGCATCGGTCCGGGTGAGCGAGCGGCCGTACTGCGAGCCGCGGCTGAAGTGGTGCGGCTGTCCGCGGCGGCCGGCGGGGTCGGTGATCCGCGGGGCGCCGAGCCGGTACGACGAAGTCTCGACGGTGGCCCGCCTGTCCGCGCCCGCTACGTCAAGGGGGACGCGGACGGTGTCCCTGACTCTTGACGCGATGGTGCACCGGATTGGGCACCGAGGCCGCGTGACGCCTGACCGCGAGACGCTTTTCGCCCTGCACCGATGCTGGCGGCGCATGGTGCCGTACGAGAACCTCGACATCCAGCTCGGCCGGCCGGTCAGCCTCGACCCCGACGCGCTGTTCGACAAACTCATACGGCGGCGGCGCGGTGGCTATTGCTACGAACAGAACGCGGGCCTCGCCATGTTGCTGCGCCTGGCCGGGTTCGAGGTGTCGATGGTCGAGGGCGGCGTCATGCGCCAGGCTCGTGGGGATGCGATGTGGGGCAATCACCATGCGCTGATCATCGACCTCGACGGCCGGCAATGGGTTGCCGACGCCGGTATCGGAGACGGGTTCATAGAGCCGCTCCACCTACGCGAAGGGCCCCAGACGCAAGGGAGGTTCACCTTCCGACTGGAGCGACTGGCCTCGGACACCTGGCGCTTCCACCACCACCCGGGCGCGACGATCGTCTCCTACGACTTCCGCCTCCAGCCGCGCGAGCCCGCCGATTTCGCCGCCCGCTCGCACGACCTCTCCACGTCTCCGGAGTCGCCCTACGTCACCACGCTGATACCGCACGGCCCACTGCCGGGCACACCTCGCTGCTGCTGTCGCGGACGGTGCGGCAGTACAGCGCGGACGGCAGAAGTTCCCGGACCATCACGAACGTCGAGGACTTCGCCACAACACTCCGGGAGACATTTCTCGTACCGCTCGAAGACCTCGGACCGGATGGAATCAGCCGACTCTGGGAGAAGACCAGTGCCCAGAACGACCTCTGGCGGACACGCGCCCAGGAGGTCGACTGACACCGAGCAACGGTCTCTGGCATCAGTCGGCACCTCCGGCCCCCGAAGGGACAGTCATGAGGGCTCCGCACCCGCAGAGCCGGGCCGGGAGCTAGCGCGGTCACCACGCGTGCGCCCTCCAGGGGCAGGCAGGCGCCAAGCCGACGCGTTCGCCGCCGGTCAGCTGACGCCCGAATCCGGCGAGGACGGCCGAGGAGGACGTCGTCCCCGACGGGTAGCTGGAGCAGGATCTGCCATCAACATCTGCATCAACATCTGAAACACCTCCAGCAGGTTCGAGCTGTCGCTGCCGATGCGCTGCACTGATCCCGTTGTCATTTGTCGTCCAATGGATGACAATTCTGATGTCGTCGGCCCGCTGACAAGACGAGGGAGGTGCCGTGAACGCAGCAGACCAGCCGAACGCGGCCAGTACCGGCGCCCCCAGCCCGGCGTCCTTCATCGCCGCCGCGGCGGCCCTTGCCGCCACGGAGGACGCCCTGCGCGACGCGCAGCAAAAGTCTCCCGACGCCGTCGGCCCTGGCCCCGAGCAGGCGCTGGCCTCGCTGATGCTGCTGCGGCAGGTGCGCGAGCATCTCGCCGGCTGGGAGACCGGCCTGATCGAAACCGCCCGCAGCGCGGGCGCCAGCTGGGCGGATCTTGCGCGCCCTCTCGGTGTCGCCAGCCGCCAGGCCGCCGAACGCCGCTACCTGCGCGGCCGCCCCGGCGCCGCCGGAACCACCGGCGAGCAGCGCGTGGCGGCCACCCGTCAGGCCAGATCCGCCGACCGCGCCACCGCCAACTGGGCCCGCGCCAACGCCGCCGACCTGCGCCGCCTCTCCGGGCAGATCGCCGCGCTCGCCCATCTCGCGCCCGACGCGCGCTCGGCCCAGGATGCCCTGCATGCCGCTCTCGGCGCCGCCGACGCAGCCGACCTCATCGCCCCTCTGGCCGGCATCCGCCCCTACCTCGACGCCCGCCACGCCGGCCTCGTCGAATCCCTGGATGCCCTGGGCGCCCAGGCGCACAGCCACGCCCCTGGCGATGACTGACTCCCACCACGCAGAGGCACACCATGTGGGTGTGGCCCGGCCCATGCCGAACCACGCCGGTGACGGTCAACGACCCGTCCCGGCCCTGTTCCTATTCCCTTCATGACGTTCCCACAGAAAGAGATCCACATGAGCGGCAGTGTCGAGACGCTGGAATTCCAGGCGGAGACCCGCCAGTTGCTCCGGCTGGTGATTCACTCGATCTACTCGAACAAGGACATCTTCCTGCGCGAGCTGATCTCCAACGCCTCCGACGCCCTGGACAAGCTGCGGCTGGAATCGCTGACCGACTCCAGTCTCGAGATCGAATCGGCTGACCTGCACATTGCCCTGGAAGTCGACCCGGAAGCCCGCACCTTGACCGTCCGTGACAACGGGATCGGCATGACGCGCGAGGATCTGGTGGAGCTGATCGGCACGATCGCCAAGTCCGGCACCGCCGGCCTCCTGGAGAAGATCAAGGAGTCCAAGGACGCCGCGACCGCCGAGAACCTGATCGGGCAGTTCGGCGTCGGCTTCTACTCGGCCTTCATGGTCGCCGACAAGGTCACCCTGCGCACCCGGCGGGCCGGCACCGACACCGGCACCCGGTGGGAGTCCGACGGCGAGGGCACCTACGCCATCCAGGCCGTCGACGGCCTGCCCGTGGGCACCTCGGTCACCCTGCACCTGAAGCCCGCCGACAGCGAGGACGGACGCGCCGACTACCTCTCCGAGCCGAAGATCCGTCAGATCGTCAAGCAGTACTCGGACTTCATCCGCTGGCCCATCCGCATGGCCACCGAGCGCACCGCCAATGATGGCGCGACCACCCGCGAGACCGACACGCTCAACTCGATGAAGGCACTGTGGGCCCGCCCCCGCACCGAGGTGACCGAGGACGAGTACAACGAGTTCTACCAGCAGATCAGCCACGACTGGCTGCCCCCGGCCGAGACGATCCACATGCGCGCCGAAGGCACCTTCGAGTACGAGGCGCTGCTGTTCATCCCCTCGCAGGCGCCCTTCGACCTGTTCTCCCGCGACACCAAGCCCGGCGTGCAGCTGTACGTCAAGCGGGTGTTCATCATGGACGACTGTGAAGCGCTCATGCCGAGCTACCTGCGCTTCGTCAAGGGTGTCGTGGACGCCCACGACCTGTCGCTGAACGTCTCGCGCGAGATCCTCCAGCATGACCGCCAGATTCACGGCGTGCGCCGACGCCTGGTCAAGAAGGTCCTCGGCGCCCTCAAGGACATGCAGTCCAAGGACACCGAGCGCTACGCGAAGGTGTGGGAGCAGTTCGGCCGGGCCCTGAAGGAAGGCCTGGTCGAGGATACGGACAACACCGATGCCCTGCTTCAGCTGGTGTCGGCAGCCTCCACCCACGACCCCGACAGGACCACCACGCTGCGCGAGTACGTCGAGCGTATGAAGGACGGTCAGGACACCATCTACTACCTGACCGGCGAGAGCCGCGCGATGGTGGAGAACTCCCCGCACATGGAAGCCGTCGCCGCGAACGGCTACGAGGTCCTGATCCTCACCGACCCCGTCGACGAGGTGTGGGTCGACCGGGTCTCGGCCTTCGACGGCCACCCCCTGCAGTCCATCGCCAAGGGTCAGGTCGATCTCGGCGAGTCCACCGACGGCGAGAAGGAAGGCGACGCCGCCAAGGCCCAGCGCGAGGAGGACTTCGCCGCCCTGCTGCCGTGGCTGACCACCGCCCTGTCCGAACAGGTCAAGCAGGTCCGCCTGTCATCACGTCTGACCACCTCGGCAGCCTGCATCGTCGGCGACTCCCACGACGTGACGCCGACCCTGGAGAAGATGTACCGGGCGATGGGCCAGCAGATGCCCACCGTCAAGAGGATCTTGGAACTCAACCCCTCACACCCGCTGGTCACCGCCCTGCGCACAGCACACAACGCAGACGCCGACGACCCCGCGCTCACGGAGGTCGCCGAGCTGGTCTACGGCAGCGCACTGCTCGCCGAAGGAGGCGACCTGCCCGATCCGGCCCGCTTCACCCGGCTGCTCGCCGACCGCCTGGCCCGCACCCTGTAGGTACAGGCCCGGCACAGACGCAGCCGCCTGTGTCGGCGTCCCGTACGGGGTGCCGGCGCAGGCGGCTGCGGGGCACGCCGGCGGGAACGCCTCTCCTGCGGGAAGGACGCCGGAAATGCCAGGGGGTGGACACGGTGGAGGCCGGCCCCCTGGGCGCCACACCGTGCGCTCCTGTCCGTGACTGCCGCCCTCCGACTGCCGACCTCCGGTACGCCGGAGTGCGCGTGGTCAGGCGCCCGCGTGGACGTGTGCGGCCCACACCGACGGCAGGTTCGGATACTCCGTCCGCACGGATGACAGGGGCGCTCCCAGGCCGCGGTGTTGAGGAGGTTGGTGCCGGCAGGGGTGACGGCGTGGAGGGCGGTGTTGTGGTGCCGGGTGGTGCGGGAGAGTCCGGCGGTGCGGAGAAGATCGTCTGCGCGTCCGGTGCCCGCTCGGAGGGCGCCTGTGCCTCAGGGGCCTCAGCCCTCGGGGCGCAGGAGGCCGAGCCCCGGCGGGAGGCCGCCGTCCGCCCCGGTGCCCCCGCGATGCCCGCCGCTGTGACCGCTCCCGCCGCGACACCGGCGTGACACGTGATTCGGGTACGGTGCCCGCTGAGTTCGTTCATGGGGTGAGGTGAGAGGGAGCGCGCGTGAGCTCGGTGGATGTCGCAGGGGGCGCGGGCGGATTGCGGCGTCGACTGGGTGTGTTCGATGCGGTGGTGATCGGCCTGGGATCGATGATCGGTGCCGGGATCTTCGTGGCGCTGGGTCCGGCCGCGGAGGCCGCGGGTTCGGGGTTGCTGCTCGCCCTGGCCGTCGCCGCGGTGGTGGCCTACTGCAACGCGACGTCCTCGGCGCGACTGGCCGCCCGCTACCCCCGGTCCGGCGGCGCCTACGTCTACGGCCGCGAACGACTGGGCGACTTCTGGGGCTACTTGGCCGGCTGGGCGTTCGTCGTGGGCAAGACCGCTTCCTGCGCGGCGATGGCCCTCACGGTCGGCGCCTACCTGTGGCCCGGTCAGGAGCGCGCGGTGGCGGTGCTCGCCGTGGCGGCGCTGACCGGGGTGAACTACGCCGGGGTGCAGAAGTCCGCGCGGCTCACCCGGGTCGTCGTCGCGGTGGTCCTGATGGTGCTCGCCGCCGTGGTCCTCGCCGCCCTGACCTCGTCCGGCGCGGACGCCTCGCGGGCGCGTATCGGCTCGGACGCCGGAGTCGGTGGGGTGATCCAGTCCGCTGGGCTGCTGTTCTTCGCCTTCGCCGGGTACGCCCGCATCGCCACCCTCGGCGAGGAGGTGCGGGACCCCGCCCGTACCATTCCGCGCGCCATCCCGATCGCGCTCGGCATCACGCTCGCCGTCTACGGCCTCGTCGCCGGCGCCGCACTGACGGTACTCGGCCCGGGTGGACTGGCGGACGCGACCGCCCCGTTGGCGGACGCCGTACATGCCGCGGGGGCCGGCTGGCTCGTGCCCGTCGTCCGTGTGGGGGGCGCCGTCGCGGCCCTCGGCTCCCTGCTCGCACTGATCCTCGGCGTCTCGCGCACCACCCTGGCCATGGCCCGTGACCGGCACCTGCCGCACGCCCTGGCCGCCGTCCACCCCCGCTTCGGTGTCCCGCACCGCGCCGAACTCGCCGTCGGCGCTGTCGTCGCCGTGCTCGCCGCGACCACCGACGTACGCGGAGCGATCGGGTTCTCCTCCTTCGGTGTGCTGGCCTATTACGCCATCGCCAACGCATCCGCCTGGACGCTCGCCCCCGAGGAGGGGCGGCCGAACCGCCTCATCCCCGCCGTCGGCCTGACCGGCTGCGCGGTCCTCGCCTTCGCGCTGCCCCCGGACGCCGTGATCTCCGGTGCCGCGGTTGTCGTCCTCGGCGCCTCCGTCTTCGGTATCCGAAAGGCGGCGAGCGGCCGTTCGCTCCGCTGACCCGTTATACCTCTGGGGGGTATAACGTGTTGTGGGCGGGGCAGGGGGATCGCACCGGACGGCACGGGAGGCGACGACCATGGACGACGGCACGCATCACTCCGACCACGACCACGACGGCCGGCGGACACAGGCGGGTCATGCCGGACATCGGAAAGGCGGGGCGACGTGGGGGACGGCTGCGAAGGCGACGCTGCACTGCCTCACCGGCTGTGCGATCGGTGAGATCCTCGGCATGGTCATCGGCACCGCCCTGATGTGGGGCAACGTCCAGACGATGGCCCTGGCGATCGCGCTGGCGTTCGTGTTCGGCTACTCGTTCACCCTGTTCGCGGTCCGCAGGGCAGGGCTGGACTTCAGGACCGCGCTGAAGGTGGCGCTGGCCGCCGACACCGTCTCGATCGCGGTGATGGAGCTCGTCGACAACGGCATCATCGCCCTGACGCCCGGGGCCATGGACGCCCATCTTTCGGACGCGCTGTTCTGGACGGCCCTGCTGGGCGGCTTCGCCGTGGCCTTTGTGATCACGACGCCGGTCAACAAGTGGATGATCGGCCGCGGCAAGGGGCACGCCGTGGTCCACGCCTACCACTGACCGTACCCGCACGCCTCCCCGGTGCCGCCGTCAGGTCGGTCAGGAGGAGCAGCAGCCGCCCGCCGCCTCGCCGCCGGCGGGCGCTCCGACACCGAGCGGAACCACGGTGGGTTCGGGTGTCGCGCAGCAGCCTCCGGTGTCGGCCTGGGTGGTGGCCGGGTCGTCGAAGAGGCCTGCCCCGCCGCAAACACCCGTTTCGGGGAGGGTGAGTTCGACGCGGTCGGCCGCTTCCAGGTCGCCGGCGAGGGCGGCGGCCACGGAGCGGACCTGCTCGTAGCCGGTCATGGCGAGGAAGGTCGGGGCGCGGCCGTAGGACTTCATGCCCGCCAGGTAGATCCCGGGTTCCGGGTGGGACAGCTCGCGGTGCCCATGCGGGTAGACGGTGCCGCAGGAGTGCTGGTTGGGGTCGATCAGTGGGGCCAGTCCGATGGGCGCCTGCAGCCGATCGTCCAGACCGAGGCGCAGCTCGTCCAGGAAGCCGAGGTCGGGGCGGAGGCCGGTCAGCACGATCACCTCGTCGACCGCGTCCAGGCGGCGTCCGTCCTCGCCCGCCAGCACGAAGCGGCCGTGGGCGTCGCGTTCGATCGCTTCGGTCCGGAAGCCGGTGACCGCGTCCACGTACCCCTCGTCGACAGCGGCCTTCGCCGCCAGTCCGAGTGCCCCGCGGGCGGGCAGCTGGTCGGCCCCGCCCCCGCCGAAGGTGGAGCCGGAGAGGCCCCGGCGCAGGACCCACACGCCCGTGGTGCCCGTGCCGTCGTCGGACTTCGCGAGGTCGGCGAGGGAGGTGAGGGCGGTGAAGGCGGAGGCCCCGGAGCCGATGACGGCGGTGCGGCGCCCCGCGTAACGGGCGCGGACGGCCGGGTCCTTGAGGTCGGGGACACGGTAGGTGATGCGGTCGGCGGCGGCCTTCTCGCCGAGGGCCGGCAGGCCGTCGGCGCCCGCGGGGGACGGTGTGGACCAGGTGCCGGAGGCGTCGATGACGGCGCGGGCGAAGAGCCGCTCCTCGCGCCCGTCGGCGTGGGCGATGTGCACGACGAACGGCTGCTGGTCGCGGTCGGCGTCCACGATCCGGTCGCGGCCGGCGCGGGAGACGCCGGTGACCCGGGCGCCGAGGCGGATCCGGTCGCCCAGGGCGTCGGCGAGCGGCCGCAGATACTGCTCGGCCCAGTCCCCGCCGGAGGGATACGTGTCCGGGGCGGGCCGGGTCCAGCCGGTGAGGGCCAGCAGCTTCTCGGCGGCCGGGTCGACGACCTCGCCCCAGGTGGAGAAGAGGCGCACATGCGCCCAGTCGCGCACCGCGGCGCCGGCGGTGGCACCTGCTTCCAGGACCAGGGGTTCGATGCCCCGGCCGATCAGGTGGACCGCGGCGGCCAGACCGGTGGGTCCGGCTCCGATCACGACGACGGGCAGTTCGTTGGTGGCGGACGCGTTCACGGCGGCGACTCCTCGCGTGTTTCGACATCTGTCGATGCCTTGTGCGGCCCAGGATGGCACTTGTATCGATGAGCGTCAACATAGACGGGTGTCGAAATTGTGGGGTCGCCCGTGCGGTGCCTCAGGTTCTCGGTGGGGGTGTCAGGGCTGGACCACTCGGCTCGTCGGCCCTCCTGGCTCGCCCTCGGCCGCTCTCGCGCGCGGGTGAACCCCTGCCGCCCTGGTTTGACGTGTGTCAACATAGACGTATGTCGAATGCGAAGGTGCTGCCGCTGATCGAGCCCGCCGGCGGCCGGGGCGTTGTGCCGTGCTGTCCGCCCCTGACCGAGCGCCCGATGACCGCCGACGAGGCGCAGACGGCCGCACGGATGTTCAAGGCGCTCGGCGACCCGGTGCGGCTGCGGCTGTTCTCCGCCGTGGCCTCGCACGAGGGCGGCGAGGCGTGCGTGTGCGACATCTCCGATGTCGGGGTCTCTCAGCCCACCGTGTCCCACCACTTGAAGAAGTTGAAGGAGGCCGGGCTGCTGACGTCCGAGCGGCGCGGCACCTGGGTCTACTACCGGGTCGAACCGTCGGTGCTGGCCGGGATGGGCAGGCTGCTCATGCAGTCGGCCGCCTGACCGTGAGGGTGACGGGATGGAGCGCGCGGTGAGCGGGGCGCCGGGAGTCGTGATCGCGCCGCTGGCCGCGGACCACGCCGAGCAGGTGCTGGCGATCTATCGGTCGGGCATCGACGAGGGCAACGCCACCTTCGAGACCGGCCCGCCCGACTGGCGCAGCTTCGACGCCGCGAAGCTGCCCGGCCACCGCTTCGTCGCCCTCGGCGGGCTCGGTGAGGTCCTGGGCTGGGTGGCGGCCGGCCGGGTTTCGGACCGGTGCGCGTACGCGGGCGTCGTCGAGCACTCCGTCTACGTCGACCCCGCCGCGCGAGGCCGCGGGATCGCTTCCGTCCTGCTGAAGGCCCTGGTCGACTCCACCGAGCAGGCCGGGATCTGGACCATTCAGGCCGGGATCTTTCCGGAGAACACCGCCAGTCTCGCCGTTCACGAGCGGGCGGGTTTCCGGGTCATCGGCATCCGCGAGCGGATCGGGCGCCACCGCGGCGTCTGGCGCGACGTCGTTCTCGTCGAGCGCCGCAGCCCCGCCATCATGTGAGGGTCGGTTCGGCCGCGCCGTCCCGCGTACGACGTCGCGGGGCGCCCGCGCCGCGTCACGGTGCCGTCGTCACCGCATCTGAGGCGAATGTGCGCCGCCAGGCGAGCGCGACGTACACCAGCCCGATCAGCACCGGCACTTCGATGAGCGGGCCGACGACACCGGACAGGGCCTGTCCGGAGGTGACGCCGAAGGTGGCGATGGCCACCGCGATGGCGAGTTCGAAGTTGTTGCCCGCCGCGGTGAACGCGAGCGTGGTGGTGCGGTCGTACGCCAGACCGAGGCTCTTCCCGAGGAGGAAGGTCCCGAAGAACATGATCGCGAAGTAGACCAGCAGCGGCAGGGCGATCCGCGCGACGTCGAGCGGCTGCGAGGTGATCGTCTTTCCCTGGAGGGCGAAGAGGACGACGATCGTGAACAGCAGTCCATACAGCGCCCAGGGCCCGATCTTCGGCAGGAACCGCTGCTCGTAGTGCTCGCGCCCCATCCTCTTCTCTCCGAGGCGGCGGGTGAGGAACCCGGCCAGCAGCGGGACGCCGAGGAAGATGACGACGTTCAGCGCGATGTGCCACACGGAGACGTCCAGACCCTGGCCGTCGCCGAGGTTCATCCAGCGGGGCAGCAGGTCGAGGTAGAACCAGCCCAGCAGGCCGAACGCGAACACCTGGAACACCGAGTTCAAAGCGACGAGGACGGCTGCGGCCTCCCGGTCGCCGCAGGCGAGGTCGTTCCAGATGATGACCATGGCGATACAGCGGGCGAGGCCCACGATGATCAGGCCGGTGCGGTATTCGGGCAGGTCCGGCAGGAAGATCCACGCCAGGGCGAACATGACCGCGGGGCCGACGATCCAGTTGACGACCAGGGAGGAGACCAACAGTCTGCGGTCGCCGGTGACACGGTCGAGCCGGTCGTAGCGGACCTTGGCCAGCACCGGGTACATCATCACCAGCAGGCCGAGCGCGATCGGCAGGGAGATCCCGCCGATCTCGATCTTCGCGAGGGCGTCGTTCATCCCGGGGACGACGCGGCCCAGACCCAGCCCGACGGCCATGGCGAGCAGGATCCACACCGCGAGGTAGCGGTCGAGAGTGGAGAGCTTCCTGACGATCGAGTCGTCCCCGTCCGGGCCGGCGCCCCGGGCCGCGGTAGTGGCGGGCTCGGTGGAGGTCACGGGCAGGCCCTCTTGTTCTCATCGGCGGTACGGGCGGACTCGGCCAGCGAGGCGAACTGCTCCGACAGTCCGGCCAGGACCTCGGGCCTGAGCCGGTAGTAGGTGAAGCGGCCGCACGGCTCGGTCTCCACCAGCCCGGCCTCGCGCAGCACCTTCAGATGGTTGGACAGGTTGGTCTGCTTGGCTCCGGTCTCCTCCACCAGGTGTGTCGTGCAGAGCGTCTCGCGGGCGAGCAGGGTCACGATCTGCAGGCGGAGCGGATCGCCCAGCGCCCGGATCACATCAGGATCGACTGAAGTCAGCATGCGCTGATACTCTCACATCATTGCTCGCTGATACCAGCGGGTGCTGAAGTCATCGGAGTCATCGGCGGCCCGGTTCCGCCGTGCGACGGGAGAGAGCGATCACCATGGCAGAGTCCTCCGGCAAGCCGTCCGTCCTGTTCGTCTGCGTCCACAACGCCGGCCGTTCCCAGATGGCCGCCGCCTGGCTGACCCACCTGGCCGGGGGCCGCGTCGAGGTCCGCTCCGCGGGCTCGAACCCCGGAGACGCCGTCAACCCCGCCGCCGTCGAGGCGATGGCCGAGGTGGGGATCGACATCTCCGCCGAGACGCCGAAGGTACTCACCGTCGACGCGGTCCGCGAGTCCGACGTCTGCGTCACGATGGGCTGCGGCGACACCTGCCCGGTCTTCCCCGGCAAGCGCTACCTCGACTGGAAGCTGGAGGACCCGGCCGGTCGTGGTGTGGCCGCCGTCCGCCCGATCCGCGACGAGATCAGGGCCCTCGTCGAGGGACTGATCGCCGAGATCGCGCCGGGGGCAGCGGCCTGAGGGCTGTCACGCGGGGTTGCTCACGCGGCTGATCCTGATCATGGCGAAGCCTCGTCGCCCGGTGCGGGCACGGCGCACGGGCGGAGGACCATCAACGAGTCCTCCAGCGACGCGACCATGGCGAAGGGGAACCGGTCGAGTTCGAGGCAGAGCGCGACGTCATCCGGATGGGCTCCCTGCCGTACGCCCCCCGTCAGTTCGGCGGCGGCGCGCGACCCGGCGGCACGGCGCAGGAACGGGGTCGCGTCCGGCCCGCCCCCGTTGGTCCTTCGCGCGATGTACTGGGCGCACGCCAGATCCTCCTCGGCGCGCCCCTCCTCGCCGGTGACCACGAACGTGACGGCGTCACAGCCGTGTTGACGCAGGAGCCGAGCCGTCGCGCCCGCCACCACGAAGCCGGCGCACAGCACCAGCGACGCCTCCTTGACCGCCAGGGCGCCGACCGTCCCCGCCGTGGTCTTCTGGACGACGGTCCGTCCACCGAGGTCGAGGGAGCGCAGCAGACCGGGGGAGTTGACGGTGTCGAAGCCGGGTGCGGGCGGACCGTCCTTGAGGGCCACCCAATCGGGATGGCGTGCCTTGAGCGTCAGGACGTCGGCCGGCGACTCGGCCAGGACGATCTTCTCCGCACCTCGGCCGAACGCCCAGGCAGCCACCGTGAACGCCCGCATGACGTCGACCACGACCGCCACGGACGGAGTTTCGGCGAGCTCGGCGATGCCGAGGAAACGAGCTTCCATCCGGCCATGATCGCGTACGTCCCGCCCGGAGCACCCGGTCAGTGAGGCGGCTCACAGCGGCCGTCCTTGAAGGTGAGACCAGCGGCCGCCCGGGAACGTGAGACCAGCGGCCGCGGCGGCCCGGGCCGCCGGAGTGCCCCGCGGTCACTCCGCCTCGATGCCCAGGAGCTCAAGGAAGGCCGCCGCCGCCGAGGTTCGGCTCTCCCTGCCCCAGATCACGTACTCGACGCGGGCCGGCGCGTCCGTGACCTCGATCGTGGTCACTCCGGCGAGGCCGGCGACGTACGCGGGCGGGAGCAGGGCCACACCCAGGCCGGCGGCGACCAAACGGGCCAGGTAGTCGGCGTTCGTCACCTCGAAGGCGACCTCGCGGGTGAGGCCGGCGGCGGCGAAGGCGAGATCGGACTGCGCTCGGCCGGCGGTCTTCGCCGGGAGGTCCACGAACACCTCCGAGGACAGCCGGCGAAGGTCGACCGAGGACTCGCCTGCGAGCGGGTGGTCCTGGGAGACCACGGCGATCAGTCGCTCCCTGGCCAGCTCCCGGGCCTGGACACCCCGGGGCCGGGCCGTGACCGGGATGCCGAGAAAGGCCACCTCGATCTCGCCCCTCCTGACCTGCTCGACGAGATCCTCGCTCGCCCCCACGCTGAGGCTGACCCGGGCCTTGGGGTGGCGCCGGTGGAAGTCCTTGAGGACGGAGGGGAGGTCCACGGCGGCGACGGTGGGGATCAGACCCACCGTGAGGCGCCCGCGCACCTCCCCGACGGCCGCCGCCACTTCGGCCGCGGCCCGCTCCGCCGCGTCCAGGCACTGGCGCGCAGCGGGCAGGAACGCCGCGCCCGCCGGGGTCAACCGGACCCGGCGACTGGTGCGTTCGAAGAGTCTGGCGCCCAACTCCTTCTCCAGGCGCGCGATCTGGTGGCTGAGCGCGGACTGGACGACCAGACAGCGCTGGGCGGCCCTCGTGAAGTTGTTCGTCTCGGCCACGGCGATCACGTACCGCATCTGCTGGAGCTCCATGGATCCATCGTGAATCGAGATTCATCAGGTGACAAGCATGTGTTGGACTCATGGATGGTCCCGGCCCGAGACTGATGACGACCGCACACGGCAGCAGCCCCCTCGGGCCCGATCTCTTCCGTCGGCCACGCGACCGGGGCTTCTCCGGCGCGCCCGAAAGCGGAGCCGCCGTGATCCCCCGTAACTCCGAGGCGAGATGACGAGCAGACAGAACATACGCACGGCCGCCCTGACCGGTCTCGCTCCGGCGGTCTGGGGAAGCACCTACCTGGTCGCCACCGAGCTGTTGCCGCCGGACCGGCCACTCCTGGCGACCACCGTGCGGGCCCTGCCCGGTGGGCTGGTGCTGCTGGCCCTCGGCCGGAGACTTCCCGCCGGTGTCTGGTGGTGGCGTGCGCCGGTCCTGGGCGTTCTGAACATCGGCGCCTTCAACTTCCTGCTCTTCCTCGCCGCCTATCGACTGCCGGGCGGCATCGCCGCCGTGATCATGTCGGCCCAGCCCATGTTCGTCGTGGTCCTCGCCGCCCTCTTCCTCGGCGACTGGGTCAGGGCCCGCCACGCCCTGGCCTGCGCCATGGGCGCCGGGGGAGTGGTGCTGCTCGTCTTCAGGGGCCCGGTGCCGCTCGACGCCCTCGGTGTCCTCGCGGCTGTCGGCGGTGCGCTGTGCATGGCCCTGGGCATCACGTTGACCAAGCGGTGGGACCGGCCGGAAGGCGTCGGCCTGCTCACGTTCACCGGATGGCAACTCACGGCGGGCGGGCTGGTCCTGCTGCCGTTCTGGCTGTCGCTGGAAGGACTGCCGGACGGGCTCACCGGATCGAACGTCATCGGGTTCACCCACCTCATCACCCTGGGCGCGGTCCTGAGCTACTTCGTCTGGTTCCGGGGCATCGAGCGCCTGCCCGCCGTCGCCGTCTCCTTCCTCGCGCTGGGCAGTCCGGTCGTGGCGACCCTGCTGGGCTACCTGGTCAAGGGCGAGACGTTATCCCTCCTCCAGATCGTCGGCATGGCGGTGATCCTCGGTGCGGTCGTGCTCGGACAGCGCCCGCCCCCGGACCGAGGCCCCGCCCCGGCCGACTCCGTGGCCCCCGGGCCGGCACCGGCGCGGCGGGACCTCCGCGAACCACACCCGACCACATCCGGAGAGACGACATGACCGTTCACGAAGAGACGAACCCGCCGGCCACCTCGGGAGAGCCGGTACCACCGGTCCGGGGCTGGCCGGGTGTCGCCGCCATCACCGCCAGCCTGTTCGTCTTCCTCACGACGGAACTGATGCCGATCGGTCTGCTCACCCCGATCGGCGAGAGCCTCGGGGTCTCCGTAGGAGCGGTCGGCCTGATGGTCACGGCGCAGGGTGTCGCGGCCGGTCTCGGAGTGCCGTTCATCGTGGCATGGAGCCGGCGCGTCGACCGGCGTCGGCTGCTGACCGCCCTGCTCGTCGTCCTGGTGATCGGCAACCTGATCACCTCGATCGCCCCGAACTACCCGCTGATCCTGGGCACCCGCCTGGTCATGGGCTTCGCCAGCGGTGTCTTCTGGGCCATCGGCGTCAGCATGGCCATGCGCATCGTCCCGGAAAGGCATGCCAACCGGGCCGCAGCCGTCGTGATGTCCGGCATCTCGGTCGCCACCGTCGTCGGCATCCCGCTCGGCACCCTGCTGGAGAGCGCGGGCGACTGGCGCACCACCTTCCTGATCTGGTCCGGTCTCAGCGCGCTGGTGCTCCTCGCGGTCGCCGTCACGGTCCCGTCGCTGCCGTCGGCCAACGCCGTCCCGGTGCGCGAGGTGTTCGGCCTGCCGTTCAGGAACGTACGGCTGCGCGTGGTCCTGATCATGGTCGTGTTCTTCGTCCTCGGCCATTTCGGCGCGTACACGTTCGTCCGGCCGTACCTGGAACAAGGTGCCTCCGCCACCGCCGGCTTCATCACCGTGGTTCTCGTCGTGTTCGGGATCGGTGGCGCGGTCGGGAACTTCATCGGCGGCCGGACGGTCGAACGGAGCATGCGGGGCAGCTTCGTCGTGGGCGGCCTGATCATGATCGCCGCCCTCGTCCTGCTGCTGACCGTCGGGACCGGCCGTATCGGTGGGATCGTCGCGATGATCCTGTGGGGCCTCGCCTTCGGAGTCGTCCAGCTCAGCCAGATCAACCTGACGCTCTCGGCGGCTCCCGAGGCCTTCGAGGCGACCATGTCGCTCAACACCATGGCCTACAACACTTGTATCGCCCTGGGCGCTCTCATCGGCGGCCTGTTCGCGGACCACGTGGGCGTCACGAGCGTCGTCCTGTTCGGCATCGTGCTGGTCGCCCTCGCCGTGATCGTCGGCGCGGCCACCGGTCGCCGTACGACCACACGGGCGAGCTGATCCTCCCCGGGCCATGACCGGATGCCGCTCGCCCTGGCTCATCGCCCGACCCGGATCGTCAACGGGCCAGGGGCTCATCCGGCGATGCTGTCCACGCGGATCAGGGTCTGCTGGCCGTTCGCGACGAGCTTCCGGGGGCCGTCGGCCAGGACGCCGTAGACCTCCATTTGACAGACGGTCAGGGTGCGGCCGGACCTGAGGACGCTGCCGATCGCCTCGAGGTGGTCACCGGCCGCGGGAGCGAGGAGGTTGATCTTGTACTCGACGGTGAGGACCTCGGACTCCTCGTCGAACAGGGTGAGCGCGGCGTACCCGCCGGCGCTGTCCGCGATGGCGCTGGTGGCGCCCGCGTGGACGTAGCCGTGCTGCTGCGTCACCTCGGGGCGGGCCGGCAGCACGATGTGTACGCGGCCGGGGCCGATGTGGGCGAGGCGCGCGCCGTGGTGGGACATCAGGCCCTGCCGGCCGAAGCTGTCCTGGACGCGTTCGCGCACCGCGGGGGTCGCCGGTTCCCGCTGTATCCGGTCTTCCATGTGCGTGAACTCCTTCGGTTCCGCGTCGTTCCAGCAGCAGGAAGCCGCCGATGGCGATCATCATGGCACCGCTGACGCGGGTTACGGTCCGGGCGGCCGACGGCCGGGTGCTCAGGACCGTGCTGCCAGGACGGCGACGGCTAGGCAGTTTCTCTCGGATCATCGTGCTGACCAGATGAGGATGGCTGCGACGTGGAGTCCGGCCAGGTTGACGGTGGCGGTCTTCTCGTAGCGGGTGGCAATCCCTCGCCACTGTTTGAGGCGGTTGATGCATCGCTCGACGGTGTTGCGCTGCTTGTATGCCTCGCGGTCGAAGGCGGGCGGCCGGCCGCCGTGGCTGCCCCGACGGAGCCGGTGGCCCTGCTGATCGGCTGGGACCGGGATGACCGTCCGAATGCCTCGCCGTCGCAGGTGTTCGCGGATGGCCCGGGAGGAGTACGCCTTGTCGGACAGAACCATGTCGGGCCGAGTCCGGGGACGCCCGACACGGCGGGGGACGCGCAGTCGTGCCACCACTTCAGTGAAGGCGGGCGCGTCGCCGGCCTGTCCGGCCGTAAGTACGAAAGCCAGCGGCCGGCAGTTGCCGTCGGCGGCGAGGTGGATCTTCGTGGTCAGCCCGCCTCGGGACCGGCCGATGGCGTGGTCAGCTGGCTCGTCGGCTGGAGCCCCTTTTTGCGGGCTCCAGCCGCATGCTGATGTGCCCGCACGACCGTGGAGTCGACGGATACCACCCAGCTCAGGCCCTCATCGGCGTCTGCCTGGGCCAGCAGGGTGGTGAACACTCGCTCCCACGTCCCGTCGATCGCCCAGTTCCGCAGACGGCTGTAGGCGCCTTTCCATGAGCCGAACTCCGTAGGCAGATCCATCCATGGAGATCCAGTCCGGTACTTCCAGGCGATTGCGTCGATCATCTGCCGGTGATCACGCCATCTTCCCCCTCGGCGGGGAGTCCGGTCCGGCAACAGGGGCTCGATCCTGGCCCACTGGGCATCGGTCAGCACGCTCAGTACAACGACGGGCCGCCTGTGCCGCAACGCCTCAGAACCCAGCCATGGACTTGTCGAGCACTCCGCCCAGCGCACCGTAGACGCTGCAGCGAACCGTGTGCTTCGCCCCGCGACGCAGCGCGAACCCCACGATGAACGACAACGCGAAGAGACCGCCGAGGACCGTCGCGACGAGCGGGTTGTAGACGAAATACACGAAGCACGCGACTCCGCCCCAGACCAGGATCGGCAGGAGTGAGCCGCGCAGCACCGTCCCGAACCTGATCCGATCCGGCCCCGACGGCAGCACGCGTTCTTGCCACACCTCGATGTGGTTCCTGGTCACACAGTGCTCAGGTCGCATGAAGCCATCACACCACCAACAGCTCGGGTCTCGTGCAGTGATCCTTAAGAAACCGCCTAGGTGGACGACGGCGCAGGCGGTCAGGTGCACCGTGCTGAGCAGGCCGGTCCGCGCGGCGACCGGCCGGCCCGTGGCAGGGTCGATGAACTGCCGGGAGGGGCGTTGAAGGCCGAGTGCGTCAGGCCGTGCCCAGGTCCGACCCGTGCCCGACGCGGGGGACCGATGGTGCCCGCCGTGCCCCGGCGCTACATTCCGGCGGACGGCCGGGGGCTCTCGGCGGCGATGCCCCACAGCCGTACGGCTCCGAGAAGCCTCACGCCCGCACAGCACACCGAACTCCGACGGACGGACTGGCCATGCTCTGTGCGCGACTGACCAACGCGCGCATCCTCACGATGAACCCCCGGCACCCCGTCGCCCACGACCTGGGTATCTGGCGGGGGCGGGTCGTCGGTGTGGACGATGACGTGACATCCCTGCCCGCCCGCGAGGTCGTCGACCTGGACGGCGCCACCGTGCTGCCCGGTTTCATCGACAGCCATGTCCACCTGGCCTGGGCCGGGTTGAAGGCCGGCACGCCGAGCATCGCCCCGTGCGAGCGGGTCGAGGACATCCTCGCCGTGGTGGACGCGGCGGCCCGGCGGCCGGCCCCTCCCGGCGCCTGGGTGGACGTCGCCGGGTACGACCAGCGGGCCCTGGGCCGGCATCTGACCGCCGCCGAACTGGACCGGGTCAGTCACGGCCGCAAGGTCCTCCTGATGCACGACTCCGGGCACGCGTGCGTCGTCAACACCGCCGTGCTGGAGCTCCTGCCGGACGGAACGCCGCACGAGGACGGCTTCCTCGCCGAGAGCGCCATGACCACCGCCCGCCGGCTGCGGCTGCCCTACTCCCAGGAAGAACTGGCCGACGCGATCGAGCTCGCCGCCCGCGGCTGCCTCGACGAGGGGATCACGGCCTGCGCCGAGGCGGGCATAGGCGGCGGGCTCCTCGGTCACAGCCCCGTCGAACTGGGCGCCTATCAACTGCTCCGGGACCGCGGCCGACTGCCCCTGCGGGTCCAGCTCATGGCGTCCGGCGACACCCTGCGCCCCCGCGCCACCCATGCCGACGACGGGTTCCCCCGGGCCCTGGACCTCGGCCTGCGCACCGGGTTCGGCGACGACTGGCTGTCCCTGGGCGCCCTGAAGATCTACACCGACGGCGGGATGATGGCCCGTACGGCGGCGCTCACCTCCCCGTACGAGGGCACGACCGACAACGTCGGCCGTTTCCAGGACGACCCCGGCCTTCTCACCGACCTCATCGTCGACGGCCACCTCGCGGGCTGGCAGCTCGCCGTCCACGCCATCGGCGACCGCGCCGCCGACCTCGCCCTGGACGCCCTGGAGCGGGCCCAGAAGCTGCGCCCCCGCCCGGACGCGCGCCACCGCATCGAGCACGCCGGGCTGATCCGCCCGGACCAGCTGCCCCGGTTCGCCGGGCTCGGCGTGAGCGCCGTGGTCCAGCCCGGCTTCCTGCGCTACTTCGGCGACGACTACGCGACGGTGATGGGGGAGGAGCGGGCCGGCTGGCTGTACCGGGGCCGGGGCTTCCTGGACCACGGGGTCGCCCTCGTCGGCAGCTCGGACCGCCCCGTCACGGACGGTTCGCCGCTGCGGGCGATCCAGTTCATGGTCGAACGCGCCTCCGCGTCGGGCCGTCTCGTCGGCCCCGACGAGGCCGTCACCGTCGACGAGGCGCTGCGGGCCTACACGGTCGCCGGCGCCCACGCCTGCCGCTGGGAGGCGTCGGTGGGCGCCCTCTCACCGGGGATGCGCGCCGACCTGGTGGTGCTGGGCGACGACCCGCACCGCGTGGGCCCCTCGCGGATCGGGGACATCGAGATCGTCGGGACCTTCGTGGACGGCCGGGACGCCCGCATCGCGGGCTGACGCTAGGCTCGGTGCCATGCGTGGGGAGAAGACGGAGAGCGGGTCGAGCGCCGCGTGGGTGGCCGTCGTGTCGTGCGAGAACCTGCCGGGCTGTCCGCGGCCCCCGGCGGCCCTCCGCGCCTGACTGCGGGACCGTGGCGTCGACTGGATGCCCTTCGCCGGGAATCTCGTTCGTATCGATCTCCTTTGCGGCGTCGGCGCGGACGGGCACTGGCGCGGTCAGTACGTCGTCCGGGTCCGCGGGGACGCGCTGCGCGTCCTGGGCCTGCACCCCGATCAGCCCACCGCCGCGGTCGCCGGTCCCTCTCCGCCCCGCTGGTGGCACGCGGCCGCCGAGCGCAACGCCGGACGGGGTCTCGGTTACTGACGGCCCATCCGCCCACGCTCTCCCTCAACTCCGTTCACAAAGAGTCTTGTTGAAGGCTGCCGGGCGGTCGGCCCAGGCCTCCCGGTAGTCGGGTGACAGCCCGGGTGGCAGTCCCGGAGGCGGCCCTGGTGAAGCCCGGCGGCAGAACAATACATCGCTCTTTTCGTGTTATTTAGGATGAATGCGGACATTGGCCCGTAGGTTGGGGAGAAACGCCACCCGAGTGGCGTCCCGTGTCCCCCGACCCGCAATCGGCCCGGGACCGGGCGGCAGGCGTTCCACCGGCCGCCCGGAGTCCCGCGCCGCAGGTCATGAACGAGGAAAGGCAGGGCAGGTGAACGTGCTGGGGATCATCGCCTCCGGTGTGGCCGCGCTGTTCATCACGGTCGCACTCGCCAAGGTCGCCCGCCGTGCGGCGCTCCGCTCCCACGCCCCGGACGAACCGGGCGGACGCGCGCCACGGGCCGCAGCGCTGCGCAGAACGGGCGGAGCGACGGCTGTGCTCGGCGTCGGCCTTGCGGCCGGCGGGGCCCTGTGGCTCGGCGCGGCGGACGACTCCGCCGGCTCCCTCGGGGGGTTGCTCGCCGGGGCCGGGATCGTTGCCGTCCTGGGGCTCGTCCATGACCTGAAGCCGTTCCGGGCCGCCCTCCGCCTCCCCGTCCAGACGGCCGCCGCGATCCTCGTCGTCTGCCTCGCCGGACTGTCACCGGCGGCGGGCGTCCTGGCCGTGCTCTGGATCGTCCTCGTCACCAACGCCTTCGCCCTGCTGGACCACGCCGACGGACTGCTGACCACCGTCGGGCTGGTCACCGCCGCCGGGCTGCTCGCGTGCGCCGCCGTCGGCGGGAGTCCCGCCCTCGCCCTGCTTCCGGCGGCCCTGGTGGCGGGCCTGGCCGGCTTCCTGCTCCACAACTGGCACCCCGCCCGCCTCCGGCTCGGCGCGTCCGGTGCGCAGTTCACCGGATTCGCGCTGGCAGCCTCCGGCGCGCTGATCCAGGCGGCAGCCCCGTCGGGCCGAGCCGCCTGGGCCGCGCTGCCGGTCCTGGCGACGGTGGCCCTCGCCGACACCGCCCTGGTCCTGATCTCCCGCCGCCGCGCCGCGCGTTCCCTGCTGCGCGACACGGACGACCACATCGCGCACCGCCTGCGCCGGGTCCGCGTCACCGTGCCGGGCACGGCGGTCCTCCTGGGCCTGTGGGCGGCTGTGCCGGTCACCACCGCGACACTGGTGTACGCGGAACTGCTGCACCCCGCGCTCCTCCTCCTGCCGCCGGCCGGGACCGTGGCCGCCGTGTTCGGGCTGCTGAGGATTCCGGCGTACGCACCGCTCCGCACGGCCCGACCCCGTACCGTCACCCGGCGCACCACGGCGACCCCCACCGGCGCCGCGATCCCCTCCGCCGCCTCCGCACAGCGTGTCGCGGGCCCGGCTCCCGGGAAGAGGGCGCCTGCCGGCGCCGCCAGGACCGCCGCGGGGCGCCCCACCGTGCCGCCCCCGCCCACCGGCCGGTCCGCCGCCGCGGTGGCCGCTGAGCGCAGCTGAAGCCGCCCGGCCCCTGATCACCCCCGCAGTCGGCCGAGCGTGGCGCGGGCCGCGGCGCGCGCGTACGGGGCGAGCATCAGATATGGCGCCCACGGCCAGGTGTGCCGCAGGCAGTAGACCCACCACGGGCGGAGCGGCAGCTCCTGTACGGAGGCCGCCCGGCGCAGCGCCTCCCGGACGCCGATCCCCGGCTCCCGGGAGCCGGGGGCGTCCGGCCCACCCACGCACTCACCGGCATGCCCCGGGGCGACGAACGCGTTCACGCCTGCCCGCCGCGCCCGGCTGCCGTGGTCGTAGTCGCCCATCCGGTGGCGGAAGACCTTGTCGGGGTCCCCGACGAGGTCGTACACGGCACGGGGCACCAGGACCACGCGCCCGTCGTACGTGTCGCAGGGCTCGGGCCGGTGCTCGCCGGGCTCGACGAGGGTCAGGGAACGGCCCCGCCGGCCGGAGTACACCGTGTCCCCGTACGCGTTCCGCACGGCGCCCACGACGACGGCCCCGGTCCCGGACGCCCCGGCCGTCCGCAGCAGGTTCGCGAGGGCGTCCGGGAAGAGTTCGACCCCGCCGTCGAGCCAGAGCTGATGCGTCCACGAATACGTCGGCCCGCCGGGCGCGCCGCCGAGCGGACCGCCGCCCCCGCCGCCGCTGCGGCTGTTGCGGCTCGCGATGCGCAGCGCCAGGTTGTGGGGCGTGTCCGCGCCCACCGACATCACCTCCACCGCCGGATGCCGCAGCCGGACCGCCTCCGGCGTACCGTCGGTGCTGCCGGTGTCCACGAGATGCACCCCGAGCGTCGTCCCGGCGGGGAGCCCGCGCTGCTCCTCCAGGGCGCGCAGCACGGACAGCGTTCGCGCACGGCGGTCGTGACTCGTCATCAGCACGGCCAGGTGAACGGAGTGCACAGCGGGCTCCTCAGCTCCTAAATATCATCATTCACGCATAAAAGCTGATATTCCGCATAGGCTGGGCGGGTGATCGCCGAACCGACCGCGAACCCGCTCGGGCCGACATGGGGATCCGCGCCCCCGGGCCGGCCCGGCCGTCTCGTGCCGGTGCTCGCCTTCCTGCTGGCCGTCCTGTGCGTGACGACGGTCGCCCTGACCGCGACCGTCCGGTCCACGGTGGCCTCGCCCGGCTTCTACCAGGCGGTGCTGGACGAGGAGTCGGCCTACGACCGGCTCTACACCGAGGTGCTCGTCGACCCGGAGATCTCGCCCGTCACCCGCGATCTGCTCGCGCGCCTGCCCGTGCCCGAGGCGCTGGTGACGTCGAACATCAAGGTCGTGCTGCCGTCCGCCACGGTCCGGGCCCTCACCGACCAGCAGATCGAGGCGGTGACCGGCTATCTGCGCGGCGACCGTGACGAGCTCCGGCTGACCGTCGACCTGGCCCCGGTGCTGGAGAACCTCGCCGACCTCGCACGCGTCTACTTCGGCGACCTGGTGGCCAGTATCCAGGGCAGTGACCGGCCGGACTTCGAACGGTTCACCGCCGACCTCGCCACGGCGCTCGACGCCCTCAAGGAGGGCCGCGCCCCCAACCTGCCCACGCTGCCGCTCACCAAGGACCAGGCCGACCGCGCCGCCGACGCCCTCCTCACGACGGTCCCGGAGCGGGAGCGGGTGGCGCTGCGCCCCGAGATCGAGGTGGCCCTGGGGGAGGGAGACGTATCGACCGCGCTGGCAGCCACCGCGGCCGCCGCGCTCTCCGACGGTTCACGGACCGCCGCCGCCGACCTCCGCACCACCCTCCAGGACGGTACGTGGGACCTCACCGGCACCCTGACCACCGCCGGGATGGACCTCACGGCCCTGGAGCGGGCCCGTGACGCGATCAGGCTCCTGACCCTGCTCCAGGTCCTCGCCCTCACCGTCGCACTGGCCACGCTCACGACGCTCTGGTTCACCGGTCCCGCCGCCCCGGCCCGCCGGCTGATGCGACTGGGGCAGGCGCTCGCCTGCGCGGGAGTCCTGACCGCCGCGGCCGTGCTTCTGGCCCGCCTGATCACCGGAGGACGCCTCCTCACCACACCGTCCTCCTGGGCCCCGAGCGTCGCCGCGCTCCTCGACGACCTCCAGCGCAACGCCGTGAACCAGGCGGTCGCCACCGGGCTGAGCGCCGCCCTCACGGCCCTCGTCGGCGGCGTGCTCCTCACGGGCGTGGGCTGGGCGTTCCTGGTGCGCCCGGGTCGGATGCCGACCCCGACCCCGACAGCGGTGCGGACGACGGCGGCGGGCGTGGCCTGTGCCGCACTGGCCGGCGTGCTGCTGGTGCCGCCCGTGTTCGGCCCGTCCGCACCCCGCCAGTGCCTGGGCAGCAGCCGCCTGTGCGAACTGCGCTACGACGAAGCCGCCTACCTCACCTCGCACAACGCCATGTCCACCACCGCGGACCGGTTCATCGGCCCCCTCCAGGACCCCGACATCACCACCCAGCTCAACACGGGCGTCCGGGCCCTCCAGCTCGACACGTACCGCTGGGAGCGACCGCAGGACATCGCCGGGCGTCTCGACTCCCCCGAATTCACCCCTGAGCAACGGCGCCTGATCACCGGCGCCATCGACCGGGCGAACCCGCCACGCGAGGGACTCTGGCTCTGCCACGCCGTCTGCCGCGCCGGGGCCATCGAACTGGTCCCGGCCCTGGAGGACATCGGCAACTGGCTGCGCGCCCACCCGACCGAGATCGTGACGCTCATCGTCCAGGACGACATCAGCCCCGAGGACACCGAGGAGGCGTTCCGCGCCGCCGGCCTGGAGGACCTCCTGCACACCCCCTCGGCGGATCCTGACGCCCCGTGGCCCACCCTGGCGGAGATGATCGACAGCGGCCGCCGACTGGTGGTGTTCGCCGAGAAGGCCGACGGCCCGGCGCCCTGGTACCGCAACTTCTACCGGTACGGGATGGAGACCCCGTTCGCCTTCCGGAGCCCCTCCGAGATGACGTGCGAACCCCACCGGGGCGGCACCGGGAAACAGCTCTTCCTGCTCAACCACTTCATCACGAACGCGGGAGGCAGCCGCCTGGACGCCGGCCGCGTCAACGCCCGCGACTGGGTCCTGGAGCGGACCCGTGCCTGCGAGGCGGAACGCGGCAGTCCGGTCACCTTCATCGCCGTCGACTACACGACGGTCGGCGACGCGCTCGGTGCGGTGAACGAACTGAACTCCCGCCGAACAGCAAGCGACTGACAGAGCATCAGTGACCGTAGCGACCCCGCCCGACGTGCCCGCCATCCGAAACCCCGGGGGAACCGCGAGGGGAGCGTGAGAGGCTACGTTCCCAGCGGCTCCCCACCGTGCGGACGGAGCCGGACCACTGCCGACAGATCGGGAAAACAGCGCCCATGACGCCTCCGAGCGACCCCGCACCGCACGGTGCCCCCGCCGCCGTTCCCGCCCCCGGCGACGGCAGCCGACAGCAGCGCGCGGGCCGTCTGCTGGCCGTGAGCGACCTGCACGCCGCGGTGACCGACAACCGGGCCATCGTGGAGTCTCTGCACCCGACGTCCGACGCGGACTGGCTGATCGTCGCCGGCGATGTGGCGGAGACGCCCGAAGACATCCGGTGGACGCTCGGACTCCTCGCGGAGCGCTTCGCCCACGTGATCTGGACCCCGGGCAACCACGAGCTGTGGACCCTGGCCAAGGACCCGGTCCAACTGCGCGGCCAGGCCCGCTACGACCACCTCGTCGAGCTGTGCCGGGACCTCGGAGTGACGACTCCGGAAGACCCGTTCCCGCTCTGGCCGGGCCCGGACGGACCGGTGGCGATCGCGCCGCTCTTCCTCCTGTACGACTACACCTTCCGCGCCCCGGGAACGCACACGAAGGAGGAGTCGCTGGCCGTCGCGCACGAGTCCGGCATCGTCTGCAACGACGAATACCTCCTGCACCCGGATCCCTATCCGACGCGGGACGACTGGTGCCGCGCCCGGGTCGCCGCGACCGGGCGCCGGCTCGCGGAGCACGACCCCGAGATACCCCTCGTCCTCGCCGGGCACTGGCCGCTGGTCCGGGAACCCACATCGGTGATGTGGTACCCGGAGTTCGCCCAGTGGTGCGGCACCGAGCTGACCGCCGACTGGCACCGCCGCTTCAACGTCACCGCCGTCGTCTACGGCCACCTCCACATCCCCCGTACGACCTGGTACGACGGGGTGCGCTTCGAGGAGGTCTCCATCGGCTACCCCAGGGAGTGGCGCGAGAGGGGGCACCCGCGCGGCCTGCTGCGGCAGATCCTCCCCTACGAGGGGCAACCCGCCCCGCCCGCCCGCACCGACGCCGAACCGTCCGCACAGCGGCGCACCCCCGGAGGCTCCTCGTGATCGAGCGACTGCTGCCCGCCGACGTCTCCTGTGCCGCCACCCGCGCGGAGACCGTCCCCGACGGAACCCTCTTCCCGGAGGAGGAGGCGCTGGTCGCCAAGAGCGTGGCCAAACGCAGGAACGACTTCTCGACGGCCCGCGCCTGCGCCCGGCGCGCCATGGCCGGACTCGGTCTGCCACCCGTGGCCGTGCTCCACGGTCACCGGGGACGACCGCTGTGGCCCGAGGGAATCGTCGGCAGCCTCACCCACTGCGACGGGTACCGGGCGGCCGCGCTGGCCCGCGCGAAGGGCGTGCTGTCGCTCGGCATCGACGCGGAACCGCACGCTCCGCTCCCCACCGGCGTACGGGAGTTGGTGACCCTGCCCGCCGAACGTGCGCGGATCGGTCCGCCTGCGCCGGAAGGCAAGGGCGAAATCCACTGGGACCGTGTCCTGTTCAGTGCCAAGGAGAGCGTGTTCAAGACCTGGTACCCGGTCACGGGAATCGAACTCGACTTCATCCAGGCAGATCTGACGTTCCAGCAGACGGGCGGCCGAGGCGACACGGGCGACACGCCTCAAGGGGGCACCGCTGCCGAGGGCACGTTCGCGGCGCGTCTGCTCCTCACGGACCCGGCCCTGCCGACGACGCTGCACGGGCAGTGGCGGATCGAGGACGGCATCGTCGCCACGGCCGTGCTGGTCCGGCCCGACTGGCGGGAGAGCGAGGGGGCGTGACGCCCGGCCGGCCGGGCTGTGTGGGGGCTGCGCAGTGGCGGACGGGGGCGTAGCGCAGTGGCGTTCAGCCGGTCGTGGGGGCGGTGAGCGGGCGGCCCAGCCCCACGTTCCACCGGCCCGACCGCCCGCTGAGTTCGGTCAGCGTCAGCGGGGCGACATCCAGCCGCCAGAACGCTTCCGCCGGCAGCCGCAGACCATGGACGACCGCCGCCCGGAGGACGGCGGCCTCGGCCACGGCCAGGAAGTCCGCGCCGGGTGCGTCCGGTCCGCCGAGGGAGTCCAGCCATCCTCCGATCCTCCCGATCAGGTCCCGCAGCGACTCGCCGCCGTGCGGGGCGGCCGAAGGATCACCGAGCCAGGCGGTCAGCCGGGCGGGCTCGGCGGCCGCCACATCGTCGAGGCGGCGGCCGGACCACCGCGCCAGATCCCAGCCGGCCAGCACCGGGTCGGTCCGCGCCGCCAGCCCGAGCGCCTCGGCGGTCTCGCGGCACCGCCCGGAGGGGCCGCTGAGCGCGAGTCCGGTCACCGGCACCGCGTCGGCCGCTGCCCGCGCGCGCTCCCGGCCGGACCGGTCCAGGGGAGCGTCGCCGTCGAAGCGGGCCTCCCGCAGCGCGGCGTTCATCGCCGGTGAGATCAACATCACCCGTACTGTCATGTCCCTGCCCTTACTTCTTCACCAGGGGCCCCAGGGCTGTCGCCCCACGCGATCCGTGCTCCGCGACCCCGCAGATTGGACCATGGCGGCGCCTGCCCGCAGGCGGTATGGTCGCGTCGACCATGACGAGGGTGCGACGGAAGCCCGGTGAGAATCCGGCACGGTCGCGCCACTGTGACCCCGCGTGCGCGGGGAAGTCAGACCCGGCACCTTCGTCCGAGGCACCACGACAGGGACGCGTGTTCCCACAGGAGGTTCTGCCATGGCGCAGTCCGCCGTTCCGGCAACAGGTACATCCACGATCGCCCCGATCTCGGCGAAGACCATTGCCCCGTGGGCGGTCTTCTTCGGCATCCTCATGCTCGTCCTGCTGTACTTCGTCGGCGCCGAACAGGGCGCCACAGCGCTCATCTCGGGCGAAGGCGTCCACGAGTGGGTTCACGACGGCCGTCACCTGCTCGGCTTCCCCTGCCACTGAGACACCTGAGCTACCAGGGAATCAGTGGACACGGGAAGCAAGAGAAAACAGGAAACCAACGTGAACTCCATATCTGTCAGGGCTCTGCTCGTGCGCGGCATGCTCGCGGGCCTGATCGCGGGCGCGTTCGCGCTCGCCGTGGCCTACTTCCTCGGTGAGTCCCAGGTGGACGCGGCCATCGCCCTCGAAGAGGCGCACAGCCACGACCACGGCGGTGGCGAGGAGTTGGTGAGCCGCACCATGCAGGCCACCGGCGGACTCGCCACCGGTGTTCTGGTCTTCGGCGTCGCCGTGGGCGGGATCGCCGCCCTCGTGTTCTGCTACGCACTGGGCCGCATCGGTGACTTCGGCCCCCGGGCCACCGCGGCGTTGATCGCGGGCGCCGCCCTGCTCACGGTCTACGTGGTGCCGTTCCTCAAATACCCGGCGAATCCGCCCGCCGTCGGCAACCCCGACACCATCGGCGAGCGCACCGCCCTGTTCTTCCTGATGGTCGCCCTCAGCGTGCTGCTGGCCGTCGCCGCCGTCATCATCGGCAGACGGCTCGCTCCTCGCCTGGGCAACTGGAACGCGACCGTGGCGGCCGCCGCCGGCTTCATCCTGCTGATCGGCCTCGCCTACGCCTTCCTGCCCTCCTTCGACGAAGTGGGCAAGGACTTCCCGGCCGGGCTGCTGTGGGAGTTCCGGCTCTCCACGCTCGCGGTGCAGGTGACGCTGTGGAGCGTCTTCGGCGTCGTCTTCGGGCGCCTCACCGAACGTCTCCTGTCGCCGGCCACCCCTGCCGCGACGCCCCGAACCGCGAGTGCGGTGAACTGAGTCCGACCGCACGCGCACATGCGGACGCACCAGTGCGCATGTACTGACGCGCACGAAGGAACCCGCCGGGTAAGCCCGGTTGAGCGCCCTGCTGCGGCAGGAGCACGGGGCGGGCCTGAGCACCGCCGAAGCAGCGCTGATGAAGGAGTGGCTCGACCGGGTGGCGAACGCCAGGCCGGACGGCTGAACCGAACCAAGGGCGCTGCCGGACCGTGTGGTCGTCGAGGGAGTCGGACATCGGGGCGTCAGGCGACAGACGTCATGGTGCCGGGTGCCGGGAATCTGGGGCAGAAGGCAGGAGGCAGGGCGCGGAGGTCGTCATGGTGCGGGGGAGGAGGCGTCGTGATCGCGGAGGCCGTCCTCCGTGCGGCGTGCCGCGTTGTCGACGATCCGTTCGAGGCTTTCCTGTACGTCGTGTTCCGTGCTCCCGTGCGGTGCGTACGCGGACACTGTGAGCACGAGGTCGCCGTTCCACAGGAGGAGGGTGCGGCCGGGGCGCCCCTGGTCGTCGGCCGGTATCGCGTAGGCGGCTTCGTGGACTTTCTCGGGCCCGCGTCCGTGGGCACGGTCGAGGTCCTCCTTGACGCGGTACGCGTGACGGGCGGCCCCGGTGGCCTCGTACACCGAGGCCCTGGTGCTGAGCTTCCAGAACGTGCCGTCGGCGGCCTTCAGGTCCGCGAGGCAGCCGGTCTGCCGGTACAGCGGCCGCGCGCCGTTCTCGCCGATGTCCTCCTGGGCGTCGGGGGAGGCGGAGTCGGTGGTGCTCCCGAGGGTGAAGCCCTCGGCGGGAGCTTCGCCCGTGAGGAGATCGCAGGGTCTGCTGGTCCAACTGTGGGTTCCCGGCGGGCGAGCGGTCTGCTCCGCCGCCTCCGGGTTCTTTCCGTCATCGCCACCGGAGCAGCCGGCCGAAACCGCCACCGCCAGCCCGATGAGCGCGGCCGACCGCGCCCGGCCTAATGCGGCACTCCTGGATCCGTGCATCTTCCACCCCTTCGTCCTGGAGATCCCATTGTCCGATGCTCGTATCGGCGGGTAAAGGAGACCGGGCCCGCACCGAGTGGTGCGGGCCCGGTCGGTGACACGGAGCGGCTCAGGAGCGCGTGGCTCCGGGGCCGAAGTCGCCGGTGAGGGCGGCGGCCATCCGCAGGTGCGGCGCCGCGTCGGCGATCCGCCCCTGGCGCTCCAGCGTCCGGCCCAGCATCAGGTGCGCGTAGCTCTCCACCGGGTCGAGCTCCAGAATGGCCCGGAGCTCCTGCTCCGCCTTACCCAGGCGGGCGGAGTGGTAGTAGGAGCGGGCCAACAGCAGCCGCGGCGCGACCTGCTCCGGCGCTTCCCCGACGAGTCCACCCAGGATCCGCGCGGCCGTCAGGTACTCCTTGGCCTCGAAGAACATCTGCGCCCGGTCCCACCGGTCGGCGGCGGTGCCGAACTCGTAGTAGGTCTCGGTCTCGCTCACGCGTCCTCCTTCGTGTGGTGCGGGCCGTCTCCGGACCGCCTCGCCGTACGTTCAGCCATGACAACACCGCACAATGGTTGAACATTCCACTAAAATTCTGGCGTGGGACCGGTGCTCCACGCCCCTACGGGAATAGGTTGAGCGCCATGAGCAATCTCGATCGCCAGGCCACGCCCTCCGTCTGCGGAGGGCGCGGCTTCGTCGTCGCCGAGCCCGTCCGTGAGCTTCTCGCCCCCCGCCGCGTCCAGCTCGGCGAGGGCACCGAGGTCCGCCGTCTGCTGCCCAATCTGGGCCGGCGCATGGTGGGCGCCTGGGCCTTCGTGGACCACTACGGCCCCGACGACATCGCCGACGAGCCCGGAATGCAGGTCCCGCCGCATCCCCACATGGGACTCCAGACCGTCAGCTGGCTCCACGACGGGGAAGTCCTTCACCGGGACAGTCTCGGCAGCCTGCAGACGGTACGCCCCCGGGAACTGGGCCTGATGACCTCGGGCCGCGCCATCAGCCACTCCGAGGAGAGCCCGAAGGAACATGCCCGGCTGCTGCACGGAGCGCAGCTCTGGGTGGCCCTCCCGGAAGCGCACCGCAACATCGAGCCGCACTTCCAGCACCACACGGACCTGCCCGTCGTCACCGCCCCCGGCGTGACCGCGACCGTCATCCTGGGCGAACTGGACGGTGCGGCCTCGCCCGGCACCGCGTACACCCCGATCGTCGGCGCCGACGTGACCCTGGCCGGTGGCGCCGAGGCCCGCCTGCCCCTGGACCCCGACTTCGAGTACGCGGTCCTGTCCATGTCGGGCGAGGCCGAGGTCGACGGCGTCCCCGTGCTGCCCGGCTCGATGCTCTACCTCGGATGCGGCCGCACCGAACTGCCTCTGCGCGCCGTCTCCGACGCCGGGCTGATGCTCCTGGGCGGCGAGCCGTTCGAGGAGGAACTGGTCATGTTCTGGAACTTCATCGCCCGATCCGGTGAGGAGATCGTACAGGCGCGAAAAGACTGGGAGGAAGGCTCGCGGTTCGGCGAGGTGCAGGGCTACGACGGCGCCCGCCTGCCCGCCCCGGAGCTGCCCTCAACCCCGCTGAAGCCACGTGGGCGAGTGCGCTGACCTGGGGAAACCTGTGGTCGGGTCGGTTTTCCTCCCATTGATGGGCGCCGTGCCAGGACCCTCGATAGGTGTCCTGTCCTGTGCTTGGGATCGAGGGTCTGCTGTCCTGGTGAGGAAGTACGTCGAGTCTCGTGTTCACGCTTGTGCGTCAAGGTTCGATCGGATCGATGCTGACCTTTTGCTGACCTTCCTGACTGCCAGTCAAATGAGGGGTTGGTTGCCGTTCGTCGCCCGGATACCGAGGGAGAGGCCCCAGACGGAGTTGCTGGAGCGTGAGTGAACGCCGCGGAAGCTGAGGGTCAAACTCCTCTGGTTGCCTGCCGAGCTACCGCACCGAAGCCACAGCCGGTAGGTGTCACGTCGACTGGCTCCAGTTGGTGCCCGCCGACGAGTTCCGGGTGCCATTCGGCTACAGATGGGCTCCTGGCCACGGGGAAGCCTCCGCCTACGGGGAGAAGGCCACCCTGGTGCAGTGCTTCCGACGACTGCCGCGGACTCAGGTCTGTGGCCCGGGGCTCTGCGAAGCGGTTGCGTACGACGGCCGGGCGCGGCATCAGAATGAACGTGCGCCGCAACAGTCCTGAAGGTGTCCGGCAGTAAACGCCTTGCGCGGTCAGGGTGTCGGTGGTGTGCGCAGGGCTGAGCGGCCCTCGCGCCACGCCGCCAGGAGGTGGTCCCCGAGGAGGTCTTCCAGGTGGCCGGTCGCCTCGATGCCGAGGACGATGTCGGCCGCCAGGCCGGGCCCGTCCTCCAGCAGGCCGCCGATCACCTCGTGGCGCACCACCTGTTCGTGGACCGCGTCGGCTTCCACGTGCTCGTCGTAGAACCGCTGGGCGGCGGGGCCCTCGCCCGCGCGGCGCAGGGCCTGTGCCAGCCTCCGCGAGCCGGGGGAGGAGGTGATCTCCACGGTGGCGAAGTGCCCGACGAGTGCCCCTGCCCGCGCAGTCACGGACCCAGGGATGACGTACGCTCGCGCGGCCGCTGGGCGAGCCTCTCAGTGCCGTACCCTGTCGGCTCGGTGGCGCGGAGGCGTGTCTCAGTCGGTATAGGACTCCAGCCCACCGCGCCGCCGGATGTCGAGGGTCGCGCAGTGGAAAGAGCCTCCGAAGGGTGCGTAGTGCAGGAGATCGCAGGGAATCGGATCGAACCCCCACTTCTCCAGTGCGCGCAGCATGGGACGCACCTGGCGCGGCCGGCACCACCACGTCACTCTCGTCACCGCCGCTCAAGCCTTCCTCACCCTCAGGCGGCTCGACCCAAAAGTCCACACGCCGGCCTGACCCTTTACCAGGTCCTCGACACCCTCCAGGACCTGCTGAAGAGCTGGACCGGCACCTGCACCACCTGCAACCGACCCCTACCCCGTAACCGAACCAGACACAGAACCTAACGAAGCACTACTAGTCGGCGTGACCGGTTCGAGGTGAGGCGACGGATTGCCGGGGGACCACAGTTGGCTGGGCGGGAACGTTCACGTTGTGTGGGGGGCTGCCGCTCAGCTGGTCCCACAGGGCGTCGACGGCGGCGGCGCCGAGTTCCTGAAGGGGCATGGCGACCGTGGTCAGGGGCGGGTCGAGGTAGTCGGCCAGTGGAAGATCGTCGTAGGTGATGACGGACAGATCCCCGGGCACGCTCCGTTCGCACTGGCGGGCGGCGTGCAGGACGCCGATGGCTTGTCCGAGGGTGCTGACGTAGAGCGCGGTGAGGTCGGGGTGCCCGGTCAGCAGGCGGATGGCTGCCTTGGCGCCTCCCTCTTCACTGAAGGCGCCGTGCGCGACGGGAGCCGACGCCAGGCCGAGCCGGTCGGCCTCGGCCAGGAAACCGCGGCGGCGCGCCGCGGAGGAGGGAACGCGTTGCGGGCCGGCGACATGGCCGATGCGTCGATGCCCGTGGTCGGCGAGGTGGCGTACCGCGACGGCGCTGGCGCCTGCCAGGTCGGTGGTGACGTTGCGGTGGCTGCCGCGCACTTCGCGGTTGACGAAGACGTGCGGCACGGCGGCTAGTTCAGTGCTGTGCTGCCACTGGCGGCCCGGGCGGGCCGAGGCGATGAGCAGGCCGTCCACGCGGCCTGTGTTGACCAGGTCGAGCAGCATGTCGTCCGCCCGACGGCCGGGAGCGTCCTCGATGAACAGCAGGACGTAGCCGCGTTCCAGCGCGCGCTGGTAGGCGCCGCGGATGATGCGCGCGTAGACGGGGTTGGTGAGGTCGGGAATCAGCAGCGCGATGGCACGGGCCTGAGCACGGGCAAGGGCCCTGGCTCCCGCGTGGGGCTGGTAACCGAGCGCCTCGGCGGCGTCGCGGACGCGCCGGCGGGTCTCGTCACGGGCCGAGAGGGTCGGGTCGCCGTTGAGCACGCGGGAGACCACGGATTTCGTGACGCCCGCGCGGTTGGCCACGTCGATGAGCCGGGCGCGGCCCGGGCGTGTGTCCGGCCCCGCTGGCCTCTCTGGCACTTCCTTGCCTCCCCATCGTCGTGACACCGGTCAGCCTAGCGCACCGGAAAACCGGTGTTCTTCTGCGGAGATTGCTTGCGGACCCTTGACAACGCACGGAGACGGCGGCGTAGCTTCCTCATTAAGAAAACCGGTTTTCTTCTGGCTGGGCCACCTCGTGCCCGCCATCTCTGTCATGCGTCAGGACAGCAGGCCGCACCTGCTGATTCCAGCTCCGTGCTCGGGGCTCTCAGCGTTCGACCCAACCCCAGTGGAGGTTTCCGTGGCAAAGATCAACGCGGTGCGAGCGGACTTGTACCGAGTGCCGCTCCAGAGTGCGCTCACCGACAGCACGCACGGGGTCATGACCGACTTCGAGCTGGTCACCGTCCGGGTCCGGGACGCGGACGGGGTGGAAGGTCTGGGGTACACCTACACGGTCAACCACGGCGGTGCCGCCGTGCACACCATGGTCGAGCGCTACCTGGCTCCCGTCCTGGAGAACGAGGAGGCGGACGCCACCGAAGCCTGCTGGCAGAAGATGTGGTGGACCCTGCACTACGGCGGCCGTGGCGGTCACGCCACCTCCGCCATCTCCGCTGTCGACATCGCCCTTTGGGACCTGAAGGGCAAGCGGGCCGGGATGCCGCTGTGGCGGTTGTTCGGCGGCTACGACCCGGCCGTGCCGGTCTACGCCGGCGGCATCGACCTCCAACTGCCCCTCAGCCAACTGCTGGAACAGGCGGACGGCTTCCAGGAGCAGGGGTTCCGGGCGATCAAGATGAAGGTCGGCCGCCCCAGCCTGCGCGAGGACGTCCGGCGGGTCGCCGCGATGCGCGAGCACCTGGGCGAGGACTTCCCGCTCATGGTGGACGCCAACATGCAGTGGTCGGTGGATCAGGCCCTGCGCGCCGCACGCGCCCTGGAACCGTTCGGGCTCGTGTGGATCGAGGAGCCGACCATTCCGGACGATGTGGCAGGGCACGCCCGGATCGTCCGCGACGGCGGCCAGCCCATCGCCACCGGCGAGAACCTGCACACCCTCTACGAGTTCCAGCAGATGATCGCCGCAGGCGGTGTCACCTTCCCCGAGCCCGACGTCAGCAACTGCGGCGGATACACCGTCTTCCGCAAGGTGTGCGCCCTGGCCGAGGCCGCCAACCTGCCCGTCACCTCGCACGGCGTGCACGACCTGACCGTCCACGCTCTGGCCGCCGCCCCCAACCGCACCTACATGGAGGCACACGGCTTCGGTCTCGACGCCTACATGCTCACCCCGCCCCTCCGGCTGGACGCCGGTACCGACGGCAAGGCCATCGCCCCCGAACTCTCCGGTCACGGGGTGGAGCTGGACTTCGACAAGCTTGAGACGGTCCGCGCATGAGCGGCCCGGGGAAGACCGCGCAGCATCCGGCCACACCGCCCGCGCGCGCCCAGGCTCGTACGTGGCCCGGCGTGCGATGGGGCGTGCTGAGCGCCAACGCGTTCGTGCTCATCGTCAACTACGGCGACCGGGCGGCGATCGGCGTGGCCGCGCCCCTCATCGTCAAGGAGTTCGGCTTCAGCCCGAGCACCATGGGCATCCTGATGAGCGCCTTCGCCTTCACCTACGCGCCGGCCAGCTTCTTCGGCGGGGCGCTCGCCGACCGCTTCGGCCCACGCAAGGTGATGACCGTCGCGGTGATCTGGTGGTCGGTGTTCACCGCGGCGGCGGCGCTCTGCTGGAACGCGGCGAGCTTCCTGATCCAACGGCTGCTGTTCGGCCTGGGCGAGGGCCCGCAGGGCTCGGTGACCGCCCGGACGATGAGTAACTGGTTTCCCCGCCGCGAGTACGCCACCGCGGTGGGCCTGACCTTCGCCGCCAACCCGCTGGGCGCGGCCATCGGCACGCCGGTCGTCGCCGGGCTACTGGTCTGGAGCGGGAACAACTGGCGGCTGACGTTCGTCGTGCTCGGTGCCGTCGGGGTGCTGGTCGCCGCGCTCTGGTACGTATGCGTACGGGACAGGCCCGAAGAGCATCCACGCGTCCGCGCGGGCGAACTCGAACACATCGTCGGCGGCGAACTGGGCCGGCCCGACGAGGAGGCCACCACCGCGCCCCCCGTCGGCTACTACCTGCGCAGGCCTGCCGTCCTGGCCACCGCCCTCGCCTTCTTCGGCTTCAACTGGATCACCTTCCTGTTCCTGTCCTGGTACCCCACCTACCTCGTACAGGAGCACGGCGTCGACCTGAAGAGCCTGGCATGGGCCGGCTCCCTGCCGTGGATCGCGGCCGCGGTGGGCACAGCGGTCGGCGGGATCTTCTCCGATCGGATCGCCAAGCGGCTCCGCGCCCCCTACGCGGTGCGCAAGTGGGCAGCGGTGCTGGGTCTGGCGCTCGGCGGACTGCTGTGCTTCGGCATCACCTCCGTCTCGGGCACCGTCCCGTCCGTCGCCTTCTTCACCGTCACCATGCTGCTCCTCTACACCAGCAACGCGCAGTTCTGGGCACTGGTGCAGCAGTACGTCCACCCCGCGCGGGTCGGCGCCGTCAGCGGCTTCGTGCACTTCTGTGCCAACCTCGCCGCCATCATCGCCCCGGCCGTCACCGGCTTCCTGGTGGGTGAGCTGGACTCCTGGGGTGGCGCGTTCTCCCTGGCCGCCGGGCTCGCGGTGCTCGGAGCGGTAGTCCTCGCCGCGGTCCCGCGCCCCACGCCCCTCACGGCGTCCGGCTCCCAGCCATCCGCGTCGGCCCCCGCCGGCTCCCGAACGGACTGACCGGCCGATGACCGTGAAGCCCTACGCCCCCACGCACCCGAAAGCGAGAGACTCCATGTCCCACACCACCGCACCGGCCGCCTTCTACACCGGTGAGCGCACCGTCAGCACGAGCGAGGCCGCCCTGACGGCGCCCGCGCCGGGCGAGGTCGCCATCGACGTCGCCTACACCGGCATCTGCGGCACTGACCTGCACATCTTTCACGGCGACATGGACAGCCGAGTCACCCTGCCGGCGGTCATCGGACACGAGATGTCCGGGCGTATCGCCGAGGTCGGCCCGGACGTGGAGGACTGGGCACCGGGAGACGCCGTCACCGTGATGCCGCTGCGCTGGTGCGGCACCTGCCCGGCCTGCAGCGCGGGGCACAGCCACATCTGCCACCGGCTCGACTTCGTCGGCATCGACTCGCCCGGCTCGTTGCGCCGCCGCTGGACGGTGCCGACCGGTCTCCTCGTCCGCCTCCCGCAGGACCTGCCGCTGGACCGTGCCGCGCTCGTGGAGCCGACAGCCGTCGCGGTGCACGACGTGCGTCGGGCCCAGGTCGCCCCCGGCGAAAGGGTTCTCGTGGTAGGCGGCGGACCGGTCGGTCTGCTGATCGCCTCCGTCGCGGCCGGCGCCGGTGGCGACGTCCTGCTCGCCGAACTCGACCCGCAGCGCCGGGCCTTCGCCGACACACTCGGCCTGCACACCGTGGACGCGGCGACCGACGTGCCGGCCTACGTCGAGGAGTGGACCGGCGGCGCGGGCGCGGACGTCGCCTTCGAAGTGTCCGGGGCCGCCGGAGGAGTCGCTGCCGCCGTGGACGCCCTGGCGGTACGCGGCCGTCTGGTGCTGGTCGCCATCCACGGCCAGCCCCGCCCGGTCAACCTTCACCGCTTCTTCTGGCGCGAACTCACCCTCATCGGCGCGCGCCTCTACGACCGTTCCGACTTCGAGGCAGCCGTGCACCTGGTGGCCCAGGAGAAGGTGCCCGCAGCGCAACTGATATCCACCGTCGTCCCGCTGTCCGACGCCGCCGCGGGCTTCGCCGCCCTGGAGAGCGGTGGTTCCGGCCAGATGAAGATCCTCGTCGACTGCCAGGCGTCCTGACCCCGCGGACACCCCTCCCGTCTCCCGGACGCCCCTCCCGTCTCCCGAACACCCCACGCCTCTCTCGAACACCCGCCCGAAAGGACAACGCGACCGTGTCTTCCCTCCCTCACCTGTTCGACCTCACCGGCCGCCGCGCCGTTGTCACCGGCTGCCGCCGGGGCATCGGCCTGGCCATGGCCGAAGCCCTCGCCGAGGCCGGAGCCGACATCATCGGTGTCAGCGCGCAGATGGAAGCCGATGGCAGCGAGGTGGAGCGCCGTGTCACCGGGCACGGCCGTTCCTTCGCCGCCCACCGTGTCGACTTCGCCGACCGGCAGGCCGTAAGCCACTTCGCGGCGCGCGTCGAAGCCGACCACGGTCCCATCGACATCCTGATCAACAACGCCGGAACCATCGCCCGCCACCCAGCGGCCGAATTCCCGGACGAGGACTGGGACCGCCTCATCGAGGTGAACCTCTCCAGCCAGTTCGTTCTCAGCCGGGAGCTCGGCAAACGCATGGTGGAACGCGGCCAGGGCAAGATCGTTTTCACCGCCTCCCTGCTCAGCTTCCAGGGCGGAGTTCTCGTTCCGGCGTACACGGCGACGAAGTCGGCCATCGCCGGTCTCACCAAGGCCCTGGCTAACGAATGGGCCTCCTCCGGGGTCTGCGTCAACGCCATCACCCCCGGCTACATCGCCACCGACAACACTCAGGCCCTCCGCGACGACCAGACACGCAGCGCCGCCATCCTCGATCGCATCCCGGCCGGCCGATGGGGCCGACCCGATGACCTGGCCGGCGCGACCGTCTTCCTGGCCTCCCGAGCCTCGGACTACGTGCACGGCGCCGTGCTCCCCGTCGACGGCGGGTGGCTCGGGCGCTGAAAGCATCCGGCCAGGCACCGAACGGGCTGCCGCCCATCCGTGGAGGCGCACTCACATGAGTGCGCCTCCACGGGCGTGCCCGCGGCCGAGGCGCCCGCGCGACGGAGCGGGCGAGAGCCGCCGAGGCCGGAGACAGACTGATCCGGCTCTCCGGAGACTGTCGTTTTGACGACAGAGTCGGAAAGCCGCCTCACCGGAAGCTTTTGCAGCAACTACGTTGCAATTAGCGTCGCTTGAACCCACACCCCGGAAAGGCGATGCGAACGTGAAACGAACTCTGTCCCTGGAGCGCCACGGACCACGGATGTTCGCCCTGATCTGTGCCCTCACCCTGGGAGGGGCGGCCCTCACGGCGCCCACGGCCTCGTCCGCCGCCGACAGCCCCGCGAAGACGTCCACGCCCGCGAGCGGCCCTGTCCGGACGGTCACCCTGGTCACGGGGGACAAGGTGAGCGTCCGGGACGGTTCCGTCCTTTCCGTCACAGGCCCCCAGGGCGAGCCCGTCGACCACCAGACGCGAACGCTCGGAGAGGACCTGTTCGTCGTCCCGCTCGACGCCACCCCGCTCATCGCCCGCGACCGGGTGGACGAACAGCTCTTCAACGTAGCCGAGTTGATCGAGTCGGGATACGACGACGCCCGTGCGTCCGACATCCCGCTGCTGGCCACGTACAGCAAGCAGTCGGCCGCCCGCACCGCTCCCGCGCCCTCGGGCGCCGTGGTGGACCGTCGGCTCGGCGCCCTGCGCACCACCGCGCTGCACACCCCGAAGAAGAGCGCCGCCACGTTCTGGAAGAGCCTGTCCACGCTGGAGCGCGACCGTTCGGCCGACGCGCCGCGGAAGCTGTGGCTCGACGCCACGGTCTCCGCGTCCCTCGACAGGAGCGTGCCGCAGATCGGCGCCCCGGACGCGTGGGCCGCCGGGTACACGGGCAAGGGTGTCAAGGTCGCGGTGCTGGACACGGGGTACGACCCCGAGCACCCCGACCTCAAGGGCCGGGTCGCCCAGGAGCGCGACTTCTCCGGCAAGGGAAGCGCCGTCGACGGGCACGGGCACGGCACCCACGTCGCCTCCACCGTCGCGGGCAGCGGTGCCGCCGCGGACGGCCGACTGAAGGGTGTGGCGCCGGACGCGGACCTGCTGGTCGGAAAGGTGCTCGGCGACAACGGCTCCGGCCCGACGTCCGCCACCCTCGCAGGCGTCCAGTGGGCGGTGGACCAGGGGGCGGACGTCGTCAACATGAGCCTGGGCACCGATACGGGCGGGCAGTGCGCGACCCCGCTCTCGGAGGCGATCGACGCGCTGTCCGCACAGTCCCACAGCCTCTTCGTGGTCGCCGCGGGCAACGCGGGCCCGGGCAGGTCGACCGTCGGCTCACCGGGATGCGCCCGCAGCGCGCTCACCGTGGCGGCCGCCGACCGCGATCTCGGCACGGCACCGTTCTCGGGCCGCGGCGACGTCTTCGACTCTCCCGACGAGCACTATCTCAAGCCGGACATAGCGGCTCCCGGCGTCGGGATCGTCGCCGCCCGTGCCAAGGGCACGACCATGGGCACACCGGTGAACGCCTCGTACACGGCGGCGAACGGCACCTCCATGGCCACGCCCCATGTGGCCGGAGCGGCGGCTCTGCTGGCGCAGCGGCATCCGGACTGGACCGGCGAGCGGCTCAAGTCGGCGCTGATGTCCGCCGCCCGCACCGAGGCGAAGGACGCGCCGCTCGCACAAGGCGCCGGATTCGTGGATGTCGCACGGGCCACCACGACTACGCTGACCGGCCCCGGAACGATCGACGGGGGCGACTTCCCCTGGCCGCACACGGAGGGCCAGACCGCCGACCGCGAGGTGACCTGGACCAACGACGGCGACACGGCAGTGACGCTGGACCTCGGCCTGGCCGCCTTCGACGCGAGCGGCGCCACGGCTCCGGCCTCAGCCGCGTCCTTGGACCGGACCTCGCTGACCGTGCCCGCACGAGGAACCGCCTCGGCCGTCCTGAGACTGAACGGCGCGGCCGAACTGCCGGACACCGGCTACGGCGAGTTGTCCGGACGTATCACGGCCACCTCCGACGACGGCGCCACGAGCGTGACGGCGTTCGGATTCCACGTGGCTCCGCACATGGTCACCATGACGTTCGACGCCACCAACCGCGCGGGCGATCCGGCCGGCTTGATCAGCCACGTCGATCTGCTGTCGCCCGGACGCAGGGAGGTGGAACGCGCCTACTTCAGCAAGGGGCGCGCCACCCTCACCGTCCCGGCGGGGGAGTACGACCTGAACGCGGGGATCTTCGGTTTCGACCCCGGGGTCACCGAGGACAACCTCTACCAAACGGTCCGGTCGTTCGCGTTCTTCGCCCAGCCCGGGCAGAAGCTCACCGAGGACCGGACCATCCGGCTCGACGGCCGCACCGCGAGCCGGGTGTCCGTCAAGGGCGACCGTCCGCTGGAGAGCCGTACCTCGGCCCTGCGCTACCGCCGTGACATCGGCAACTCGTTCTACGCGGCCTCCGCGTCCGTCAACCGTGCGGCCGCCTCCGACGTGGCGATCGCGAAGGCGCCGTCGGCCGGCTGGGACGGCGTACGGATCGACTACCTGACGCGCGCCTACGCCCCCATGCTGGACCTGCGCACGACCGACGGGCACCGGATCGAGGCGCAGTACGCCCTGGCCAGTCCTCTCACCACCGACGGCGTCACCTACCTCGCACCCTCGGGCCGTGCGCGGGCCGTCGACGTGGGCCTGGGCACGCCGGAGGAGCTCGAAGCACAGGACGTGAAAGGCAGGTTCGCGCTGCTGGACGTCGGCACCGACGCGGGGTCCGTGGAGCGTCTGGAGGCCGCTGCCACCGTCCTCAAGGCGCGCGGCGCGACCGCCGTTCTGGTGACGCACGGCTACCCCGGCAACTGGACGCCGTTCAACTCGGTCACGATGCCGGTGTTCGGCATCACGACCGAGGACTACCGGCTGCTGCGCGGGCACGCCCGCCCCGGCGGCGCCGCCCTGCGCTGGACAGGCGCTCCGGACAGTCCCTACGTCTACAACCTGGCCCGCACCTTCACCTCCGGTGTCCCTCAGGACCCCGGCTTCCGCGTCCGCGACCGTGACCTGGGCCGGATCACCGAGAGCTGGTACGGCCTCGGCAAGGAGGACAACTACTCCGACAACCTCGCGGTGTCGATCGGCGCCGGGGCCGCCCCGACCGTGGCGTTCGGCGCCCAGCAGGTCAGGGCCCCCTCCCGCCGTGTGGCGTTCTACTCCACCGGGGACGTCGGCTGGCTGCACCTGGCGTCGAGCAACGTGAGCGCCGGCGCGGAGACGATGACCGGCCGGATACGCCGGGAGACCAAGCCCTACACCGACCACGAGTCCTGGTACCGGGGCCCGTTGAGCCCCCGGGTCCCGTCGGATCTCGCCTCGGGCGTCCGCGGCCCGCTGGCCGAACGGGCCGGGGACAGGATCACGTTCGCCCTGCCCCTCTTCGGTGACGCGGACGGACACTACGCCTTCGGCTCGATCACCGACCGGCCCACGGTGAGCCTGGCCCGCGACGGCGTCGAGGTCGGCAGGACGAACTCCGTGAGCTCCGGTTCCTGGGAGGTCACGCCGGGAGAGGCACGGTACGACCTCACCTCGACCGTGCGACGCCGGACGGACCTTCCGATCCTGCGGGACTGGGCCCTGTCCACATCGACCACCACACGATGGAGCTTCGACTCCGACACGGTCGGCGAAGACACCGCGCTGCCGCTGCTCATGCCGTCGTACCGGGCGCCGCTGGACACGCGGAACCGCGCCCCGCGGCTGAAGCGCTTCCCCGTCGTCCTCGACGCGACCGGCCAGCCCGGCTACGACGGCCGGGCCACGTCCATCGGCGCGGAGGTGTCCTGGGACGACGGGACGACCTGGACGAAGACGAGAGTGGTCGAGGCCGCCGGGAAGTTCACCGCGCTGGTGGACAACTCCCGCGCGAGGGGCGGCTACGTCTCCCTGCGCATCAGCGCGACGGCGGCGGACGGATCGGCGGTCACGCAGACTCTGATCCGCGCCTACGCCGTACGCTGACCCTCCCCGGTGGGGGTACCAGCACGGTGCTGGTACCCCCCTTCCGAGCTTCGTGGCGCGGTCTGTGACCAACGGGCCGGGGGGCCGGGCGGGTTGGCGAGGGACTGCGCGGGCCTGGGCGTCCTGGTCTCGTGAGGGGGACGTCAGATGCCGGCGTCGCGGGCCAGGAGTGCTGCCTGGACGCGATTGGTGACGTCCAGGGCGTTGAGGATGCGGCTGACGTGGGCTTTGACCGTGCTTTCGCGCATGCCCAGGGCGGTGGCGATGTCGGCGTTGGTGTCGCCGAGGGCAAGCAGGGTCAGGACGTCGTGTTCGCGAGGGGTGAGCTGATCGAGCCGGGCGCGGGCGGCGGCGGCCCTGGGCCGGCCGGACTGGTGGTAGCGGTCGATGAGCCGTCGGGCGGCGGTCGGATGGAGCATGGCGGAGCCGTCCGCGACGAGGTGGACGGCGCGCAGGATCTCGGCCGGGTCGGTGTCCTTGAGGAGGAAGCCGTCGGCGCCGGCGGCCAGGGCGTCGTAGACGTACTCATCGAGGTCGAAGGTGGTCAGGGTGATGACCCTCGGCGGGTGGGGCAGGGCGCGCAGGCGGGCGGTGGCGGTGATGCCGTCCATGCGGGGCATGCGCACATCGACCAGGGCGACGTCGATGCGGTGGGCGGTGGCCAGCTCGACGGCGTGCAGACCGTCGGACGCTTGGGCGGCGACCTCGATCTCCTCGTCGCCGTCGAGGAGATCGGCCAGGCCGAGGCGGACCAGGGCGTCGTCGTCGACGATCATGACGCGGATCATGGGAGAGGGCCGTTCTGCTCGGAGCGGGCGGGGTGGGGGATGCGGGCGGCCAGGCGCCAGGTGCCGGTGCCGTGGGGGCCGGCGGTGAGGCGCCCGCCGAGGGTGCGGACGCGTTCGCCCAGGCCCACCAGCCCGAAACCGGACGGAGCGGTGGGCCCGTCGGAGCGGCCGGAGGCATTGACGATCTCCACGACGGTGGCGGGCGGCCCGTAGTCCAGGCGGATGCGTACCGGGGCCCCGACGGCGTGCTTGCGGGCGTTGGTCAGCCCCTCCTGGACGAGACGGTAGAGCGCCAGGCGGTGCGCGGCAGGCGCCTGCTCGGGCTCGCCGGTGATCTGCACGTCGACCTGCTGCCCGGCCTCACGCGCCTGTGCGATGAGCTCGCGCACATCGCGCAGCACGGGGGCGGGCGCCGCATCACCGGCCGTGGGGCCGGACTCATGCAGGGCTCCCAGGACGTCGCGCAGATCGGCCAGTGCCTCGGTGGAGGCGGTGCGCAGCAGCGTGAGGCGCTCGGCCACCGGAGCGGGCAGTGCGTCCGCGCGGGTGGTCAGAACGCCGGTGTGCAGGGCGATGAGGCTCAGGCGGTGGGCGAGCACGTCGTGCATCTCGGCGGCGACGCGGGAGCGCTCCGCGTCCCGCGCCGCCTGTTCGCGCAGCTCCCGTTCGATCCGCAGGTGCTCGACCTGGGCGTTCAACGCGTCCACCAGGCGGCGGCGGTTGCCCATCCACGATCCACCGACGACGGCCAGGAGCAGAAAGAGGCTGGCGCCGTACTGCTGTGGCCGCCACAGCGACACCGAGGACGGCGCCACCGTGCCGACCGCCAGCACGACCGCGCAACAGCCGGCGGCCACCGCGGTGCGGCGGCGCGCGGCCAGGTCGAACAGCGCGACGAGGAGGAGGGGCAGCAGCGGCCACCCCCACAGCCCTGTCGCCGCGGTCGCCAGGGCGGGAGCGGCGAACCAGGGAAGCCGGGGCACCAGCAGGGCCAGCCCGCACAACACCGCGGCCGCGGTGCCCGCCGTCAGATAGCGGCCACCGGCAGTCGCAGCGCCGTTCTGGACCGCCGCGCCGGTCAGCAGCAGCACCAGCCCGCGCCGCCCGTACACGGCCCACAGAAGATTCCGTCCTCGTCCCACTCCGAAAGCCTAGGCCGTGACCGGAGCCCGCTCATCCGACGATCTTCCCTCTCGACCCCCTACTTTCGTAGGGTTCCGTCATCACACAGTGGCGGATTCCGTGGCGAGCCGCGGTTCCTAGCGTCGAACCCATGGAAAAATGGGCCACCTCGCACGACCGTTCCCTCGCGCAGCGCCATGCCGAGGGCTGGATGTTCCTCATCGAAGCCGCGCGCGACATCCGCACCACCGGTGCCATCGCTCCCAGCAGCCGGGCACTGGCACGGGCCCTGACCGAACCGGTGCGCGCCAGGGCGGCACGCCCGCTGAACATCCTGGAGGCGGGCGCGGGCACCGGAGCGGTCACCCGCACACTGATCCCCCAGTTGCCGGCCGGCAGCCATCTGGACGTCGTCGAGGCCAACCCGCACTTCAGCGCCCGACTGCATGACGTCGCAGCCACGCACCCGGATGGCGCGGTCCACCGGCAGCAGGTCCGCATCCGCACCGCCCGGGTGGAGGACCTGGACACCGACCGACGCTACGACGTGATCGTCTCGGGCCTGCCGTTCGCCAACTTCACCCCCGGCCAGGTCGAGGCAGTGATGGGCCGGTACCTGGAGCTGCTGCGGCCCGGCGGTACCCTGACCTACTTCGCCTACCTCGGCACCCGCCGGGCCCGCACCCTGCTCGCGACCCGGGCTCGGGCCCACCGCCACCACGCCGCGGAAGAGGTTGTGGCCGACTACCGGCGTCGGTACGCCACCGCGTGCCGGACGATCTGGGGCAACCTGCCTCCGGCCAAGGTATGGCAGCTCACGCGACCCGCGACCACCGTCCCGGGCCCGGCGCGCTCCTCGGCCGGAGCGGGACGGTGAACGCCTTGACCACCGCCCTCGACCACGTGCCGCCGACCGGGGTGTACGCGCTCGTAGCCGCCGCCGTCCTGGCCGAGTCGGTCCTGCTCGTCGGGGCCTTCGTCCCCACCCTCACCCTGCTGCTCACGGCGGGCGCACTGGCTCGCACCGGACAGCTCAGCCTGCCGCTGCTGATCGCGACCGCCGCGTGCTCGGTGGTCGTGGGCGACTTCCTCGCCCACCGCACCGGGCGTGCGCTCGGCACCCACCTCCGCACCGGCCGGCTGGGCCGCCGTCTGCCCGCCGCCGCATGGGGGCGGGCCGAGACGCTGATGACCCGCTACGGAGGCCACGCCGTGTTCCTGGCCCGCTTCCTCCCGGTGATCCGCACCCTCATCCCGCACCTCGCCGGTGCCACCCGCCTGCCCTACCACCGCATCGCCCCCTACAGCCTCGCCGCCGCCCCGCTCTGGGCCACCCTCGAAGCCGGCACCGGCTACGCGGCCACGGCTTCCCTCCAACACGCCCTCACTTTCGGCGGCCCGATCCTCGTCGCGACGGCAGGGGCCGTCGCCGCGGTGGCACTGGCACGGACCAAGCTGCGCTCCCGGCACCGGATGTGAACAGCGCGCGCCCGGCCTCGGCGATGATCAAGCCCCACAGCGTTGACAACGCCCGTGATCAATACACCTAGGCCCATCCATGGTGGCGTGCGTGCCAGCCCAGTTGCATGCGGGTGTTCACTCCGGCGCGGAGCATCAGCGCCTTGATGCGCCGTTGCACCGTGCGGGAGGACAGTCCTAGCTGGCTCGCCACGGCGGAGTCGGTGAGTCCCGCCAGAAGCAGCCGCAGGACGCTAGCGTCCATCGCGTCGATGTCCATTCCCGTCGCGCCGTAGGGGCGTGCCCGCTCCCACACCGTGTCGAACAGCGACAGGGCGATGTTGACCAGCCCACCGCGCAGAACGAGGCTCGGGTCCACATCCGCTCCTCTGCCGTGCAGGGGCAGCATGGCCACCTCGTTGTCGCAGATGATGAGCTTGAGCGGGATCTCCTTCACGGTGCGGACCTGCACGCCGTCCGCCAGCGACTCGTCCAGTTGGTCGTCGCTCCGCGGGGCGCTGAGGAATCGCTGGTCGACCACCGCTCGGAGCCTGATGCCGCGTCGCAGCACCGTGCGCTCCTGGGTGTTCTCCGGTCCGACCACCTGGATGTCCCCGGTCACGAAGGTCTCGATGCTGCGTCGCGCGGACAACTGCATCTGGAAATAGCGGCGTTGCACCGCGTCCCGCCCGTCGACGACCTCGACGAGATCCCGCTGCGCACGGCCCATGCTGCCCAGCCGGTAGCTCTCGGCGAGTTCCTCAAGGGCGAGTTCGGCGCGCTGAAGGCGTTCCTTGCGCTCGGCCAGTTCCACCCCCAGGGCCACACCGGGAGACACGGCGACGTACTCCTCGCGGCCGGTGGTGCGGGCGACGAGTCCTCGCGCGACGAGGGAGGCCACGATTCCCGCCACGGCTTCCGCGGTGCGGGGTGGTTCCATGTCTCGTACCAGGTCGCTGAGTTCGGTCGAGGGACGGCCGACCACGAACCGGTAGACGCCTTCCTCCTCGGGAGTCAGACCCAGGTCCTGCAGCATGCCGTCCCCTCCACTTGTCGCATTCCTGCCAGGGCACATTCTGGCAGCAGCCGACCGTGACGACCTCTTCGCGGATGCCCACCTCCCGGTGGACCGGCACCGAGCGTCCGCGACGCCGGCCGACACAGGCGCGCAACGTGCGTGTCGACAAGCCGTCATGACGGCTTCTCGCCACCGCACCGGCTTGTCGTGGAGCCGCCGACGCGGCTGAATCAGCGCATGAAGAAACTCCTCACCCTGGGTATCGCCGGGGCCCTCGCCGTCGCGGTCCTCCCCGTGGCGGCGGCTGCCCAGGACGATGCTCAGCCGTCTTCGGCGCCCGTGCAACGCATCCTGACGCTCACCCGGCCCGCGGCCGTCGCGGCCCCGTACGCGGCGGCCCGCGCCGCCGTCGCCGACCAGCAGGAACAACTCCGCGCGGCGGCCCGCACCGCCGGCATCGAGCTCACTGTCGACCATCGTCACAGCCGGCTCCTCAACGCCTTGTCGGTCACCGTTCCGGCCGCCCAGGCGCACCGTCTGGCCGGGCTGCCCGGTGTCGGCTCGGTGAGCACGCCGGTGACCTACCGGCCCCCGGACCGGCCCGCCCCGGTGCCCGCGGCCGTCCTCGCGAAGGCCATCGCCGACGAGTCCCGTTCCCCGGCCCGTTCCGGCGACGCGCCGTCGGGCCGGGAGACCGTCACCACCACCGACCTCACCGGGGTGCCCCAGGCGCACCGTGCCGGGTTCACCGGCGAGGGCGTCACCGTCGGCATCCTCGACAGCGGCATCGCCTACGACCACGCCGCGTTCGGCGACGGGACCTTTCCGAGCGCCCGGGTCACCGGCGGTTACGACTTCGCGGACGACGACGCCGACCCCTACGACGAATCGTCGGGGCCCTCGTTCGGCCACGGCACGCATGTGGCGGGCATCATCGCCGGCGACGACACCCACATCGAGGGCGTCGCACCGGACGCGCGGCTGCGTTCCTACCGCGTGTTCGGCAAGGAGCGTCCGGCTGAGGAGGGGCTGCTGATCGCCGCGCTGGAGCGGGCGGTCGGCGACGGCGTGGACGTCATCAACATGAGTCTGGGGTCGACCGGCGGTGTCCGGGCGAGCGGCATCCTGGCCAAGGCCGTCGACGCCGCGGTGGCGGCGGGGGTGAGCGTCACCGTCTCCGTGGGGAACGGCTTCGCCGGCCCGTTCAACACCGCGACCCCGGCCATATCCCGTCAGGCGATAGCCGTCGGCAGCACGTACAACAGCCGCTACCCGTACCTGGCCCTGAAGTTGAACGACGGCCAGGAAACGCCCCTTCCTTACGAGGACTTCGGCCGCACCCCGCCGCTCTCCTCCACCGCCCACCACCCCGTGGCCGTGGGTGAGGCGTCGTGCGCCCCGCTGCCGGAGGGCTCCCTGGCCGGGAAGGCCGTCCTCTTCAAGGCGGTCAACACCGCCGGGTGCCGGCCGATGGACCTGCTGCGCGTGTACGAGAAGGCGGGTGCCGTCGCCGGGCTGTATTACCAGGACTTCGGCGACCCGGACACGATCGCCGGCCAGCCGTGTTGCGGCACGGCCGGGATACCGGCGGTCTCGCTCTCGTTCAACAGCGCCCGCCGGCTGCTGGCCGCCGAGAACCCGACGGTGACGGGGGGCGCGTACGCGGGCCTGGACCTGGATGACGCCCACGCCGGACTGATGGACGACGGGTCCTCATGGGGGCCCGGCAACGAGCTGGAGTTCAAGCCGGACGTCGCCGCTCCCGGCGGTTACATCCTCTCCGCGCTGCCTCCCTCCTACGGCTCGTACGGAGTGCTGTCGGGCACGTCCATGGCCGCGCCGCACGTCGCGGGCGCCGCCGCGCTCCTCCTTCAGCGCGACCGCGCACTGTCCCCGGCTCGCGTGCGGTCGGTCCTGCAGACCACCGCGACGCCCCTCGGCCTCACCGGCGATCCCGGGCGCGGCCTCGAACCGGTCGCGCACCAAGGCGCCGGCCGCGTCGACGTCATGGCCGCCCTGCGCGCCGTGGACGGCGATCAGCCCTACGCCACCACCCCCGAGCTGGCCCTGGGCGACCTGGAGGGCAGGGCCGTCGCCGCCCGGGTCTCGGTCCGCAACCCGGGGCGCGAGGCCGTCACCTACAAGGTCGCGCATCGCGGCGCGGTGTCCGCCACCCCGCCGTACACCCACGACTGGGAGGCCCACGACGCGACGGCCACGGTCACAGGCCTGCCGCGTACGGTCACCGTGCCGGCCCGTTCGTCGCGCACCGTGCCCCTGCGGGTCGAGCAGCCCGACGGCGTCCCCGACGGCACGCTGCTGGGCGGATGGATCACCCTGACCCCGGTGGCGCAAGGAGACGTCGTAGGCGTCCCGTACCTCGCGATGTCCGGTGACTACGACGGCGTGACGGCGATCAACCCGAGCTTCACGCGGGTCAACGTCAACATCGACAACCCCTCCCTTCGCCCGGCGTACTTCGACTTCGGGAAGAACGAACCCCAGACGCTCGACCTCGGCAACGAGAGCACCGCGGACGACACCGTCCAGGTCATGGTGTCCCATCAGTTCCCGCTGCTGCGCCGCATGCGTCTGCAGGTGCTGGACGCCCGTGGACGCACGGTCGCGACGCCGTACGACGAGCGCTGGGTCACGCGCAACGCCGGCGCGGGCACGGGCATGGACTTCCACGCCTGGGACGGCACGCTCGCCAACGGCTCCCCGGCGCCCGAGGGTACGTATCGCCTGCGGCTGGTCTTCGACAAGGCGCTGGGCGACAAGGATCATGCCGCGCCGACGGAGACCTGGACGTCACCGGAGGCCACACTCCTACGCTGAGCGCCGGTGTCGCCTCCGGACGGGTGGCGCGTGGTCGGGCGAGCTCCAGGAGAGCGCGGTCGACGAGCGACGAGCGAAGGGCGCGCGCCACCCGTGCTATTTTTTCATGACGACACGTCGTCATGAAAAGGGGTGTGCTGTGCGTGCAGCGACGACAGAAGTGGTTCCCGTTCGGATCAGGCCGCTGAGCGGGGTCCGCAAGTTCGGTGTCCAGGGGGTGCGGGCGTCGGCGTGGACGGTGATCGGCGCGGCATGCGCGCAGATCGTGACCGCGGGGTTCGGGCTGTTCGCCCTGGAGAGGCTGCCGATCGGTGAGGCGTCGAGTCTGGATGCCCACCGGTTGCTCGGTTACGCCTCCGAGGTCGTCGGTGTCGTCCTGGTCGTGCTGCTGATCGTCGGGCGTCCGGCGGGACGGGCGGTGGGCGCGGGGCTCGCTCTGTTCCTGGCGATGCTGGTGCAGCCGGTGCTGCAGAAGCACGGGACCGGGATTCCGCTCCTCGGGGCCCTTCACGCCGCGAACGCTCTGGTCATGGTCGCGCTCGCGTGGCTGACGGTCCGCGTCACCACCGCTCAGCTGCGCGAAGCGGCCTCGGTGGAAGCGGCTTCGGCCCTGTTCGCCAAGTCCGGCCGATGAGTTCGCTCGCCGAGGTCGAGCCGCCCGTGGCGTCCGGTTGTGGTCCTCGCGTCATCGACGCCGCCCGACTGCACGCCACCGCGGTGGCCGCCGATGAGCTGCGCCGTCTGCATCGTCGTGGGTCGCTGACCTCCACGCAGCGGGCGGAGGTGGCCACCGCGCTGCGCCGGCTCACCGACCGGTTGGTGCTGATGCCGCTGACCGCGTGGAAGGGTGACCCGAACGTGGCGGCCGACCTGTTCGGCCTGCCGCTGCCACGGCCGTCTTCGAGTGAGGGAAGCGCATCATGAGTCCGAAGCTGACCGGAGGGTCCACGCTGGCCGAGCACAAGGCCTCCACGCGCGAGGCGATGATCGACGCCTTCGCCGAGCAGTTGCGCGAGCGCGGCTGGCAGGACCTCAAACTCCAGGAGGTCGCCAGGGCGGCAGGGGTGGCCAGGACCGCGGTCTACAACTACTTCCCCGACAGGACGGCCCTGCTGCTGGCCTGGTCCCAGCGGGAGATGACCCGCTTCATGACCCTCGCCGAGCGCGAACTCGCCGACCGCACCGAACCGGTCGACCGGCTGGAGATCCTCGTCAAGCTGGTACTCACCGAGTTCTCCTTCCAGCGAGGCGCCGGAGCATCGGTGGCCACGATGCTGCCGCCCGAGGACCGCGCGCGGTTCTTCGAACACGTCGCACCGCTCGCGGCCCTGGTCGGGCAACTCCTGGAGGACGGCATGGAGAAGGGGGTGTTCGTGCGCGCGGACACAGCCGTCACCGGGCAGCTGATCATGGCCTGCCTGGAGACCCAGCGGCACGCTCTCCTGGCCGGGCAGAAGGTGCACACGGCTGTCGAGCGGACCCTGCCCTTTCTGATGCGCGCGCTCGGGGTACCCGAGGGCCGCCGGGCGGGAGGCACGTGAAACTGCCCGAAGGGATGGCGATACCCACGCTGTGCCTGGTCGTCTTCACCGGCCTGATGGGCTTCGAAATCATCCTGCCGCTCCTGCCGCTCCTGCCGCTCCTGCCGTACGCCGCCGATGCCTTCGTCGGCAGCGGCTTCGCCGTGCTGGTGGCGCACGCCACCGTGCTGACCGCACTACTGACCGCCCGGCCACGTGTAGCCCGGCCGGTGCCGGTGCCGGTGCCGGTGCCGGTGGGGGTGCCGGTGAAGGAGGGGAGCCGCTCGTGATGTGGCTGATCCTGACCGGAGCCCTGGCCGCCGCGGCCGCCTGGACCGCTCCCCGGCTCCTGGGGATCGCGCCCCGTCCCGGCGCCGGGGCATGGTGCGCGGGCGCCGGCGCAGCCGCCGCCGTCGGGGTCGCCGTCCTCGCCCGGCGGGCGGACCCGCACACCTTCACCGACCCCGGGCTTCTGCTGACGGTCGCGGTCCTGGCGGCCATGGCCACCGCCGTCGGCCTGGAACTCCTAGGCGGCATCCACCCGCCCGGCCCGTTCGCGCTCGCCGGGGCGGTCATCGGTTGGTGCCGGCGCAGCCGCCGCTACGGCCGGCTCATGCGTCTGGCCTCCCGCCACGGACTCTTTCTCGCCCGTCGGCCCGGCGCACCCCGCGGCGCTGTGCTGGGCGAAGCGCTCAGAGACTGCCTCACCGAGGCCGGGCCCCTGTTCGTGAAGGCCGGCCAAGTCCTCGCCGCCCGGCCCGGGCTCATTCCTGATGACGTAGCCCTGCCCCTCGCCGACCTGCACGACACCGTCCCTCCCGCCGACCCCGGCCGGGTGGAACAGCTCCTCGCCGACCACTTCGGCAGCCCGGTGCAGGAAGTGTTCGCCTCCTTCGACCCGCAGCCGCTCGCCGCGGCGTCCATGGCCCAGGTCCACCGGGCCGTCCTGCACGACAACACCCTCGTCGCGGTGAAGATCCTCCGCCCTGACGCCACCGCCCAGCTGTCCTGTGACCTCGACGTCCTCGCCCGCCTCGCGCGGAGTCTGGAACGTCGCACCCTCTGGGGCCGTGACACCGGCATCACCCGCCTCGTCGATGACTTCAGCACCGCCGTGCGCGCCGAACTCGACCTGCGCGTCGAAGCCCGTACCCTGGCCGCCGCCCACCGCGCGGCCCACCGCGGCCCCGTCACCGTCCCCGCCGTCCATCCGGGTCTCTCCGGCCGCACAGTCCTCGTCCAGGACTTCGTACCTGGCCTGCCCGCCCACCGAGCTGCCCCCGACCTCGACGGCCCGGCCGCCCGCACCGCGGCCCGCACCATCGCCGACGGCCATCTCCACCTCCTGCTCCGGCACGGCATCGCCCACGCCGACCCCCATCCCGGCAACATCCACCTCCGCGCCGGCGCAGCACCGGCCCTGCTCGATTTCGGACACGCCGCCCGCCTCGACGCCCTCCAGCTCAGTGCGCTGCGCGCCATCCTGACCGCCACCGCTCTCCGAGACCCGGCGGCACTCGCCCGTGCCCTCAACACGGCCGCCGACCGCCCCGCCGACGGGCGCACCCTCGAACGTGCCTGCGCGAGGCTGCTCCTGACCCTGCCGGCGCGCGGCCAACGAGGGTCCGGCACGGACGCCGACACGCTGACGGCACTCACCGGTCTGATCAGGACAACCGGCCTTCTGCTGCCTCCGGCCTTCACCACCGTGCTGCGCGGGCTCGCCATCCTCGAAGCCACCTGCCTGCGCCTGGACGCCGACTTCGACCTCACCGACCGCCTCGCACCCCGCCTACGGCCCGGACCCGGCGACCTCACCCGGCAACTGCAGCAACTCCTCACCCCCGCGGCTGCCGCCCCGGCGGACCGGCCCGCCCCCGCCTGGCATCGACACATCGCGCAGCAGGCCGTTCTCACTCTCGTCGCGGCCACCACCGGCGGCATCTCCGCCACACTCCTCACCCAACGCACCGGCCCCCGGATCGCCGACAGCCTGCACCTCCTGGAAGCCGTCGGATCCCTCGGCCTCGCGGCCTCCGCCGTCCTGCTCATGCGCACCGTCATGCACCTCACCCACCCGCACCACCGCCCCGTACCGGGCCCGGGCAGGACACACCTGTGAGCGAACGCCCTCAGGTACGGCCCCGCGACCACCGCCGAGCCGGAAGCGCCACCGCCTCCCGGAGCAGGGAAGCGAGGTCGCCACGGAGGATGGCCGCACCGGAACACCCAGCGCCGAAACAGACAATCGGCCAGGGCGTGGTGCGGGGCGAGGGCCGGAGCATGCGCTCCGACCCTCGCCCTCAGAGACGCGTCGTACCGCTCACGCGTCCACCCGCCGTGCTATGGCAGTGCCCACCGCTGATTGGAGCCGGCGTGGCAGGCCCATAGATGGACCGGTGTGCCGTCGTTCCAGACGCCCCCGGAGGCATCGAGGCACTTGCCCGACTGCGGGTTGCGCACAGTGCCGTCGGCCTGGGGCTGCCAGGTCTGGGCCGCGGTGCCGTTGCAGCCGTAGAGCTGCACCTTCGTGCCGTCGGCAGTGCCGCCGTTGTCGATGTCCAGGCACTTGCCCAGGGCGCGCACGGTCTGGTCAGCGCCAACCGTCCACTGCTGGGCCGCGGAGTTGTTGCAGTTCCACAGCTGAATCTTCGTGCCGTCGGCGGTATTGCTGTTGTCCACGTCCAGGCACTTGCCGTTGACCCCCTTCACCTCGCCGGTCCGGGAGGTCGCTCCGGGCAGCTGGTTCATCGTGTACCAGGCTTCGGTGCTCCAGAGCTGTTCACCGCCCGTCGCACTGAAGGGACGCGCTGAGCGCACATGGACGACTCGGTCGGCCTTGAGTCCGGGGACCGTCAGCGTGACCGTCTTGCGGTCGGCGGAGAGAGTGGCCGACTGGGCGGTGAGGCTCTCCTCGTCGACCTTGGGGCCGCCGTACGCCGCGGTCGGCACGTAACGCCACTGCTTGATCTTGTAGCGTCCGGCCAGGTTGGCCGCGGTCTCCGTCGACACCGGCTGGGTGTACTCCAACGCGAACCCGCCCGGGACGGCGCGCATGGCGCGGATGTCGAAGGCGTCGGTGCCGTTCGGTGTCAGCTTCTGCAGACCGTGGCTGAGCTTGCCCTCCTGGCCCCAGTTGCCGCCCGCACCCAGCCCGCCCGCGTAGAGGGCGCCGTCCGGGCCGACGCTGATCCGGGTGACACCGGCTTCCAGCCCTTGCGTGAGACGGAAGACCGCCCCCTGGTACTCACCGCCGACCTTCTCCAGGAACGCACGCTGGATTCCGCCGTACGTCACGTCGCCGAACAGCATCTGGCCGGCGAACGGGCCGTCCTTCAACTGAAGTGGTGTGCTCGGCGAGTTGGCTATCTCGTTCTGCGGGAGCCACAGGACCGGTTTGGTCACCGGCCGGGAGTCGAAGGGGCCGTCCGGGTTCATGTAGTGGTTGAAGAAGCGGTCCTGCTTGATGTGCACCAACTTCGACGAGGGCAGCCAGCCGCCCTGGTTGTCGGTGACGAACATGTCGCCGTCCGGGCCCCACCCGATTCCGTTGGGGGTGCGCAGACCACCGGCGACGTAACTGACCTCTCCGTTCGTCTTGTTCACCTTGATCGTGGTGCCGCGGTTCGGTGCCGGCTGCGGGTCCGTGGTGGCGCCCCCGTAGTTGATCGACACCGACAGGTTCAGGTAGAAGAACCCGTCCTTGTACAGCAGGCCGAAGGCGAACTCGTGGAAGTTGTTGCCGAACGGCCAGGTGGCGATCCGCTTGTACTGGTCGGTGACGCCGTCGCCGTTGGTGTCGTTCAGTTCGGTCAGCTCGTGTTTCTGGGATACATAGAGCTTGCCGTCCACGTACTTGACGCCCATCGGCTCCTTCAGGCCGCTCGCGATCTTCTTGTACGTCACCTTGTCGGGCCCGGTGGCCCCGGTGACGTTGCTCAGCAGGTACACCTCGCCCGTGCTGTTGTCCGTGCCGCCCCAGGTGGTCACCGCGAGGCGGCCGTCGGGCAGCCAGTCCATGGCGGAGACCTGCGGTTCGAAGCCGCCGGGCCTCAGGTTCGTCAGGGTGTAGTTCGGGTGGACCCCGGTCAGGGGCAGTCCGTCACCGGGCGTGTCGAGGACGCCTTCGCACTCCTTCCTGCCGGGCGAAGTGACGCGTACGACGCCGGCGTCGGTGCTCAGCACCGAGTTCGGTACGAGGCTGAAGCCGGTGGCGCCCGGAGGCTTCCAGGAGAGCGTGATCTGCTGGTCGCCGCCCGCCTCGAAGTGCTCGATACGCAGGGAGTGGTAGCCGGTCGTCAGCGAGACCGTGCCGTCCTTGGGCAGGTCGGAGCCGTGCAGCCCGTCGTGGTTGATGACCAGCTTGTCATCCACGTAGAGGCGGGAACCGTCGTCGCTGGCCAGACGGAAGGTGTGGCTGCCGGCCGCGGCGACGTCGATGTTCCCGGTGACCTGAGTGACGAAGTTGGACGCCAGGCCGAAGTCCGCGTCCGAGGTCCAGTTGATCACCGACATCTTCTTGTCGATGTTCGGGGTCTGTCCGGGCTTGAGGGTGCAGATCTCCTTCAGTGACGTCTGCACGTCGAAGACGCGGAGTGTGACCCCGGGTTCCTGCGGGGGAGGTGCTGCGGCTTTCGAGGGGGCGGCCGCCGCGGGGGACGACAGGCCGAGGGCCAGTAACGGGGCGGTGAGCGACACGGCCAGACGTCTGCCGAGTCGATGGGAGAACAGCCGTGGATACACGTGACCTCCTGTAGGTCCCCCGGGATCAGGGAACGTCAATGGGGCAAAGTGCAGAGTCCACCGCCGCCGGAGCGCGCCGTCGTTCCGGATACGGAGAGATACGGAAGGTGCGGAGTGATGCGGACGGTGACGCTTGACGTGCGTACCGTCGCCTCACCGCCGCCTCGCACACAGTAGGGACTTCCTCCGGGCGCGTCCATGCTTTGTCATGAGCGTGTACAAAGTTCCGAAAAATTCCTGAACTACGCCTCTGTAGAGACGAGTTGGGTTCAGAGGGGTGGTGTGGCTCATCGCGCGGAGCCCCCGCCCAGTCACTTTGTCCCTCTGCTGGAAAAAGTTGCGGCCATGTACGTCAAAGGGGTTTCTGGTGCGTGAAAAAGCGAATACCTTCCTGCCCTGTACCGAACGACAAGGGTGGCGCGCCCCCCCTCCGTGGTCCCCAAGCCCCTCGGCGCGACGGCGTGCGCCTGTGCTCCAGACCTCACCCCGTCATCACACGGAGGATGCGCGTGCACAGGAGACTCACCAGACCCCTCGCGGCGCTCGCCTGCACCTTGCTCGCCGCCGCGGGTGCCCTGACCGCCCAGCAGAGACCCGCCGACGCGGCACCCCCGCCCCTGGCGGCCGTCGCGGCCGACGAGTTCCAGCAGGTCACCCTCGCCAAGGGGGTGGCCGAGACCGGTGAGCCCATGACGCTCGCCGTCCTGCCCGACCGGTCCGTCCTGCACACCTCACGGGACGGCACCCTCCGCCTCACCGACGCCGCCGGCACCACCAAGGTCGCCGGGAAACTGGACGTCTACTCGCACGACGAAGAGGGCCTCCAAGGCGTGGGCGTGGACCCCGGCTTCACCGCCAACCGTTTCGTCTACCTCTACTACGCGCCGAAGCTGACCACCCCCGCCGGCGACGCACCCGCCACCGGCTCCGCGACGGACTTCGCCCCCTTCGACGGAGTCAACCGGCTGTCGCGGTTCTCCCTCAGGACCGACGGCAGCTGTACGGGTGCAACGGCACGGGCGCCCAGAAGTGGGTGGCACAGCCCGACGGAACGTTGAAGAACCCGTCCTCCGGCAAGTGCCTGGACGCCTCCGGAGCCGCCTCGGCGGACGGCACCAAGCTCCACCTGTGGACCTGCCACACCGGCGCCAACCAGAAGTGGGCTCTCCCGAGCTGAGCGACCTCTCGACCTCGTCGGCGCCGCGAAAGGCGGCGTCGGCGAAACCGGCCGCGAGATCGGGCCGGTGACGGCGGCGGGCGCGACGCCGAAGCGCCCGCCGCCGCTCGCTCCCGTACGTCGAGGCGCAGTCTCCCGCGGTCCTCCGGGCGGATGGCCGAGGCTCCCCCGCCGTCACACGGTGAGGGTGGAATCCCCCGTGGCGAGAGCCGCGTAGCCGAAGAGGTGCTGCTCCGCGGTCTCCCTGGTCATGAACGTCTGCGCGATGACGTGGTAGCCGTAGGCGTCTTCCAGAGCGACCAGATTCGCTGCGATCTCGGCAGCGGGGCGCCGCAACGTGAACCGTCCGGCCTGAGCTCCGGCACCCAGCACGCGGATGTAGAGGTCGACCTGCCGTCCGTACAGCTCACGGCGCAGCCGGGCGTCAGTGGGCTGTCGGCGTGCCTGCGGCGAGAACTCGTACAGCAGACAGCACAGCTCGTCGTCCGGGCCGGTCGGCAGACCGGTGCGAATGAGGGAGACGAGCTGCTCGCGAGCGTCCGGGCGGCTCGCGGCGTCCTGCTCGCGCAGTGTGCAGAACCGCTCCACGGCCTCGGCGAAGACCAGGTCGAACAGATCGTCCAATTCGCGGAAGTAGTAGGTGACCGTGCCGGTAGCGACGCCCGCCTGGTCGGCGACGTCACGGACGCGGGTGGCGTGCAGGCCGCGGCGGAGTATGACCGCGCGGGCCGCGCGCAGAAGTTCCTCACGCCTCGCGTCCTGCTGCTTGGGGCGGGCCACGAACCAACCTCACTCATGCCGGGGGACCGGAACGCCGACGAGCTTACTCGCCACCTATTGACGTGTACGCGACCATGCTTCTACGTTCTTTATCGCATCGTCCGAAGAATTGAACCGCACGTCGCGGCAGGGCAGGGCAAGGGACGGCTCCGCTTCCGCCCGCACACCTGACGGCCCGCTCACTTCTTCGCCCCAGGGAGCACCCATGCCCCAGATCTCCCGCAGCGCCCGCCGACGTCGCGGCACCGTCGCCGCGCTGGCCGTCGTCGCCGTCTTCGCCGGCGCTCTCTCCACCCCCGCCACCGCCGCACCCGCCTCCGTGGGGACGCGGGCCGCAGGCGTGCGCCAGGCAGTCGTCAACGCCGCCAAGGCGTACCTGGGCACCCCCTACAAGCTGGAATACGGCTGGACCTGCGGCACCGCGCGCGTCGACTGCGAATGCCTCAACCGCCACGCGATCTGGGACGGCACCAAAGCCGCCACCGGGCGCGGACTCCAACTCGACTACTGGCTCCAGGGCCAGATCAACCAGGGCCGCCGCACCACCAGCCCCCGCCCCGGCGACCTCATCTTCTGGGACACCGACCCGGGCGACGGCATCCGCTACGGCGGCGACCTCGACCACACCGGCATCTACATCGGCAACGGCCAGGCCATCGACGCCAACGCCTACTACGGACGCGTCAAGTACGACTCCGTCACCCTCGGCGGCACCGAACGCGACCCCATCTACATCGACGTCCTCACCCCCAACGGCTACTGACCCCGCCGACCCACGGCCCGCCGCCCCTCTGTCAGGCGGCGGGGGCCGTGCTCCCCATCCGACGATATGACTGGTCCGTTGACCGCTCCGACCGGATCAAGGTGGGGGACGTCGAGGTCCTCCATGGTGAGCCGTGACGCTGATCCGGCCGAGCGGTGACCGGAAGGTCATCACCGTCGCCCAACTCGTCTCGGCATGGCCGGAACGCGCTGAGTTCCGGCCCCGTATCGCCGAGAGCCCGGTGCGTACCGAGGCGTTCCACCCCGCGATGGTCCGGAACAGGGGCACCGGATCAGGGCGCTACGTGTCCTCCCGGCACGTGCGGAGGACGGACACTCCTGCGAACGACATCTTCACGCCCGCCAGTGGTCACGCCCGCCAGTGGTCTCCCGGGCCGGTGGCGATCATCTGAGGAACCAGGAAGGTCGCCCGGGTTCACAGGAGGAATCCGGGGGAGAAAAGCGGTTCCATAGCGGATGTCGACGTGAACGTACTGAGCGGCGTCCCGGTGGCGTGTCCCCGGCGACCTCGTCTGCTTCGCCCACGGCGACGCCGATGTCCTCCACGACCACAACGGCCCACCGGGCAGGGTGAGCCCAGGTCCAGGGCCCGCGCCACCCCTTCTCGCTGCCCGGCCGTCGACGGCGGTGGGTCGAGCACCGTCCCTTCCAAGCACCGAAACAGGAGCCGCTCCATGCAGTCCCTTCAGGACCTTCCTCCCGCGTTCCGCTGGGGAGTCGCGACCTCGGCCTACCAGATCGAAGGAGCCACCGCCGCCGACGGACGCGGACGGTCCATCTGGGACACGCTGTGCGAGGTCCCGGGCGCGGTGGAGCAGGGCGAGAACGGCGACCCGGCCTGCGACCATTACCACCGGTGGGCCGAGGACATCGAGGTGATGCGGGAGCTGGGGGTGAGTGATTATCGCTTCTCCATCTCCTGGCCGCGGGTCGTCCCGAACGGCGACGGCGTCGTCAACCGTGCCGGCCTGGCCTTCTACGACCGCCTCGTGGACGGTCTGCTCGAAGCCGGTATCCGCCCGTACGCCACCCTCTACCACTGGGACCTGCCGCAGGCGCTGCAGGACCGCGGCGGCTGGCCTCACCGCGAGACCGCCCAGCGTTTCGGCGACTACGCCGCTGCGGTGGCCGAGGTCCTGGGCGACCGCGTCCAGAACTGGGCCACTCTCAACGAGCCGTACTGCTCCGCCTGGCTCGGTCACCTGGAGGGCCGCCATGCTCCGGGACTGACGGACCTCACCGCCGCCGTCCATGCCTCGTACCATCTCCTGCTCGGCCACGGTCTCGCCGCGCAGGCACTGAGGGCCAACTCCTCCCGCACCATCGACGTCGGCATCGCCGTGAACCTGAGTCCCTGCGAACCTGCCACGGACTCCGCCGCCGACCGTGACGCCGCCCTGCGAGCCGACGGGCACCACAACCGCTGGTGGCTCGACCCGGTGCACGGCCGCGGCTTCCCGGCCGACATGCGCGAGGTGTACGGCGTCGACCTGCCCGAGCACCCGGGTGACGCCGAGACCATCGCCACGCCGCTCGACCACATCGGTGTCAACTACTACTTCCGGCAAGTCGTCGCCGACGCCCCGGGGCGGCCGGCGCCCTCCTTCGACATCCTGTCCGTCCCCGAAGCCCGAACGACCGCGATGGGCTGGGAGGTTCATCCGGAAGGACTGGAGCGGACACTCGTGAGGCTGCACGAGGAGTACGCCCCCGCCTCGATCGTCATCACCGAGAACGGCTCCGCCCAGCACGACGTTGTCGGGGCAGACGGAACCGTGCACGACCCCCACCGGGTCGATTTCCTGGAGCGCCACCTGGATGCCTGCGCGTCCGCCGTGCGCCAAGGCGTACCGCTGGACGGCTACTACGCCTGGTCGCTGATGGACAACTTCGAGTGGAACTTCGGCTACGGCAAGCGTTTCGGGCTCGTCCACGTCGACTACGCGACCCAACGACGCACCCTCAAGACCAGTGGGAGGCGATTCGCCCAGCTGATCGCCTCCCACCGGAAAGCGGCCGCACCCGCCTGACAGGGGCGGCCGCCAACGGCCCCTCTGCTCCCCGCTCACCAGTGATGGCGGCGAGCTGTCGAAGCGCGGGGGCAGGGGGGTCGGCACGACCGAGCCTCCAGCCACCCACCACACAGGGAGATCCCGTGTTCGCGCCCTTTCCCGTGCTGCGTCAGCAGCTGCGCGCCATGCTCCGGGACAAAGAAGAGCAGGGCCGCGACGTCACCGGCATGACGAGCCGCCTGGAACGGCTGCCGGACGACTACCAGGCCCTCGCTGACCTGGCTGCCGAGATCGATGCGGCCCCGGTTCGCGCGGACTGGCCGTATGCCGAACCCAGCGACCTCGCGGGGATCCGCGCCGAGCAGGCCCCCTCGGCCGCACTGCTCCCGGACCGCCCGGGACCGGTGCCCCTCACCGAGGCGGGGGAGCGGGCGCGTGCCGGGTTCCTGGGGTCGGTGGCGGGCTGCGTCCTGGGCAAGCCGGTCGAGGTCATGCCGACCCTCGACGAACTGCGGTCAGCTCTGGAACGGCTCGGAGAATGGCCCCTGCGCGACTACATCCCGTCCGGGCTGCGCACCGAGGGGGGCTTCCGCGCCTTTCATCCGGACTGGCCGGAGACCACCCGGGGCAACATCGCACGAGTGGTCCCGGACGACGACATCAACTACACGCTGCTCGGTCTGATGACGCTCGAGCGGTACGGGGGCGACTTCACCAAGACCGACCTGCGGATGATGTGGCTGGAGAACGTCCCCCTCGCCCACACCTGGGGGCCGGAGAGGACGTTCCTCACCCGGCAGGGCCTCGCGATGGGCCTGGACGACTACCCGACGATGACGCCCGAGGAACTGGAAGCACTGCCGACCCGGTACAACCCCGGCGAAGAGCTCTGCGGTGCCATGATCCGCGCGGACGCCTACGGTTACGCCTGTCCGGGTCGCCCCGGCCTCGCGGCCGAGCTCGCTTGGCGGGACGCGTCGATGACCCACCGCGGCAACGGTATCTACGGAGCGATGTTCGCGGCCGCCGCCATCTCAGCGGCCTTCACCGCCACGGATCCGCTGGACGTCTTCGCCACCGCGCTGCGCTACGTACCGCAGCGCAGTCGCTTCTTCGCGATCGTCTCGGACTCGCTCGCGCTGGTGGCGGAGGCACGCGACTGGCTGGAGGGCTACCGGGCCATCCACGGCCGGTACGCGGAGTACGGCCACTGTCGTGTCTTCCAGGAGAGCGGGACCCTGATCAACACACTGCGCTTCGCTACGGACGTCGGAGATGGCATCTGCAAACAGGTCAGCCAGGGAAACGACACCGACAGTTACGGCGCCACGGCGGGCTCCCTCCTGGGCGTGTACTTCGGCCCGGGGCACCTGGAGGAACGGTGGACTGCCCCGTTCAACGACCTGCTGCACACCCGGCTCGCCGGGTGGTACGAGAACTCACTGGCCGCTGCCGCCGACCGGGTGGCGGCACTTCCCGCGCGCGTGCTGGGACCCGCCGGGCCCTCGGCTCCCGGTCGGCCTTGAACCGGCGGCGCCCGCGGTCCTGCGGGCGCCGCCGGTCAAGCCGATCATGACCCGACGATCTCGTTGCGGTCGGGGAACCGGTCGAACGAACCGACCGGCCCTCCCGATCTCCCTCTCCTTCTTCCTGATCACCTCACTGGAGTACTGCACCAGGTGGATGCGGCGGTAGCGGTCGGTGAGGTTGGGGCCGATGCGGTGGATCAGCAGGCTGGAGAACACCACGATGGACCTGGCGGCCGCGACGACGGGTATTCCGGGGTCCGCAGTGCGTACCGTCGTGACAGCATGTGTGCCTGGGGCCCTCGGCAGGCTATGCGCCTATGAGAGGTCAGGTGCCGCCGACGAGCGTCAACGCCCGTTCCTCCAGGCGCACACGCGAGCTGAGGGTCCCTGGGTCGCGGCAGCCGTCGGCGCTCCGGCAGACCTGACTCTCACTATTCGCATATGCGAATACACGGGTGGGGTGGGCGGGGTGAGCGGGGGTAACAGCAGCGTGCGTCCGTCAGGGGGAGGCCCGGTCGATCACGGTGAGCGGATCATCCCCAGCCACGCTCGCGAACGGTGCGCTGCCGTGGTGCGCCTTGCGGTAGCTGCCCGGTGAGGCGTCGCAGGCTTCGGTGAAGTGTGCGTAGAAGCTGCTCTGCGAGCCGAAGCCGACGGCGGAGGAGATCTCGGTCACCGGGCGGTCCGTCGTGATCAGCAACCGTTGGGCCTCCGCCACCCGGCACTGGTTGATGTAGCCGTTCAACGTTATTCCCAGGACCTCCTTGAAGAGCGACATGGCGTAGTGAGGGTGCAGGGGAACGCTGGCCGCGATGCGCTCGGCGGTGAGTGGTTCACGGAAGTGCGCGGCGATGAACTGTGCCATCCGGGCGGCGTGCTCCACCGACCTGTGCCCCCCGGGCTCGTCCGTTTCCCGCGCGCCGGGGAAGGACTGGTGGATGAGCCTGCGTACCCGTGCCTCCATCTCCAGCAGGGCGATGCGGTGCAGTTCGGCGTCGTCGGTGCTCAGGTCGGCCTGCCACCGGCGCAGCAGGTCGGCGTCGCCCTTCTGGCGACCGGCTCTGCCGGTCCGCACGGACTGGCCGTGCAGCAGAGCCATCACACCGGCCGCCGGAACCCGCCAGCCGAGGAAGGTGGTCAGCGGGACATAGAGCCACCCCATGTGGGTCCCGGGGGCCACATGGATCAGTTTGTGCGGTATCGCGGCCCAGAACGCCACCAGCTCGCCGGGGGCGAAGGTGAGCCGACGCCCCCCCACGATGTAGACCAGATCGCTGTCCATGGCGAGGTTGAACTCGATGTCGTCGTGCCGGTGAGCCCGCTCCATCAAGGCGGGTGTGCCATGCCAGCAGGCGAGCATCGACGGGTCGGTACGGGGGGTGAGTGATTCCAGCATCTGAGGATCCAGGAAGGTCGAAGGAGCCGACAGGAGGAACCTGCAGGCTGGGCGCGGTTCCATGACGGGTGTCAGCAGTGTTCCATCCGGATTAAGCCACGTCGACGAGGAGAAAGCGATGTCTGTTCTCCCCGCCGAAGCGGCCCGATACCGGCCGCGTTCCTCACTGGCCGTGCAGACTCTCGGCTCGCGGCGGGCCGGGGTGCGTCCGGAGGGGCCGAGGTTACCGGGATCTCCCCCGGTGTGACCTCGCCCGGACTCCGTCTCTGCCTCGCGGCCGTCCCAGGGCCCGCAGTGAGCGAGAACGGCAGAACCGGAGGGCGCACTGTCAGCCCGGAGTCCAGGGCGGCTCCCAGCCGGCGCGTTGTGTCTGCTCGGCGCAGCACGGGCCGCGACGGCACCCGAAGCGCAGGGCGCCCCCGCGACGAGGCGTCACGCCCCTGGCCGTCGGTTCGGTGGCGGACAAGTGCGGGTGAAGAGGCGGACTCGGCTCCGGGGCGAGCCGTACGAGCGGATAGCAGAAAGGCAGAAGTGATGACGGCAGCCCGTGCTGGGGCACCGAGGTTCGGCGTGAACTACGTGCCGAGCAGGAACTGGTGGTACTCGTGGATGGAGTGGGACGCGGCATCGATCCTGGACGATCTGCGCGCCGTGTCGAGTCTGGGCATGGACCATGTGCGGATCCAGCTGCTGTGGCCGGTGTTCCAGCCTGACCCCGCAGTGGTGAACCGCACGGCTCTGGAGAGGCTGGCCGCACTCATGGAGCTCGCCGACCGCCCCGACGTGCGCCTGGATGTCTCGGTATCGGTGCTCGACGGCTGGCTCAGCGGGTTCACCTTCCTGCCGGCGTGGCTCAAGGGCCGATCCATGATCACCGATGAGGACGTGGTCCGCGCGGAGCTGTTGCTGTTCGACGCGGTGGCCGAGCACGTGGGCGGGCACCCTCGATTTCTCGGCTTCGACCTCGGCAACGAGTTGTCGGTACCCAACGGCGACGTGGCTCCGGACGCGGGGGACTCGTGGGCCGAGCGCCTGCTGGACCACTGCGAGGCTGTCGCGCCCGGCTGCTTCCACGTCAACGGCGTGGACCACCAGCCCTGGTTCGAAGCGCGTACGTTCTCCCCCGCCGGAGCCGCCACACAGGGTGGAGCGAGCGTTCTGCACTGCTATCCGCACTGGACGGGTGCGATCGAACGCTACGGGCCGGACGGCACCGGTGTCCTGCACCTCGGCGAGTACATGGCCGAACTCGTCGAAGCGTACGCCGAGCGGCCGGGACGGCCGAAGTGGCTCCAGGAGTTCGGAGCCTCGCCGGTGGAACGTCCGGCGGAGTCCATCCCGGCCTGGGCGGAGGCATTCGTCCGCAACACGCTGTCGTCCCAGGGCGTCTGGGGCTGCACCTGGTGGGGCAGCCACGACATCGATCGCCGCTACACGGCCTTCGTGGAGTACGAGTACGACCTCGGACTCCTGACCGTGGACAACGAGGTCAAACCGACCGGTGCCCGCCTCGCCCACCTGATCGAAGACCTGCGGGCCAACCCCGTACAACCCGTCAGCCGCCACGTCGGACTGGTCCTCCCCGACCCGCGGGACAGGGGGCTTCCGGCCGCCGACCGCTTCTTCTCCCTCATCGATGACGGGATCAGGCCGGCGCTGGTCCTGCCCGAACACGGCGACGACGCCCCGCGCCTGGCCGCGCGCGGCATCCGCGAACTCATCACCCACTGACGGTCCACCGCACCGTCACTCTCCTGCCTGTCCCGCGCCGCCCACGGGGCGCGCGTGGCGCTCAGGCGCGGCGTGAAAACAGAGCGCACCCCTGCGTTCGGCATGAACGGCGTAAGGGCGCGGCAGATGCACTGCCGCCGCCTGAACCGATCGACATTCATGGAGGCGTTCGATGAGACACCCGACGAAAACCGTGACCACCGCCGCCGTTCTGGCGTGCTGGCTGGGCGCCGGACTCGCCCCTGCCGGCGCCGTGGAAACCGGCGACCCTCACGCACGCGGCGTCTATTACGTCAGCGCTTCGGGATCGGACGACAACCCCGGCCGCTCCCCGGCCGCCCCGTTTCGCACCATCCAGCGTGCGGCGGACCTGACCAAGCCCGGTGACACCGTGCAGATCATGAACGGCACCTACCGGGACACGTCCGCAGAGGGCGTAGTGGTGATCCGGAACTCCGGCACGTCAAGTGCTCCCATCACCTTCACCGCCTACAAGAACCACACGCCGAAGATCGCGCCCGTGACGGGATGGAACGGCATCCTGCTCGCCGGCGCCTCGCACATCATCGTCGAGGGTCTCGAAATCCAGGGGACCGCGGACAGTCTGACGCTGGAGGACGCCACCGCCCGGGCCGATCCCAAGAAGCCGACCTACAACCAGAACTGCCTGCATGCCCGTGAGGGCGCGGACAAGGCTCCCTGGTCGCACGTGACACTCCGCAACCTCTACGTGCATGACTGCCCGGGGGGCGGACTCGCCACGACCGGTGGTGACCACATCACCATCGAGGACAACGTGGTCCACTCGAACGCGTGGTACGCCGTGTACGCCAACAGCGGCATCTCCGTCCTGGTGCCCGAAGCGGTGGACGAGTCCCGCGGTGTCAAGATCTCCATCCTCCGCAACGTCGTGCACGACAACGAGTCCAAGGTGAAGTGGGTCGCATGCGACTGCATTTCTGACGGAAACGGCATCATCGTCGACAGCACCATCCACCCGGGCACGAGCGGTGGTGTGTACGCGGGGCGAACGCTGGTCGCGAACAACCTGTCATTCAACAACGGCGGATCAGGCATCCACGCGTACAAGAGCGCGAACGTCGACATCGTCAACAACACGGCCTACCTGAATTCGCGCAGCCCTGCGCTCAGTTACCCGAACGTGGGTGCGTGGGGAAGCAAGGACGTCCAGGTGCTGAACAACATCTCCGTCGCGAGGGAAGGAAAGGAAACCAATTTCACGCACAACAACGAGAACGTGATCTACGACTACAACATCTATTCGGGCGGCCTGAAGCCCCGGACCATGGGCGCACATGACAAGGTGACCGACCCGCTCCTCGTGAACCCGAGCACGGATCCCGAGGCGGCCGATTTCCATATCGAGCGAGGGTCTCCGGCAGGTGATTCAGGAACGCGCTTCGACGCGGTCGATTCGGACTTCGCCGGCAAGAAGCGCCCCCAAGGCACTGCCTACGACCGCGGCGCCTTCGAACTGCCGGGGCGGCACTGACCCGAAGAGCGCACGCTGCGCCGCTCAACGAACAAGGGGAACGCACCGCCACGCCCCGATCCCCCCACATACGGAGACAAGCAGAGATGAACAGATTCCCCCGACGTATCCTGCCCGCGGCCATGGTCTCAGCCATGCTGCTCGTCGTACCGCTCGTATCCGCGCCGTCCGCGCACGCCGCCCCTCGCGACTTCTTCGTCAGCAGTGCGAGCGGCTCGGACACCAACGACGGCCGCTCCGCCGCCACACCCTTCAAGACGATCCAGAAGGCGGCGGACTCCACGCTGCCTGGCGACACCGTCCTCATCATGAACGGGACCTACGGAGACATCAACCGCGAGGGAGTCGTCCAGATCAGCCGGTCCGGGAGCCCCGGAAAGGTCATCACGTACCGGCCCCACCCCGGTCACGATCCGGTGATCGCGCCCAGGACCGGCTGGAACGGGATCCTGATCGTCGGCGCCTCGTACATCAAGATCACCGGGCTCCAGGTCCGCGGCGACAGCGACAACCTGACGTTGGAGGACGCGGAGGCCGGCTCGAAGCCCTCGGGGCCGGCGTTCAACACCAACTGCATCTCCGCACGTAAGGACGCGGTGACCGGACGCTCACCCCACCACATCACCATCCGCGACAACCACGTATGGGACTGCCCGGGCTCCGGTATCTCGGCCATCGGCAGCGACCACGTCACGATCGACTACAACCAGGTGCATTCCAACTCCTGGTACTCGACCTACGCCACCAGCGGAATCTCTGTCTTCCACCCGGTGAACGCGGACGACTACACCGGCCACAAGATCTTCGTCCGGAACAACACCGTCTTCGACAACGAGGCGAAGATCAAGTGGCATGCCTGTGACTGCTACTCCGACGGCAACGGAATCATCGTCGACGACACGTTGCACCGGCAGGACGACGACCCGGCCTATACGGGCCGGGTCCTGGTGGAGAACAACCTCTCGTTCAACAACGGAGGTTCGGGCATTCACTCCTACAGTTCCAGCGGTGTCGACATCCTCAACAACACCGCGTACATGAACTCGCGCGGTCGGGGCATCAACTGGCCCAACATCGGGGCCTGGGACAGTAAAGACGTCAAGGTGCTGAACAACATCTCGGTTGCTCGTGAAGGAAAGGAAACGAATTTCGTTCACGGGAACGAGAACGTCGTCTACGATCACAACATCTACTTCGGCGGCCTCGCCCCGCGGGTGACGGGACCGAACGACCGGATCACCGATCCGAAACTCGTCGCCCCCGGGCTCGACCCCTGGGACTCCGACTTCCGTCCGTCGGCCGGTTCACCCGCGATCGACAGCGGCACCGAGACGATCACAGAGATCGACCGCGAAGGAGTCCCACGGCCGCAAGGTGCCGGCTGGGACCGTGGCGCGTACGAGTACGTCACTCCCTGACCAAGCCCTTCCGGTCCCCTCGCACCATTTCGGCGGGCGGGGCGGCTCCCCGCCCGCCGGAATGGCTCGCCACGGAACACCGCGGACGCCGTATCACCGACCGCCGCACCCACCCCCATCAGAAAACCGATCCACCAGAACGATGTGCGCATGGCACATCACGTGCACCGATGAAAGAGGTTCGCGCCGTGGTCTCCCTTCACCCCCCATCGTCCACTCCGGCGCAGCCGCTGCGATTCCCCCTGCTGTTCCCGGCCCCGGAGGCGTTCCCCGACCGGCGTACGAGGCTGCTTCTCCAGCAGTCGTCCACCGCCCTGCCGTCGGTCGTCTGGTGCGGGACGGCGTCCGGAGCCGAGGGCGCCGCCGTCTGGAGTGCAAAGGACGCGGAACGCGCCGCGGGCGCCCAGTCGGCCGTGCCGCTGCTGCCGGAACACTGGCGAGGCTGGTTCGGACGCCCCGGACTGAGCGGCCACCGCCTCGCCGGCACCGGCGGCGAGCCGCCCACCGGTCGGGACTGGGCCCCCGCATTCAGTCTGGACCGTGCCCGGGTCGAGGGCGCCGTCCTCACGATGGAGGCGCACGACACCGTCGCCGGGCTGTCCCTGACCACGACCGTGGAGTCGCTGCCGGGCGGTCCGCTGAGGGTGCGCCACGCACTCGTCAACACCGGAAGCTCGCCCTACGTGGTGGACTTCCTCGACGTCGTCGTCCCGGTGCCGGCGTCGGCGCGCGAGGGGCTCGACTTCACCGGCAGGATCCTGCACGAACGCACCCCCCAGCGACGCCCGGTCGTCGACGGGCTGTGGCTGCGCGAGAGCCGCCGGGGCAAGGCGGGCCACGACTCGGCCACGCTGAACATCGTCGGCACCAGCGGCTTCGGCTTCGCCTCGGGGGAGGTATGGGGCGCGCACGTGGGATGGAGCGGTAACCAGGTCTACCGCACCGAACTGCACGACGGCGTGCTGACGATCGGCGGCGGGGAACTCCTACTGCCGGGCGAGGTGGCCCTCGGCCACGGCGAGAGGTACGAGACGCCGTGGGTGTACTTCGCCGCCTCTGACGAGGGCCTGGACGGACTGGCCGAGCAGTTCCACACCTACCTGCGGTCCCGCCCCTCCCACCCCACCTCACCCCGGCCGGTGAACTTCAACGTGTGGGAGGCGGTCCTCTGGCACCACGACACCGCGGAGCTGATCGAACTCGCCGAACTCGCCGCCGAAGTGGGGGCCGAGCGCTACGTCCTGGACGACGGATGGTTCCACGGCCGGCGGGCGGACAACGCGGGCCTGGGTGATTGGTGGGTGGATGAGGCCGTCTTCCCGGACGGACTGAAACCGCTCGTCACCCGCGTCCGGGAACTCGGCATGCGATTCGGGATATGGATCGAGCCCGAGATGATCAACCAGGACTCCGACCTCTATCGCCGTCACCCCGAGTGGATCCTGTCCACGGGGGGCCGGATCCCGCTGCTGCATCGCAACCAGCTCGTCCTGGACCTCTCGCGGCCCGAGGTCGTCGCCCACCTGCTGGAGCGCATCGACGCCCTGCTCACCGAGCACGACATCGACTACGTGAAGTGGGACCACAACCGGGCGGTGCTGGACGGCGGATCGGGCCGGATCGCCGGAGGGCCGGCCGTCCACGCGCAGACCCTCGGCTACTACACCCTGCTCGACGAACTGCGCCGACGGCACCCGCACGTGGAGTGGGAATCCTGCTCCGCCGGAGGCGCGCGCATCGACATGGAGGTCCTCGACCGAGTCCAACGGGTCTGGTCCTCCGACATGACCGACGCCCTGGCGCGCCAGCCGATCCAGCGATGGACCGGGCAACTCGTCCCGCCGGAGTACCAGGGCGCACACGTCTCCGCCCCCTACTCCATGTACTCCGGCCGGTACATGCCCCTCGCCTTCCGGGCCGCGACGGCCTTCTTCGGGCACTTCGGCATCGAGTGGGACGTCCGCGAGGCCGATCCGCGGGAACGGGCCGCGCTGAGAGCGTGGGTCGAGCTCTACAAAGAGCATCGGACGCTCCTGCACACGGGAAAGGTCGTCAGGGTGGACACCGGTGAGGGCCGATCGTGGATGCACGGGGTCGTCGCTCCGGACGCCACCGCCGCTCTGATGGCCTGTGTGCAGTTCGACGACGGGCTGAACACCACGCCGGCGCGGATGACCATCCCCGGTCTGGTTCCCGAGCGGCAGTACCGCGTTCGCGCGATTCAACCTCCGACGGAGGTGGCCCTCTCGCGAGCCGATCGCGTCCCCGGCCTGCCGGAGGAGGGCGCGGTGGCCTCGGGGGCCGTGCTCGCCCGAGTCGGAGTCACCATGCCGACGCTGTGTCCCCTGCAGATCGTGCTGCTGCTGGCGGAAGCCGTCTGACCCGTGGGAGACGGGCAGCACGACTGAGAAGAGTGGCCCCCGGCAGGCTTACCGCCCGTCACACCGCCGGCTGGTGAAGCTGTGCGAGAACCGAGAACCTCATGACGTCAGGTGACCTAGATGCTCGATCGATTGGAACGGCCGCGGATACCCGCCTCGAAAAAGGCTCCGCCGACGGCCCGGAAGAACACCTCGAAGAACGCCCGGGGAAGCACCGGGCACAAGCCTGCGAGCGAATCCAGGTGGCGCCGTCTGCGCCGGGATCGGCTGCTGTTCTTCTGCGCCCTGCCCGGAATCGCCATTCTGCTGCTCTTCCAGTACGTCCCGCTCCTGGGAAACGTCATCGCCTTCCAGGACTACCAACCCTTCATCGGCATCAAGAACAGTGAGTGGGTCGGATTCCGCAACTTCGAGGTCATCTTCAACGGTGATCCGCAGTTCATCAACGCGCTGCAGAACACGCTGATCCTTCTGTTCCTCCAGGTCGTTCTCGTCTTTCCGGCACCCATCGTGCTGGCGCTCGCCCTCAACACCCTGTCCTCCGAGCGCACCAAGCGACTCGTGCAGAGCATTCTGTACATGCCGCACTTCCTGTCCTGGGTGATCGTGGTGGCGATCTTCCAGCAGTTCCTCGGCGACGTGGGTGTACTCAACAGCGCGCTGCGCGACGCCGGTGCCGACTCCATCAGCGTCATCGGCAACGTGGACTGGTTCAAGGCGCTGCTCACCAGTCAGGTGATGTGGAAGGACACCGGCTGGGCGACCATCCTCTTCCTGGCAGCCCTGTCCCAGATACCGCCGTCCCTCTACGAGGCCGCCAGCGTCGACGGGGCGAACAAATGGCGCCAGATGTGGCACGTGACGCTGCCAGGACTGCGCGGAATCATCATCCTGCTGCTCATCCTGCGGCTGGGAGACGCCGTCACGGTCGGCTTCGAGCAGATCATCCTCCAGCAGGGGCCCGTGGGCCGGGACGTCAGCGAGGTGCTCGACACCTACGTCTACAACAACGGCATCGTCGGCGGCGAGTGGGGCGTCAGTGCCGCCGTGGGGCTGGTGAAGGGCCTCGTCGGCGTCGCCCTGGTGCTGGGCGCCAACAAGGTGGCCCACCTGTTCGGAGAGCGAGGGATCTACAAGTCATGACCTACACCCCTGTCCGCCCCCGGGACCCACTCTCGCCCCGCGTCCTGTCCCGGCTCGCCGGCCTCGCCAAGGCGGTGTTCTTCACCCTCGTGTGCGCTGTGGTGATCGTCCCCTTCGTCGGGATGATCTCCACCAGTCTGGCATCGCGTGAGCAGATCACCCACGCGGGCGGCTACGTCATGTGGCCGGACGCCCCGACCCTCGACGCCTACGCGGCGATCTTCGACGGGGGAGTCGTCACCCGGGCCCTCGGGGTCAGCGTCGGTGTCACGGTGACGGGCACGCTGCTGAGCCTGATGTGCACGGCGCTGCTCGCCTACAGCCTGAGCAGGCCGGGATCCTTCGCCCACAAGCCACTGCTCATGGTGGTGCTGTTCACCCTGCTTTTCACGCCTGGGATCATCCCCAGCTATCTGCTCGTGAAGAACCTCGGGATGATCGACAGCTACTGGTCGATCATCCTCCCCACCGCGATCAACGCCTTCAACGTCATCGTCATGCGGGCCTTCTTCATGGACCTGCCGCAGGAGCTCCTGGAAAGCGCGCGGATCGACGGAGCGAGTGATCTCACCGTGCTTCTCCGGATCATCCTCCCCTTGTCGCGGGCGGTGCTCGCGGTCATCGGACTCTTCTACGCGGTCTCCTACTGGAACGCCTTCTTCGCTCCGCTGCTGTATCTGAACGACAGCTCCAAGTGGCCGTTGCAACTGGTCCTGCGTACGTACGTGGTCAACAACACCGAACTGGGAGTCGACCAACTGAGCGCCTCCGCGGAGGCGCTGCCACCCCAGCAGTCCATCCAGATGGCGATTCTGCTCGTCTCGATCCTCCCCATTCTGCTGGTCTACCCCTTCCTCCAGCGTCACTTCACCAAGGGAATGCTGACGGGTGCGGTGAAGGGGTGAGAACCACGAATTCCTCGAACGGAAAAGAGAGACTCATGAACGACAACCACAGCACGCCCAGCCGCCGCACGGTCCTTCGGGGCACCGCCGTCGCACTCGCCGCCGCCTCAGTGGGCGGTCCGCTCCTGACGGCGTGCAGTGGAGGTGGTGGCAGCACGGCCGAGGTCGGGAAGCGGGTCGAGCTGCCCAACCACGTCCCGAGCAAACTCGGCATCGAGCCCGACCTGCCGCGCGTGCACGCGGACGGCTCCGACGGGTACCTCGGCTTCCCGGAGGAACTGGTGAAGTCGGTGCGCAGGGCACCGGGCAAGGGCGGAAAGGTCTCCGGATTCGTCCTGTCCTACACACCGGTCCCGCCGGGCGTGGACCGCAACAAGTACTGGCGCGAGCTGAACGGCAAGCTCAACGTCGACCTGCGGATGAGCGTCGCCGGGTTCGCCGACTACAAGACCAAGATCGCCACTCTCGTCGCAGGCGACGACATCCCCGACTTCATGCAGATCACCCACGGGGCGGTACCGGAGCTGGCGCCGTTCCTCCAGGCCAAGTGCCAGGACCTCAGCGAGTTCCTGGCCGGGGACGAGATCAAGAACTACCCCAACCTCGCCAACTTCCCGCAGGCGTGCTGGAAGGGAACGGCCATCAACGGGGGGCTCTACGGCCTCCCCATACCCCGCCCCCGCGCGGTCATGGCGCTCTTCAGCCGGGACGACCTGCTGGAAGAACGCGGCATCGACCCCGCTCCGCAGACCTTCGACGAGCTCGTCGCCGCTATGAAGGAGTACACCGACCCCCGGAGGAACCGGTACGGGATGTCCTCCCCGCTCGGCATGTACCGCTACGTCATGCAGATGCTGGGCCTGCCGAACAGCTGGGAGCTCGAAGGCGGCAAGCTGACCAGTGTCGACGAGATGGAGGGCGCGAAGCAGGCACTGGACGCGCTGGCGAAGGCCCGCAAGGCCGGCTTGTTCCATCCCGACGCCTTCCTCGCCACCGCCCCGCACGTCCAGTGGTTCAACGCCGGCACGATCGCGTTCACCCAGAACCCGAACAACAGCTGGGTCGACCTGTACGAACAGAACGTCGCCGGCGACGCGTACCGGATCACCGGCCGTCCGGCCTTCTCCTTCGAGGAGGGAGTCACCCCGACCCCCTGGATGCAGGAACCCTCGTTCTGGGGCGGCTTCAGCGCCGTCAAGAAGGGCGGCAAGGACCGCATCAGGGAGTTGCTGTCCATCGCGAACTGGCTCGCCGCTCCCTTCGGGAGCCAGGAGTACCTCTTCCGCCGGTACGGCCTCGAAGGCACCCACCACGAGCGGGACGCGAACGGCGCTCCCGTGCTCAACGACAAGGGGAAGTCGGAATCGGCGATCGGGGTCAAGTTCGTCACCGACTCGCCCTACGTCTTCACCTATCCGAAGAATCCCGACGTGGTGCGCGGTATGCACGACTTCGAGAAGGTGTTCTTCGAGACCGCGGTGGACAACCCCGGCTTCGGGTTCTACTCGCCCACACTGACCCGCAAGAGCGCTCAGCTCCAGAAGATCATCGACGAGTCCTGCATCGAGATTCTCCAGGGCAGGAAGCCCGTCTCCTCCTGGGACGACACGATGCAGACGTGGCGGCAGAGCGGCGGGGACCGCGCGCGCGACGAACTGCTGAAGGCCATCGAGGCGGCCTGACGTCCCGCACCCGCGGGGCGGCGTCGGCCGCCTCGCGTCGCATCGATCACCGGAAGGGAGAACGCGATGGCAGCGACCGCTGCCCCGCCGCCTGAGGAGGACCGCGCGCTGTCGCCGCTGACCGGCTGGACACGCGCACACTGGGAGCACACCGCGGACCGGCTGCTGTCGGCCGTACGTCCCTACGCCTCCAGCACCCACGCACTCATCGATCTGCCCGGCCCGGCCAGCCGGTCGGGCCGGCGCAGCGACGGGCTCGAAGGCTTCGCCCGCACGTTCCTGCTGGCGGCCTTCCGCCTCGCCGGATCGTCGGGCCACGACCCGCTCCAGCTCGCCGAGCGGTACGCCCGGGGACTGGCCGCCGGGACCGACCCCGCCTCGCCCGAGCGCTGGCCCACGCTGCGGGACACTCCGCAGGCCAAGGTGGAAGCCGCCTCGATCGTGCTCGCGCTGCACGAGACCCGCCCCCTCATCTGGGAGCGGCTGGACGACGCCGTGCGGCAGCGGGTCGTCGAGTGGCTGGCGCCCGCGGTCGGCCAGGTGCCCAGCCGTAACAACTGGGCGTGGTTCCAGGGGGTGACGAACGCTTTCCTGCGCTCGGTCGGCGGGCCGTGGTCACCCGACGACATCGACGCCGTGATGGCACTGAACGAGGAGTTCTACGTCGGCGACGGCTGGTACGCCGACGGCTCCGACCAGCCGGGCGACCATCGGAGGTTCGACTACTACTCCGGCTGGGCCATGCACTTCTACCCGCTCTGGTTCTGCCGCATCGCCGGCGGGGACGCCTACCAGGACCAGGCGGCGCGCTACCGCGAACGGCTCTCCCGCTACCTTCAGGACGCGGCGTACCTCGTCGGCGCAGACGGCGCGCCGGTGTTCCAGGGGCGTTCGCTGACGTACCGCATGGCGGTGACGGCCCCGTTCTGGACCGGTGCGCTCTTCGACGCCACGCCCCTCCCTCCTGGTCTGACCAGGAGGCTCACCAGCGGTGTGCTGCGCTACTTCCTCGACGGCGGTTGCGTGGACGAACGCGGCCTGCTGTCCCTCGGCTGGCGGGACGCGTTCCCCCGTATCCGGCAGCCGTACTCCGGTCCCGCGTCGCCGTACTGGGCGAGCAAGGGCTTCGCCGGGTTGCTGCTGCCCGCCGATCATCCGGTGTGGACCGCGGTCGAGGAACCACTGCCCGTCGAGGAGGCCGACACGGAATTTCCTCTCACCGGCCCGGGGTGGCTCGTCTCGGGTACCCGCCGGGACGGGATCGTACGGCTGGTCCAGCACGGCGGGGACCACGCCGACCCGAGGTTCCTGGAATCCGACGACAGTGTGTACGCGCGGCACGTGTACGCGACGGCCGCCGGACCCGCCGTGGGCGGTACGGCGGACTCGCGTCCTGTCGACGCCCATGTCGCGCTGATCCGCGCGGACGGCTCGCCCTCCCTGAGGCGGCCCTGGCACAGGCTGCGGCTGGACGGCAGGGTGGGAATCTCCCGCCACCGGGCCCACTGGCTCGACGGCGAGCTCCCCGACTACTTCGTCCCCGACTCGTCCCGGTTCACCCCCGGCCCGGTGGTGACCACCGCATCGGTGCTGCACGGCGGGGCGGAGGTACGGCTGGCACGCCTCGATGCCTGGCGGCCACAGGACCACGAGGCCGAAGCCGACGGCAGCCGGGCGTCCGGCCTCCCCGAGGACCACGGGCCGTGGGTGCTCAGCATGAGCGGTCTGCCCGTCGCCGGCGAAGTACCGGTCCAGGCGCGACTCTCGCCCGCCCGGGTCGACGTGACGACGGCGAACGGCCTGATCAGCACGGTGATCGGACTGCGAGGGCTCACGGACGCGGCAGCCGTGGACGCCGACGGCACCAACGCGTTCGGCCGGTACGCTGCCGTCCCCACCGCCACCAGCGGGCAGCCGGTGCGCCACGGCGAGGTCTACGCGGCTCTGCTGGTCCTCGCCGGCGACCCCGCGGTCGTCACCTCCGCCGAGGCGGTGACGGTCGACGTGACAAAGGACGCGCACGGAAGCGCGGTGAGCGTGACCTGGGGCGACGGGCACCGAGATGACCTCCGCCTCGATCCGCCCGGGAGCAGGACGGCCGAGACCGTCGTCCCGGCGCGTCCGACACCCACCCGGACGCGTCCGGCACCCGGCACTACGGAGACGACGTGACCCGACGACCGCGGTGCGGGCTCGCCATGGCCGAGTACCTTCCCGCTCGGCTCTTCAGCCCCGCCGACCGCGCACGCATGGATGCCCTGAGCGAGGTGGCACCGGTGGTGCTCACGGACTTCGACGGGCCCGAGGCGCGGCGTGTCCTCGGCGAACTCGACGTACTCATCACCGGCTGGGAGGCGCCGTACATCGACGAGACGGTGCTCGATCGAGCGCCACGCCTACGGGCCGTCCTGCACGCCGCCGGAACGGTGAAGCACCATGTCCACCCCGCCTGCTGGGAACGGGGTCTGGCCGTCACCACGGCGGCGGACGCGAACGCCTTGCCGGTCGCCGAGTTCACACTGGCCTGGATCCTGTTGGCGGGCAAGGGCGTGATGGCGCTCAAGGAGCGCTACGCGCGGGAACGAACGGCCATCCCCCTGCACCGCGACCATCCGGGGATCGGCAACGCCGGACGGCACGTCGGCATCATCGGCGCCTCCAGGATCGGGCGGCGGGTCATCGAACTCCTGCGGCCGCACGACGTCCTGGTCTCCGTCCACGACCCGTTCCTCGACCCCGCCGACGCCGCGACCCTGGGGGTCCGACCGCTTCCCCTGGACGAACTGCTGGACCAGTGCTCGGTGGTCAGCGTGCACGCGCCGGTGACCGACCGCACGCGCGGGATGCTGGACCGCCGCAGACTCGGCCTGCTGCGCGACGGCACGACGCTCATCAACACAGCCCGCGGTGACCTGATAGACCAGCGGGCGCTCACCGAGGAGCTGGTCTCGGGCCGGCTGCACGCCGTCCTGGACGTCACGGACCCCGAGGTCCTGCCCGCGGACTCACCCCTGTACGAGCTGCCGAACGTCGTGCTGACACCGCATCTGGCGGGCTCCTCCGGCAACGAACTGACCCGGCTGGGCGGTTCGGCGGTGGACGAGCTGGAACGTCTCGTACATGGCCGGCCCTTCCGTTTCCCCGTCGCCGCGCCCGATCTCGACCACACCGCCTGACAATTCACACGAATGAGAGTCTGATCATGACCCATGAATCATCCGGCACACGGCCCCCGCGCATCCTGCTGCGCTCCGCGTGGCAGACGGTGAACATCGGCGACGTGGCCCACACACCGGGCCTGCTGGCCCTGCTGGAGAAGTACCTCCCCGAGGCCGAGGTACAGGTGTGGCCGAGTGCGGTGGACAACGGGGTGGAAGCACAGATCGCCTCCCGATTCCCTCACGTGCGCGTTCTGAAGAACACGCCTGAGAACCTCTTGCCGGCCATCGCCCACAACGACTTCCTGCTGCACGGGTCGGGGCCCAAGCTCATGGGGGCGCGGGAGCTGGCCCAGTGGGCGGAGGCCGGAAAGCCGTACGGTGTCTACGGCATCACGCTGCAGGAGAGCGATGAGGAGACGGTCCGTCTCCTGAGCGGCGCCGAGTTCGCGTACTTCCGGGACTCGGTATCGCTGCGGCGGGCCCGGGAGGCCGGGGTGAGCGCACCCGTGGTGGGCCTCGCCCCCGACAGCGCGTTCGCCATCGACCTTGCCGACGACGACGCCGCGCGGGCGTTCCTGGAGGCGAACGGGCTGGCGGACGGCACGTATCTGTGCTGCCTCAGCCGACTGAGGGTGAGCCCGTACTGGGACATGTACGACCGGCCCATGAACGAGCAGGACCGGCGGGACCACGCGTACAACGAGCAGATGAGGGAGCGGGACCATGCCCCACTGCGCTCCGCGATCGAGGCGGTGGTCCGGAACACCGGGCTCAAGGTCCTGTTGTGCCCCGAGGACAGCTCTCAGATGAAGATCGCACGGGAGAACATCTACGACCGGTTGCCGGCGGACGTCCGGGACCGGGTGGTGTGGCGGGAGGACTTCTGGACCCTCGGCGAGGCCCTGAGCGTGCACGCCCGGTCCGCCGGGCTGTTCGGCAACGAGATGCACTCGCCGATCATGGCCATCGGCCACGGCGTACCCGCCCTCGTGTGCCGGTGGAAGGAGCAGACGTCCAAGGGATTCATGTGGCACGACATCGGGCTCGGTGACTGGCTGTTCGACATGGACGACCCGGCGTCCGTGGCCCGGATCGCGCCCGCAGTCCTGAGCATGGCCGCCGACCCCGCCGCCGCCAGGACCAAGGCCGAAGGCGCCAGGGAGAGGGTGCACCGGATGCAGGCTGATTCCATGCGCGTCCTCGCCGACGCACTTGGCCGGTGCAGTTCAGGATTGCACCTGTGAGGGCCGCGACCAGCACGGCGAAAATGATGCCTGCGTAATACCGCCGTGTAGTCGAGTTGGTCTGCTGACGCCTCCGAAGGACTGGTTGGTCGAATTGCTCGCGGCTGACGTGAGCTTCGACGGTGCGTTCGCGCATGCCGAGGGTGGCAGCGATGTCGGCGTTGGTGTCGCCGCGGGTGATCCGCACCCTCATCACGCACCTCGCGGGCTCCACCCGCCTGCGCTACCACCGCATCGCCCCCTACAGCATTGCCGCTGCACTGCTGTGGGCCCCCCACGAAGTTGGTACCGGATACGCGGCCACCGCGTCTCTTCAGCCCGCCCGTACTCTCGGGGCCCCCGTGCTTCTCCACGGAGACCGGGGCGAGGACAAGTTGGCCGGCGATAGCGGAATTGGACAGGCCTTGAGCCATAAGAGCCAGGACCTCGTGTTCCCGGGGGGTGAGGCGGGCGAGACCGGTGTTCTGGCTGTTGCGGGCGAAGATCTGGGCGACGACTTCGGGGTCGAGGGCGGTGCCGCGGTGGCCCCCAGCGTGCGCAGCAGAGCCAGCTCGCGCAGCCTCTGTCGGGCGGCGAACGCGATGGTGCCCGCGATGACGAACAACGCGGCGAAAACGGTGATACCGGCCATCGAGCCGAACACCCCGACCGCGCCCGTGTAGCTGACCAGCACCGCCGGAGCGTCGGCCTGCTCGCGCTCATCCCCGGTGCGGACCCGCACGTGCGGTCCTGCGGCGGAGCGCACCGCGTCCAGCACCCGGCCGTTGTCGGCACCGGACGTGAAGCGCAGGGCCACCGCAGCAGAATCACCCGGCCGGACAAGCGTTGCCGCATCTTGGTCGGAGAAGAACATTGCGCCCTGTGAGGGCAGCTGCGGCCCGTCCTGGGCGGCGGCGACCCCGGCGACACGGAAGGCGGTCACCTTCTCGCTCAGCGCCAGCCGTATCCGGTCACCGGGGTGTACGGAAGCACGGCGGGCCAGGCCCTCATCCAGGACCACCTCACCCGTGCCGGGCTTGTGCCCGTCGGTAAGCCGGAAAGGGGTCAGCGCCGCCGAGGACCATGCGTGCCCCATCACCGGGGCACCGTCTTTCCCGGCGACCGGATCTCCGCCGGCCGACAGAGGCTGGGCGTAGAAGGACACGTCCTTCGTCACCTGCGCCACCCCTGGCACAGCTGCGAACCGGCCCTCCAGACCATCCGGGAGCGCGGGCGCTCCGGACAGCGGACGGGTCTTGGCTTCGTCCCCGTCACGCACGGTCACCTGGCGCTCGGCGGTGGCCACCACGTCAGCGGCGGCGTAGCGGTCCGCTCCGGCAGGGGCGGAAAGGGCGGAGAACAAGAGCGTGCCACAGGCCGCGACCAACGCCACGGCGAGCGCCGTGCCGGCGAACGTACCCACGAAAGCCCACCACCGGTGCCGCACGGTGGCCAGAGCAAGACGGATCATCGCGCGCTCAGCCCCGTCATGACGGCGGCGACCTCGGCGGCCGAGGCCCGCTCCAGATGCGAGTGGACCACACCGTCGGCGAGGAAAAGCACCTGGTCCGCCCACGCGGCGGCCGCCGGGTCGTGCGTGACCATCACCACGGTCTGCCCCAACTCATCCACGGCCTCCCGCAGCAGAGCGAGCACCTCATGCCCCGCCGACAAGTCCAGAGCCCCGGGTCGGTTCGTCGGCGGACACGACCTCCGGCCGCCCCGCCAACGCCCTGGCCACCGCCACCCGCTGCTGCTGACCACCCGACAGCTGATCGGGGCGTGCCTGCCGACGCCCAGCCAGCCCCACCCGCTCCAGGACCTCGCCTGCCCACGCCCGGTCCGGCCGGACCCCGGCCAGCCGCTGAGGCAACAGCACGTTCTGCCAAACCGACAACGCAGGCACCAGGTTGAACGACTGAAAGACGAAACCCGCCCGGCGCCGCCGGGCGCGAGTCAGCGCCGGCTCCCGCAGAGCACCGATGTCCTCACCCGCCAGCCGTACCCGACCCACGCTGGGACGCTCCAGACCGGCCGCACAGTTCAGCAGCGTCGACTTTCCCGACCCGGACGGGCCCATCACCGCCGAAAACGAACCCGACGCGAAACGTGCGCTCACGCCCCGCAACGCGGGCGTTCCCCCACCGCCCGGGTAGGTCTTCGATACGTCTTCCAGCTCCGCTGCGGCAACGGCCGGATCACTCGCAAGGTACCGTCACGCCGCGTCGGCACGCTGCTTCCGCGCCGCACGGTCTCCGCTGAACCGGGCGGGCACTGTGGCGTCCCTCGACCTGCACGACGGACGTCCCGCCTACCCGGCGGCGGGCGGCCCCGCGCTGCAGTACGAGCCGGGCGTGTGGACGCTGTGCGCGATGCGCAGCTCCGCTTCCCGGCCGGGTGCCGGTGAGGGACGCAGTTCCGGGGACGGATTCCACGAGAAGGGGTGGCTGTGCGCGAGGGCGGCGTCGTGCGAGGAGAGGGCAAGCGGGACCAGCCGCATCCGCGCGTCGATCCACGTCCGGTCCCAGGGGCCCTCCTCGATGATCTGCTGAGCCGGACGGAACTCCAGATAGATGGTGCGCCTCAGGTGGTTGCCCCGGACCGCGGGGGAGCCGTGCACCAGCATGGTGTCGTGCACCAGGACGTCACCGGCCGAGAGTTCCACCTCGACGTATCCGTCCGGTTCCCAGCCCGCGTCCTGCTCGATGGCGCAGATGTCGGCCGCCTGGCGCTGGGATCCGGGCAGAACCCGTAGCGCACCTTCCCCCGAGCGGGAGTCGTCGAGGTAGACACCGACGTTGAAGATGCGGTGCCGACGCGGGTGTACGGCGTCCTGGTGCCATGGCACGGGCGCACCGTCGTCGGCTCCCTTGAACACCAGGGACTCGTAGGTCGGCACGAAGTCCGGGCCGGCCAGGCTCTCGGCCACGCCGAGGATCTCGGGGGATCCGAGCAGTTCGAGGGCGGCCTCGCCGCCCTTGTCGTGCACGTAGTCGACGCGGAACAGGCGGGAGCGGCCCCCGCGTTCGGCGCGGTGCCAGTCCACTGCCCGCGGGTGGTCCGCGGGGGCGGTTTCCGCAGCGTCGATCCACGTCTGCGCGGCGGTACGGCACCGCGCCAGCAGGAGCTCCGGTATCCGGCCGCGCAGGACGAGGAAGCCCTGCTCGTCGAAGATTTCCTTCTCCGCGTCGGTGAGGGCGAGAGGGTGGGATGTCGTTGTCATCATTACTCCCTTGGGACAACCTGTCTGTCGGCGCCGAGCGACGCCGTGGACGACGCTAGGGCGAGGGAACAGGAGAAACCTCCGGTCCCGGTCTCCTTACCTCCCGTATCCTCAGCTCGTGTTCCAGGGCGGGGGTGACAGCAACGGGAGAAGGAGTCACGTCGGCATGACCCAAATCCGCTGCTGGTCCGGTGCGCCGGAACCGATGGGCAGTACGCACACGCATGACGGCATCGAGATCAACGTCGTCCGCGGTGGCGACCTCGCCTACCTCATCCGCGGACGGTACGTCGTGGTGCCCGCCGGGAGCGTCGCCGTCATCTGGTCGGCGGTCGCGCACCGGCTGGTGCGGGCCGATCCGCAGTGCACGGTGCGCTGGGCAACCGTCCCGCTCTCTGAACTGCACCACTGGCGCGGCCACGCCGCGATCATGCGCAGGCTGCTGCGCGACACCGTCGTCACGGTGCGCCAGGACGACGTGGACGCCATGTTGACCAGCCGCTGGGAGTCGTTCGATGCCGGTCCGGAGGATGCCGTCCGCCTGGAGGTCCAGGCGGCGGTGCTGCGCTGGCTGTGGTCCGCCGGGCCGATGGAGGACGACGCCGCGCAGGCTCCGGCGGGCGGACCGGCTCACGCGGCGGCCGTTGCCGAGTACGTTGCGCACCACCTCCGCGAGCCCCTGTCAGTCCAGGAGCTGGCCCAAGCGGTCGGCCTTGCGCCGGGTTACGTCATGACCGTTTTCAAGGCCGTTACCGGCGTGACGATCGGCGCCTACGTCCGGCAGTGCCGGACGTCGTTGGCGCACGACCTCCTGCTGACCACGGACCTGACCGTCGTACAGGTGGCGCACACGGCCGGATTCGGCTCGGCGAGCCGCTTCTACGCTGCCTTCTCGGCCACCTACGGCATGGCCCCGGCCGAGTTCCGCCGACGCCACCAATCGCTGTACCCCACGGAGTGACCGGCGCCGACAACCGTGGTCCCAGCGGCGGATTGTGCAAGGGAGGAGCGTCCAGCCAATGGCACGGCCATGCCTCCTGCGGCCACAGTTGGAGTTCCAGGACGTGTTTTCTTGTCGAGGAGCAGTCGGATGTACGCAGCAGATTCCCTTTCCGGTCTCCGGGTTGCCATCACGGGAGCAACCGGCGGTATCGGCCGAGCGCTGGTGGCCGCTCTGCGGGAACGCGGCGCGGCGGTGGCCGTGACGGGTTCCGACAAGCAACGCCTCGATGCTCTGACGCAGGAGGTGCCCGGTGCTTTCGGTCGCGTCGCCGACATCACGGACGAGGAGCAGGTGGCCGGCTTCATGCGGGCGGCCGTCGCTGAACTCGACGGCCTCGATGTCCTCGTCAACCTGGCCGGACTGTCGATCCCCGGAGAGATCGCGAAGGCGTCGGCGGCGGACTTCGGCACCATGCTGGACGTCAACGTGTCCGGGACCATGTTCGCCTGCAAGCACGCCATACCGCACCTGGCCGGTGGGCAGGGGCTGATCGTCAACGTGGGGTCCGCGGCGGGCCTGCGGCCGAACGCCACCGCCCCGGGTTACTGCACCGCGAAGGCGGCCGTGGCGATGTTCACCGCTGCGCTCTCCCTGCAGCTGAAGGAGGAGCGGATCCGGGTCACGCATCTGGCTCCGGGAGGAACCGACACGCCGTTCTGGGGTGATCGGCCCGTGCAGCGGGAGTTCCTGATGGCACCGGAGGACGTGGTCTCCGCGTTGCTGTACGTCATTTCCCTTCCCCCGCACGTCGTGGTGCGCGAGCTGCTCTTCGAGTCCACGGGAGCACCTCGGTCGCGTTGACACCGGCGTCTCATCTCTCACATACGAACTTCCTCAGCTCTCCCTTACGAACCTCCTTCGCATTTCCTCTCGAAGATGGGATCTTTCATGCCCCTCGCAGTTCAGTACGCGGGCGCTCGTTCGATCGTCACGGCGCAGGTCGACCGGCGCCCACCGAGGCCGGGCGAGGTGGAGATCGCCCCGGCCTACACCGGGATCTGCGGGACGGACCTGCACATCTTCCACGGCGACATGGACGGCCGCGTGCACCGGCCTGCGGTTCTCGGTCACGAGATGTCCGGACGGATCACCGCGATCGGTGAGGGGGTCACCGGCTTCTCGCCGGGTGACCCCGTGACCGTGATGCCGCTCCGTTCCTGTGGTGCGTGCGCGGCGTGCCAGGGCGGTCATCAGCACATATGTCAGTTGTTGGACTTCATCGGGGTCGACTCCGCCGGCTCTCTCCAGGAACGCTGGACCGTCCCCGCCCGCGTGGTGGTGCCCCTGCCGCCCGACATCGACCTGGCGGCGGCGGCACTGGTGGAGCCGACGGCGGTGGCCGTCCACGACGTCCGCCGGGCGGGAGTCTCCGAAGGAGACACCGTCGTGGTCGTGGGAGCCGGGCCCATCGGCGTGCTGATCGCACTCCTGGCCCGCCGGGCCGGCGGCTCCGTACTGGTCGTCGAACCGGACGCCTACCGGCGGGACTTCATCTCCCGGCTCGGATTCCCTACCGTCGACCCGGGTAGCGAGGACCCGGCCGCGGCGGTGGAGGACCGGACCGAGGGCGCCGGGGCCCGCGTCGCCTTCGAGGTCTCCGGAGCGGAGGCCGGCCTGGCCACCGCCGTGCAGGTACTCGGTGTCCGCGGCCGACTCTGCCTCGTCGCGATCCACCCCCGCCCGAAGAGCATCGACCTGCATCGGATCTTCTGGCGCGAACTCACCCTTGTCGGCGCCCGGCTGTACGAACGGAGCGACTTCGCCGAGGCCGTGGAGCTGATCCACGACGGGACGGTACCGACCGACGTCATGATCTCGACGATCGTCCCGCTCGGTGACGCTGCCGAGGCGTTCGCGGCGATGGAATCCGGCCGCGGGGTCATGAAGGTCCTCGTCTGCACCGGAGCGGTGCGATGACAGGACCACGCTCCCCCTTCGACCTCTCCGGCAAGCGGGCCGTGGTCACCGGAGCCAGCCGCGGCATCGGCCAGGCCATAGCCGTCGCACTCGCCCGGTCGGGAGCCGACGTCGTCGGCGTCTCCAGCACGATCACCGACTACGGCGAGACCGGCGCGGCGGTCCGCGCGGAAGGGCGTTCCTTCCAGGCTGTCCAGGCGGACCTGGCAGACCGCCGAGCCGTCACCGAACTGGCGTCGGCGCTCACGGAAACCCAGCCACCGATCGACATTCTGGTGAACAACGCGGGGGTCATCCGCCGGGCGCCGGCGGCCGTCCATTCCGACGAGGACTGGGACCTCGTCCTGCAAGTGGACCTGACCGCCCAATTCCTGCTGGCCCGGCAGATCGGTGCCACCATGGTGCGCAGAGGCTCGGGGAAGATCATCTTCACCGCGTCCCTCCTGAGTTACCAGGGCGGCATCCTGGTGCCTGGGTACGCCGCCGCCAAGCACGGCGTCCTGGGAGTGGTGAAGGCGCTCGCCAACGAGTGGGCCGGGTCCGGAGTCAACGTGAACGCTCTGGCGCCCGGATACATCGCCACCGATAACACCGCCGCACTCCGCGACGACCCGCACCGCAGCAAGGCGATCCTCGACCGGATCCCGGCCGGCCGCTGGGGCGATCCCTCGGACCTCGCGTGGAGCGCGGTGTTCCTGGCCAGCGCCGCGGCGGACTACGTGCACGGCACGACGCTGCCTGTCGACGGGGGATGGCTGGGGCGGTGAGGCAGGGGGTGGGGCCCGGCCCTGGTGGGCCGGGCCCCACCCCGCGCAGTCAGACGAAGAAGTCGCCCTGGGACAGGTGCGACGGGCTGATGCCGGTCATCTGTTTGTACAGGCGACTGAAGTAGTGCACGTCGCGAAAGCCGGTCAGGCGTGCGGTCTCCGTGACGTTGAACTCTCCACTGCTCAGGAACTCCGTGGCTTTCGCGATCTTGACATGTTGCTGGTACGCCGTCGCCGTCAGCCCGGTGACCTTCTTGAACACGGTCCGGAAGTGAGAAGGGCTGAATCCGGACAGGGCGGCCAGTTCCTGTACCGAGTACGTGGTGGAGAAACTGTCCGTCAGCAGCTGGGTGATGGCCGAGATGCGCCGCGTGTGCGGCGCGTCCGTCGTCGACTGGCGGTGTTTCTCGATCACACGGAAGAGCACCGCCGACGTCAATCCCCGCATCTGCAGCAGGTATCCCGGTTCCCGGGACGTCCACGCGGTGTGCAGCTGAGCGAAGTAGGTGGCGACGCCTCCGGACAGATCGGTGCTCACGACAGGGAGTGTGGCCAGCAGGGCTTCCGGATCCTGGTTTGCCGTCGTCACCCGGAAGGCGACCGACATGAAGTGCCAGGGGTCCTCCTGGTCGCTGCTGGCTGTGTGCGGGGTGCCGCGAGGCATCAGGACCAGCGCCCCGGGACGGATGCGGTAGGCCTGGCCGGCGATCTCGTAGTCGGCCTTGCCCGACACGGCATAGACCATGATGTGGGACTGCGTGTTGGCGTGGTTGGTGATCCGCCAGTCCGGAGTGGTCTGGCGGATCAGCACGTAGTCGACGTCGCTGACGGTGCAGTCGAACGGGTCTCGCGACGGCATGACAGCAAGGTGCCGTTGCTGCTCTTCCGAACTACGGCTCGTCACGTTGCCCGGGTCACCAGATGGTGGAGGTCGAAGGAGACCTCGGTCCCGTCCGGACGTTGCACGACGGCGACATTCCTGCGCAACCAGATGTGCCACCCCTTGATCGCCGACTCCTCGTCCAGAATGATCGAATAGACGCTGCGGTGGTGGGTTCCCGCAGTCGCCGAGGAGAACGTGTGGACTTCGCCGCTTCCTTCCTTTCCCTGTCCCGGAGAGTTCGGGTGAGGGCTGTAGATGTCATGGAGAGCGGACCAGTGTGTTCGAACCGGAGACATGGAAGGACGCTGGTCGGTCTCGGACGCCAGCTGGAAGAACTTGGCCGCTGCTGCGCCACGTCGGAACACGAGCCGGCTGTCCGTGGCCCTGTTGGTCCGCAGGAGATCATCACGGTTGTTGATCACGAAATGGGAGTCTACGGTCAAGGGGCGCCGTGTATCGATCTCGTCGACGATCAGGACGAGATGCGGGAGCCAGCTGATCCAGGTGCGCCGTACGCGGGCAACCGCCGGATCGCGGTAAGCGGCGGCCAGATCGGCGCTGAAGACGGTGACGGGTCCGGGCACGGACGGGCTGTCGACCAGCCGCGGCCCGACCCGGGTGCCCTGGGCTTCCCCGGTCAGCGGAAGACTCTGCGTCACCGTCTCGCCCGCCGAGGGATCGACGAACGACCAACCGGTGTGCGCGTCGGGTGCCTTGGCGTCCGACTGCGCCTGAAGGCGGTAGCAGCAGTGACCCGGATCCGTGAACAGCACCTCCCCTCGATGCCCCAGGACGAAGCTGCCGTCGTCGGCGTGCCGGTGCGAAACGGTGGGAAGTTCGTCGTGGCCCGTACGTGCGGCCAGTACGGTCCTGGTGTCCTGCCAGGAGTCCCGGACGACGACCGCGCCCGACCCGAAACCCTGCCCGGTCGCGAGCCCGGCCTCCGAGGGCGACATGGGTTCACCGGCATCAGCCAGGTGGTTGAGGCTCCGCCAGCTGACCCCGTTGAAGAAGCCGAAGGACGCCCCGCCGCCCGGCGCGAGTTCGAGGTCCACGTAGGTGGCTTCGAAGAGCCAGCGTGCGAGACCTCGACGCCAGGGCCCGACGGAGTCGGGCAGAAATCTCGCGAGGCACAGAAGAACGTCGGCAGGCGGCCTTCCCGTCAGAGCCGTGTCCCCGAAGTTCACCATCGCCATGTAGCGACCGTCACCCCACGAGCTGCGGTTCTGCTCGAACATCACCGACTGCGCGACCCACGGCAGCGCGTTACCCATGGGTGCGATCCACTCAGGGGTCACCCCCGGGACATCGGCGTCGGCCATCAGCTCGTACAGATGGGTGAGGTGCAGCAGGGCATAACCCCAGTACTGAACCCACTCCGCGTAGCTGTCGGCCTGACATAGCGCGGCCCCGAACCGGAACCGGCGGGGGAGCGTCCCGATGTCGGCGTCGGAGCCTGTCGCCAACGCCATGGCGGCGAATCCGTTCAGCACCACCAGGTACCAGTTGCATATGTCGGGCGCCGGCTCCCCGTCCCCGGGAACGCGCTCGTTGCCCTCCAGGAAGCGACGGCACGGTTCCAGGCCCTTGCTGACGAGGGCCTGCTCTACGAGCCGGCGCTGAGCTTCGTCGAAGAGGTCCGGACAGAGCTCGAGAACCGTCGTCACGCCGAGACCGATGTGGGCCGTCTCAAGGGTGCCCACCAGAGGTGAGGTCCGGGGCCGGAACGACGGACCCGTCCATTCGTCGGCCGGAAGGTCGCAGATTCTCATGACCTCAGTGGTCAGCCAGGCAGCCCGTCCCTCGTCCGGGTCGAGAGCCTGGACGACCGCGACATCGCTCATACGCTCCCAGCAGACGTACCACCAGTCCACCCGTGCGGCGGCGTCGTCCGGATCGACGACGGTCGGGGAAGCGGCCCAGCGCTCGGCACGCCGCGTCAGAACATCCAGCATGTCCTGGGCTCGGGGGTTCTTCCGGCACAGGTCGAGAGCGCGCCGCACATCGAGCCGGCTCTTCGTGCGGGGGTCATTCGCCAGGGACATCGGGCGCCTCATCCGTGGTCGGGGCAAGCGGAGAAAGGTAGAGCTCGGACTGGTGGCACGGTCGAAGCCGTACCGACCCGATGCCGACGACGTGCGCGACGGACATCGCCAGGATCAGTGCGGCGAAGCCGTGCGGTTCGTCCCGGAAGGGCGCACGCAGCCCGACGTAGGCCTCGGGTGTCCCCGTGGCCTCACCCTCACCCGGGCACAGGGTTCCCGGACAGCTGTTCTCCGTGGAGAAGTCGGTGTTGACGCACCACCGGGCAAGGCCGTGCACGCCGGCGCTGACGGCGTCTCGCCACTCCTGGCCGACGAGCACTCCTTGCTGAATTCCCACGCCGAGGCAGTACACGATCAGGCCGGACCCGGAAGACTCCTCCCAGGCGTCGGCCATGGAAATCTCCTGACGCCACAGCCCCCGGCCGGTCTGGTGCGGCAAGAGGCTCCGCGACAGCGCGACGAACCGTTCCACGACCTCCTCGCGCCGCTCGTACTCTGCGGGCAGCCCGCGCAGGAGCTCGGCGAGAGCGAACAGCCCCCATCCGTTGCCCCGTCCCCAGTGATCCTGCGACAGGACTCCCTTGGCGACGAACCCTTTGCATTGGTGCAGCAGACCGTTGTCGGGGTCGAGGAATTCGTCGTACATCAGGACAGCCTGGGTGATGGCCTCCTCGATGTAGCGGGGTTCGTTCAAGGCCTGGCCCGCGTACATCAGGAAGGGCGCCGAGGCCATCGCGACGTCGATCCAGATGAGATCGGGGCGCCCCGGCATGGCGAGGATCCCCTTTTCGTCGCGCGTCGCCGTCATCATCTCGTCGGCATAGTGCCGCAGCAGATCCGCGCGGTCCCTCAAGTGGCCTCGGGCGCTCAGAAAGGCATGCGCGATTCCGCCGATGCGGTAGCTGGGGAAGTTGTACGGAGGATGTGGGATCTCATCGGGGAAACGGCGGACGACGGTCTCCGCGTGGTGAACGGTGGCATCGTCGCCCGCCTCGGTCGCCGCGCGGGCCAGCGCGTAGACCGCCAGGACGCCGTAGTAGGCCTTGACCTCGTCGGTCGCGTCGTAGTGACGGAAGAGTCCGACGGCGACCTCGTGGGGTGCCGCTTGTGCGGAGTGGTGCGCCGTCGTGGAGTGGTGCGTCGAATCGGCAAGGTGTCCACGGTCAGAAGTAGCCACCACGCTTCACCACCTCTCGGGGCTCCAGGCCGGAGGTGACCATCTGCTTGATTCCGACCTCGTCCTCCTCGATCTTCTCCGCCGCGATCAACGTCCCCTCGGCCAGGGCGCGAGGAATGACGATTACTCCGTCGAGGTCGCCGACCATGAAGTCGCCCGGTGCGATGGTCACCTCACCGAGCCTGATCTCGGTCTGCCAGCCCGTCATCCGGAAGCGACCGAGCATGCCGTTCGACGTCCGGTAGCGGGCGAAGACGGGGAAATCCAGGTCCAGGATCTTCTCCGTGTCGCGCACGCCGCCGTCGACCACGGCGCCACGGCAGCCCTTCCGCTGTGCGGCCATGGTCATGACCTCGCCCCACTGGGCGGACTCGTCGTCTCCGGAGGTGTCCCAGACACAGATCGCATGATCCGGTATCTCCTCCAGCATCACGGCGCGTTCTTCCATCTCACCGTCCAGCTGCAGGCTCTTGGCACCCTTGATGGTGAAGGCCACACCGGTCAGCCGCATGTCGTCGCGCACCGGGACGATCGCGTGGGGGAGTACCTGACGGGTGAGCCCTCCGGCGCGGAGCACGTCGTTGACCGCGGCCGTGGACACGCGGGCATAGCGGTCGCACAATTCGCCGTCGGTGAGTCCTGAGCCGGCGACGTGCCCGTCCGCGGGGGATGCGACGGGGGGCGGCACAGCGTCGGTCCTTGGATGGTGCATGCGTGGTGACTCACTTCCTGCAGAGCGCGTCGGTCTCCGCCCGACGGGGACGGAGCGACGTGGCGGCACGATGCCGACTTCCAGACCGTATGCAGGAACAGCTGGTGCGCACGCGGGTCCGTTCGCCAATGGTTTGCACGATCTGCCGGTCGAGCCGGTCCGTCGCCCGGAATTCCGTCCTCAGCAGGGCGGGTACGTAGGGGAGCGGCGGGGGCGGAGGGCGACCATGGTCGTACGTCGGCCGCGGCCCACGGGGTGGCCGTTCCGGCAGGTGCGGCGGCACCCTGACCGCCGAGGAAGAGCAGAAGCGGCGCGTTGTCCGCGGAGTGTCAGTAGAGCCCTGCCCGCCGTGCGGTGTCCTCGCCGTGCTGCATGCGCTTCCAGGCCTCGTCGCCCAGCGTCGCGATGACTCCCGCCACGGCGGTCTGCACACGGCGAGGTCGGCAACGAGACTGTCGTAGGGGGAGGGCGCCGTGACCCGGCTGGGCAGCACGACCTCGGCCTGCGGGGTGCCGGGGGCTAGCCAGGTATCGGCAAACAGGACCACTTTGCCGCCCTGCTCCTGGACGAGGGCCGCCATGGTGGTCCTGTCGCTCTCGTAGCGGCGGTAGTCGAAGACGACCAGCACGTCGCACCGGGTGAGCGCGGCGAGGACCGCGGTGCGTTCGACGTCATGGTCGGGCAGGAACCGTACGTCGTCCCGCAACTGCATCAGGTGCAGGCCGAGGTACTGGGCGAGGAGGTGGGTGAAGCGGCCACCGGCCAGGGTGATGCGGCGCTTCCGGTCCGAGAGGAGCCGTACCGCATGCTCGAAGTCGTGCGGAGGAAGCTCGGCGAGGGTGGCGGTGACGGCACCGGTGAACACCTGGCTTCCGTGCCCCAAGAGCGCCGGGTCCGGGCCGGCGCCCTCGTGCGTCCTTCGGTGGGTGCTGTCTTCCGGCGTGCCCTCGCCCTTGCCCTGGACCGTTTCGCTCCGACCGAAGCCGGCCGACTCGTAGAGGGAGAGCGGGGAGGCGTTGCGCGCGTCGAGTTCTTCGCGCAGGGCGGCCTCCGTGGTCGTACGGACGGGAGCGAGGGTGGCCCGGTCGGACGGACCGGCCACGTGGTTCCGGGCAGACGGTCCGGTCACGTGGTTGCTGTCACCCGGAAGTAATGGGACATGCTGCCGCAGCGGGTTCGGCTTCACCTTCGCTGCCCGGTCGTCGATGAGCTGACGCCCATCACGCAGAAACACACCATCGAGGGCTTGATCATGGGCGCGCCCTGAACGTCGGCCGCATGGGTTGGGCATTGCACATGGCGCCGACCGGCGGCGTCGACATTCGTCTTGAGCACCCACGAGGTGGGGCTGGCGATACGCCGTACGTTACGCGAACTGTTCCGACTGCCGTGTCTACGGTCCGGGCCGGGAGCGGGTCTCGCTGCGGGAGGTGCCGCGAACGTACTGCTGCCCCAGTGGTCTGCCGATTGGCCGAGGTGTTCGCTCATGTCGGCAGGGCGGGCTGGAGCGGTAGTCCTCGTCTTCACGTACCGGGGCGCTGCGTCCACTGCTGTCGGAGGATTGCTTCAGCGCGTGCCGCGGGCAGGGGCAGTCTGTGCTGAACGGCCTTGCCGCCTGAACACGGGTTGGTTCAGCGCAGTAGTTTCAACGCCGCCGTTGCCAGTCTTCGAGCAATGAGGTGCTGCTCACCGGCTGGCAGGATGAGGTGGCTGATGGTCATGCGGACGATGACGTCCGCTGCCATCTCGAGACTCTCCGCGTCCTGCTGTGGGTACCGCGTGGCCAGCCAGCTCTGAACCAGGCTCTGTCCCGCGTCGAAAATCGGGTCGGCCCGGGCCGTGAGGTAAGGGAGCAGACTGTCGGAGCCTTCGCGGGCGGCTGTGATCACCGCACGGATGAGAGGCTGCTTGTCAGCCTCGCTGAGTACGTAGAGAACGGCGGATTCGAGGCAGGCGTGGGTATCCGGCGTCCCGGGGTAGAAGGTGTCGGCTACGCCAGTGAGGAACTGGCGGGTTTCCCGGATCACCAGTGCGCGGCCCAGGCCGGCTCTGCTGCCGAATTCCTTGTACACGGAAGGGCGTGAGACTTCGGCCCGGGCCGCGACGGCGGAGAGGCTGACCTGGTCCCAGCCTGCCTCGCAGGTCAGGTCGCGGGCAGCATCGAGTACGCGCACTCTCATCTGTTTGCGCCAGGCGACGCGCGGGGGGTCTGGTGCCGGTTCACCGGTAGGTGACTCCGTTCTGGTGTGGTGCTCTGCCGCGGCCATAGAGGCAAGTCTGTCAGGGGCGCGCGGTCCGCTGCTGCGGAGGCCCGCGAGGATGAGTACGGCGCACGCGCAGTGGTGCCGGTCCCTGGGGGCAGGGGGGCGGGACCGGCACCACGTCTTGGCGGTGTAACAGACAGAAGGGTCAGGAGCGCTTGCGCCGGACGGCGAAGAGGATGCTGCCGCCGACGGCAAGAACGGCCGCCGCAATGCCGAGCGGGACTACAGGGCTGGAGCCGCCGGTCTCTGCGAGGGGCTCGCCCTCCCCGTTCGGCTTCAGGCCGGAGTCGTCGGCGCTGGTGGCGGATGCTTCGGCGGAGGGTGAGGTGTCGGCATCAGATCCTTCGGAGGGCTCGGTCGGGGAGGAGCTCTGCTGGCCCGGAGAGGCGGGCTTGCCTGCAGATGCCCCTGGTGCTGCGTCGTTACCTTCGGTACTGAAGCTGTAGGCTCCACGGTCGGGTGCGCCGCCGGGCCGGCGTGCCTCGGTGAGGTCGGTGGTCACGGCGGCGAACGGGACACCCGAGCCGATGGCGGGGGAGCCCTTGCTCAGCCGGAAGTCGGCTGAAGCCCCGGTACCCGGGCTGGCGAGCTTCGGGTCGGCGATGATGTCGTTGGGCCCCTTGACCTCGGGAGCCTTGCCGCCGAAGTAGATGTTGTAGTCGTAGGTGACATCAACGTTGCGGGACTTGCTGTTCGTCGCTTGACCGGGACGGCCGTACGCGATGTTGTTGAGCAGCCGGACATCGGTGCTGTCGTGCGCGAAGATATTGGCGTAGCTCTCCATGCGGGTGCTGCGACCGTTTTTGTACGCCGTGTTGTTGACGATGTCGACGTGCTGGCTCTTGTAGGAGTGGATACCTGAGCCGCCGTTGTTGTAGGACAGGTTGTTGGAGACCAGGACCCTGCCCTGGTAGTCGGGGCCCTTCTCTCCGGCCTTCGACTTGCCCTTGAGGGTGTCGATGATGATGCCGTTACCGTCCGAATAGCACTTGCAGCGCTCCCATTTCACCCTGGTCTCATTGTCGTGGACCCTGTTGTTGGTGACTCGGATCTTGTACTTGCGGGGGTTGCCGCGGTCGATGTCGTGCGCGGCAAGGATCGAGATGCCGCTGGTGGCGTAGACGGTGTACCACGAGGTCGCGTAGACGTGGTTGCGGTCGATCGTCATGTAGTCCGCGCCGCGCGAACCTATGCCCAGCCCGGGGCAGTGATGGACGGTGTTGCCGACGACGTTGATGTGGTGGGGTTTGGAACCCGTGGCCTTGTTCGGCTCCGCCCAGATGCAATTGGTGTTGTAAGTGAAATCGCTCGTCTTTGCGTCGCGTTCCGCCCCAGCAAGAGTCAGAGCGGCGCTATTGCCCTTTACTTCCAGGTTCTTGATGGTGATATAGGACGCACCATAAACGCTGATGCCGTTCCATGCGTGCACCGGGTGGATCACCGGGTTGTGGCCGGGGTGGGCGGTGAAGGTGATGGGCGCCCCAGCGCGTCCGGAGCGCTTGACGGTCAGCACGTTGGAACCCTTGGAGCGCTCGGAGTACGTGCCGTTCATGATCGAGACGGTGTCTCCGGGGCCAGCGTTGTCGGCCGCCTTCTGGATGGTGCGGAAGGCGGCCCCTGGTGAGGTTCCCGGGTTGCTGTCGTTGCCACTCGGACTGACGAAGTACGTGCGTCCGGCGGCGTGGGCCGGGCCCGCAGTTATGGCGACGAGGCCGAGCGGGACAGACGAGGCGAGCAGTGCTGAGGTCACGACGAGGGTGCTCGTGCGTTTCATGTGTTGCCTGATCTCCGAGATCGTCCTGACGGAGCGGCGAACGTCCTGCGCCGGCGTCAGCCACGGGCAGAAGTGAGGGCGCCAAAGGTTCATTCGTCCATGGCGCGGCGCCGCGTCAGGAGCGCTGTTCGCCGTGCTCCGAAGTCCACTGTGAGGGGGGTGAGTTGCGTGAGTGACAGTCGCAGACCTAAAAACCGAATGCAACCCCGACCTTGGTGTAAATATTCTGACGGTGCATCAGTTCACTGCTGAAGCCCTGGTTGAGCACTGGGCGTTCCGAAGAAGTTCTGCTTGGGAGTTGCGGCGCGGCCTGGCACCCGTTCGGTGTCGCCTTCACATGGCCACTGGCCTACCCGCAGCGGGCGCCGCAGTCGATGTGATCCTGTCTCTCTACGTCGGCCAATCCCCGAAGGGCTTGGCTCCGGCAACATGCTCACCACCCTGGGCTTCGGCGCAGACGCTCCGCACGAAAACGCCGAATCGACCCCTCTGGACGACACCGACCTGCGCGCGGCCGCCGAGCCGTCACGCATCCCTCACGTGGGGCATGCCGCCCGTGTCCCCCGCAGATTTCCTGTGCGCGCTGGTAGATGGCGCGTCCGGCTGTGCGGGAATCCGCTCGAAGCGCCGGTACAGTTCAGTCCCGAACGGAGGGGGCGTGTGCGTTGACGGTTCGGATCACCATGGCCGATGTAGCCCGTGCGGCCGGTGTGTCGTCCGCGACGGTGTCCTACGTCCTGTCCGGCAAACGGCCCGTCGCGGAGGAGACACGACGGGTGGTGGAGGCGGCCATCGCCGATCTGGGCTTCACCGTCAACACGATGGCGCGCAGCCTGCGGACGGGCCGCTCCACCATCGTCGCGCTGGTCGTACCCGATCTGTCGAACCCTTTCTATGCTCAGCTTGCGGCCGCGCTCCAGAAGGAGTTGCGGCCGCTCGGCCTGCACGTCATGGTCTGCGACACCCAGGCGGCCAGGGACGAGGAGAGGGCGTTTCTGCGGGAGGCCGTCCAGCAGCGGTTCGCAGGGGTAGTGATCACTCCGTTCCGGCTGGTCGCGAAGGATTTTTTGACGCTGTCGGCTGCGGGCATCCCGGTAGTCGTCAGCGCCGACCTGCCCTTCGGTGAGGCGGATCTGGTGACCCCTGACGCGCGGGCCGCCATGCGCCAGGCTCTGACGGAGGTGACGGATGCCGGACGCCGGCGCATCGCGATGATCGCCGGCCCCCGGGACGCGACCGGCGGCGACCCCCGCCTGGACCTGCTGCGGGCCCTGGCCGTCCAGTTCGGCACCACGCTCCCCGGCCGCCTGGTCGTCCGCGGCGAACACACCCGGGAGGCCGGCGCGGTGGGCTTCGAGCGGCTGATGCGGATGAAGCACCGGCCGGACGCGGTCTTCTGCGCGAACGACGTCGTCGCTGTCGGCGCGATGGACAAGGCGGAGGAGCTGGGGATCGACATCCCGGGCGACGTGGCCCTGATCGGCCACGACGACGCCTCCTTTGCTTCGCTCGTCCGACCGCGGCTGACGACGGTCCGGTACCCGGCCCCGGACGTGGGCAGGGCTGCGGCGCGGCTGCTCATCGAGCGGCTCGACGGGCGCGTCGCGAGGAAGACCGTTCGCGTCAAGACGCAGTTCATCCCGCGCGGAACGGTCTGACGAAATTGTCCACGCCGGGCGTTCAAGCACGAGCAGGGCGTAATCGATTACGTTCACTTCCTCGATCGTGCGCCCTCAGCCCCGTTGGCATTATTTCCGCAGGTCAGAGCCGCTTGATGTCCGCTGCGAGCGCACTCTCCCGAATCACGAAACGGTCCCGGAGCGCAGATAAGTCCGCGAGGCCTGTTGACTTGTGTTGATCCTTGTTGTGAAGGTGGCCGCCGTCGCCTCACTCCAACGTGACGGCCCCGGCTCAAGGGAGAGCACCCTCATGGCACTTCGCACGCGCGGCTCGATCACCCCCCACCTCTCGGCCGTCCGCCGCAGCCTCCTCGCGCGGCGCAGCCTGGTCGGAGGTGTGGCGCTCACCCTCACCGCCCTGACCGCGTGCGGCGGCGGCACGGACGGTACGGATTCGGCAGCAAGCTCCGCCTGCGAGCAGTCCTCGGGCAAGGTCACGCTCGACTACTGGTCCTGGGTGCCGGGCATGCAGAAGGCCGTCGACGTCTGGAACAGCGAGAACCCCGACATCCAGGTCAAGCTCAGGACGACACCGTCCGGCAACGCCGGCACGTACCAGAACATGTCGAATGCACTGAAGGCCGACAAGGCCCCCGACCTCGGACAGATCGAGTACGACTCCCTCGCCAGCTTCCGCCTCAAGGGCGGGCTGACTGACATAGCGAAGTGCGCCGGAGTCACCGACGCCCGGGCGGACTTCGTCGACTGGACGTGGTCCCAGGTGGACTTCGGCGCCGGGGGCGAGGACGGGGTGTGGGCGGTGCCGCAGGACACCGGCCCGATGGCGCTCTTCTACCGCAAGGACGTCTTCGACCAGCTCGGTCTCGCCGCACCGACGACGTGGGACGAGTACGAGGCCGCCGCCCGGAAAATCAAGGCGGCGAAGAAGGGACAGTACATCACCCACTTCTCCCAGACCGACCCGAACTGGTTGACCGGATTGCTGTGGCAGAACAAGGCCCCCATGTTCGAGCGCGACGGCGACAGCTGGAAGGTCACCGTGGACCGGCCCGAGAGCCGCCAGGTGGCCGACTACTGGCAGCGGCTCATCGACGACAAGCTCGTCGCCACGGACCTCCAGGGCTTCTCGCCCGCCCTGTACAAGTCGTGGAACGACGGCGAGGTCGTGAGCTGGATCAGCGCCGCCTGGGGGTACAGCACCATCCGCGACAACGCAAAGTCCACCTCCGGCAGGTGGGCCGTCGCCCCGATGCCGCAGTGGGAGAAGGGGCAGGAGCAGGCGGGCAACTGGGGTGGTTCGACCACCGCCGTTCTCGCCGGCAGCAAGCATCCGGCCGAAGCGGCCAAGTTCGCGCTGTGGCTCAACACCGATGCGAAGGCGCTGGAGATTCTCAACCGGGAAGGCGGACTCTACCCAGCCGCCAAGGCAGGTCTGGATTTGCCCGCTTTGCAGCAGCCCGTCGATTTCTACGGGAAGCAGAAGGTCTTCGACGTTTTCGCCGAGGCGTCGGCCAACGTGGACACGGACTTCACGTGGGGTCCGACCATGACCGACACCTATCGCTTCCTCAGTGACGGTACGGCGAAGGCGACCGGCGGCGGCAGCACCCTCTCCGACGTGCTGAAGGACACCGACTCCCAGAGCGCCGAGTCGCTGCGCGAGCAGTCGCTCGACGTGACGGACTGACACCCGGTCCGCCCTCTCCCACCCCATCGCCCCGCCGGTTGGGCTCGACCCGAAAGTGACCGTGACGACCACCCGTAGCCCGGTGGCGGCGCCAGCCCGCCGTCACCGAACCCTCGCCCCGTTCGCGTTTCTCGCCCCCTTCCTGATCCCGTTCGTGCTGTTCACCCTCGTGCCCGTCGGTTACGCCTTCTGGCAGAGCCTGCACAAAACCGAGCGCACGGGCGGCACGTTCGGCCGCACCGAGACCGTCTTTGCCGGGTTCCAGCAGTACGCCGACGTCATGTCCGAGCCGTACTTCGCGGACAGCCTGCTGCGCGTGGCGCTGTTCGCCCTGGTGCAGATCCCCGTGATGCTCGCCCTCGCCCTGGCGCTCGCGCTCCTGCTCGACTCGGCGGTGGCCCGCCTCAAGCGGTTCTTCCGCCTGGTCTACTTCGTGCCGTACGGCATCCCCGGCGTCGTGGCTGCCCTGATGTGGGCGTTCCTCTACGACCCGCGGCTGTCCCCCGTCGTCGACCTGCTCCGTTCGGTGAACGTGGACGTCGACCTGCTCGGCCCCGACGCCATCCTGTGGTCGATCGGTAACGTCGTGACCTGGACCTACACCGGCTACAACATGCTGATCATGTACGCGGCGCTTCAGGCCGTGCCCGCAGATCTCAGCGAAGCAGCGCGGGTCGACGGGGCCGGGCCATGGGCGATCGCCCTGCGGATCAAGGTGCCGGTGATCCGCCCGGCGATCGTGCTGACCGGCGTCTTCTCCCTGATCGGAACCTTCCAACTGTTCACCGAACCTCAGGTCTTCCGCGCCATCTCCACCAGCGTGACCAGCACGTACACACCGAATCTCGCCGCCTTCTCCCTCGCCGCGGGCGACCGCTACAGCGAGGCAGCAGCCTTGTCGGTTCTGCTCGCCGTGGCGACGTTCCTGCTCTCCTTCCTCTTCCTCCGCTTCACTGCCAGGAGGCAGGGATGACCCTCCTCACCCGTACCGAAGGGGCACACGCCCCCGCGCCCGTACGCTCCCGTCGCGGCCCCGGCCCGTCCGCCGTGCCGGTGTTCGTCTTCATGGCCCTGATCGCCGCGTACATGCTGCTGCCGGTCTACTGGCTGCTCGTCTCCGCGACCAAGAGCCAGAGCGATCTGGTCAGCACGCCCGGCCTGCTCCCCGCCGACTGGCACCTGGGCGAGAACCTCGCCGCGCTCTTCAGCCAGCAGGACGGCGTCTACCTCCGCTGGCTCGGCAACAGCCTCGCGTACGCCGGATTCGGCGCGGCGGTGGGCACGCTGCTCGCCGCCATGGCCGGATACGCCCTGGCCGTCTACGATTTCAAGGGCCGCGAGGCGGTGTTCTCGGTGATCCTGGGCGGCGTCCTGGTGCCCGCAACCGCCCTCGCGCTGCCATTGTTCCTGCTGTTCGCCGAGGTGGACGCCACCAACACCTTCTGGTCGGTGTTCCTGCCCAGCATCGTCAGCCCTTTCGGCGTCTACCTTTCCCGCATCTTCGCCGCCGCCTCCATACCCGTGGAAGTCATCGAGGCGGCCCGCATCGACGGGGCCGGTGAGTGGACGATCTTTCGCACCGTCGCGCTGCGGATGATGTCCCCGGCGCTGGTGACGGTCTTCCTGTTCCAGTTCGTCGTCATCTGGAACAACTTCCTGCTCCCCTTGATCATGCTCCAGGACGAGCGGCTCTACCCGGTCACCCTGGGGCTGTTCACCTGGCAGTCTCAGACCAGCCGGGCTCCGGAGCTCCAGACGCTGACCCTGGTGGGCGCGCTCGTCTCGGTCGTGCCCATCGTGATCACCTTCCTCATGCTCCAGCGCTACTGGCGTGCGGGCCTGGCCGCCGGGGCGGTGAAGTCGTGACGGACGCCCTGCACACGCTGACGGAACAGCTCGGTGGGATCGCCTACGGAGGCGACTACAACCCGGAGCAGTGGCCGGCGGACGTCTGGCCCGAGGACGTACGCCTCATGCGCGAGGCGAGCGTCAACCTCGTCACCGTCGGGGTGTTCTCCTGGTCCCGCCTCGAACCCCGCCCCGGCGCGTACGACTGGTCGCAGCTCGACACGATCCTCGACCTGCTGCACACCGCCGGCATCGCCGTCGACCTCGCCACCCCCACCGCAGCTCCTCCGCCCTGGTTCAGCAGGGCCCACCCGGCCGCACTCCCGCAGACCGCGTCCGGCACCCGGCTCACCCACGGCAGCCGGCAGGCCTTCTGCCCGAGCAGCCCCGACTACGCGCGCGCCGCCGACGCCATGGTGCGGGCACTTGCGAGCCGGTACGCGAAGCACCCGGCCGTCGTCATGTGGCACGTCCACAACGAGTGGGGCAACCACAACGCCCTGTGCTACTGCGACACCAGCGGGTCCGCCTTCCGTACCTGGCTGCGCGACCGGTACACCACACTGGAACGGCTCAACGACGTCTGGGGCACCGACTTCTGGGGACAGCGGTACGGCGACTGGGCGGAGATCGATCCACCGCGCGAGACCACAGCCTTCCGCAACCCCGGCCAGGAACTCGACTACCGGCGCTTCTCCTCCGACGCTTTGCTCGCCCGCCACCGCGCGGAGAGCGCGCTGCTGCGCGGTTTCGCCCCCAGCACCCCGATCACCACCAACCTCCTGGGCACCCTGGAGAAGAAGGTCGACGGGCACGCCTTCGCCCGGCACTGCGACATCGTCTCCGTCGACCACTACCTCGTCGCGGACGACCCGGGCAACCACGTCGACCTCGCGCTCAACGCCGACCTCGCGCGGGGCATGGCCGGCGGCCGGCCCTGGCTCCTGATGGAGCACTCGACGTCGGCGGTGAACTGGCAGCCAGTCAACATCCCCAAGACACCGGGAGAAATGCGTCGTAACAGCCTCACCCACCTGGCACGCGGCGCTGACGGCATCATGTTCTTCCAGTGGCGGCAGTCCCGGGCGGGCGCGGAGAAATGGCACTCCGCGATGCTCCCGCATGGCGGCACAGCGACCCGTACCTGGGGCGAGGTCACCGCCCTTGGTGCCGAACTCTCCACCCTGTCCGAGGTACGCGGCACTCAGGTGCAGGCCGAGGTCGCGCTGATCTTCGGCTGGCCCGCCTGGTGGGCCTTGGAGATGGAGGCACGCCCCTCGGAAGGCCTGCGCCACATGAATCTGGTCAGGTACTGGTACAAGGCTCTATGGGACCTCGGAATCACCTGCGACCTCGTCGCACCCGACGCGGACCTGGCCTCGTACCGAGTCGTCCTCGCTCCCAGCCTCTACCTGGTCACCGACGAGGACGCCGAGGCCCTGCACACCTATGTGCAGGAAGGCGGCCACACCGTCCTCGGACCTTTCAGCGGTGCCGTCGACGCCCACGACCGGGTACGGACCGGAGGGCACCCGGGGGCGTTCCGCGATCTTCTCGGGCTCGTCATCGACGAGTACGTCCCCCTGCGGCACGGCGAAACGGCACTGCTGTCCGACGGGTCGCGCGCATCGGTGTGGACGGAGAAGGTCGAGGCACGCGGCTGCACGGCCTGGCTACGATTCACAGACGGGCCCGAAGGAGGCCCCGCCCGTGGCGGCCCGGCCGTGACCCGCCACGGCTACGGCCACGGCACAGGCTGGTACGCGGCGGCGGCACTGCCCGAAAGCTCTCTGCGCGACCTGCTCGGTGCCGTCTGCCAAGAGGCCGGGGCGGCCCCTGCCGCGGCCGTGCCTCCCGGAGTAGAGGCTGTACGCCGCAGTTCGGGCGAGCGTTCGTACCTCTTCCTCGTCAACCACACGGACGAAGGGGCGATCGTCCCCCTCAATGGCTACACCCGCCTCGACGGCTCGGTACTTCCTGACTGTGTGAGCCTGCCCGCCGGGGAGGTCGTCGTGCTGCGCAAGTCGGCGGAGCTAAAGCCCGGCACGCGTAAATCGGATGTATGGCAAGGCACGAACGAGCTCGCGGCACCCCGGGAGCCCCGCCGAGATGAGGACCGCTGATGCCGCTGATCGAGGCCGACCGCAGCTCGGGGACCGTGCTCCTGCACGCCGCTGATACCTGCTACGTCCTGCTGGTCGACTCGGCCGCCGGAACCGTGCGCACCGTGCACTGGGGAGGCACTCTCACCCTGAACGACATACGCGCGGTCCGGGAGCCGGATGTGGAGACGGACAGCTTTCATGCCTCCCTCGACGGTACGGAGGAGCTGGCAGTCGACGGCCAGGTGCGCTTCTCCCCACCTGCGATCGAGGTGCGCTACACGGACGGCACAAGCGCGCTCGAGCCGATCGTGGACGGCTACGACCTCCGGGAAGACGGCGACAGCGCAGAACTGTCCGTCAGCCTCCGCGACAGCGGACGTCCCCTCACGTGGGAGCTGCACTACCGGGTGCGCCGGGCCTGCCCCGTGATCGAGCGATGGACCGTACTCCGGCACACCGGGGAGCTACAAGACTCCCCACTGACCCTGCTGCGGCACTCGGCAGCGCAGTGGAACCTGCCCGTGCTCCCGGCGTACCGAATGGGCGCGGTGCACGGCCGCTGGGCGGGGGAGTTCCAGTTGCGGCGGGCCCCGCTCCCCGTCGGCGAGACGACCCTGACCAGTCGGCGCGGCCACACCGGCCATCAGAGCAACCCGTGGCTCACCCTCGACGCCGGGGACGCCACCGAGGAGACCGGCGAGGTGTGGACCGTTGCCCTCGCCACGTCGGGCAGTTGGCGGATGACAGCGGTGCAAACCGCCGAGGGCCGATGCAGTGTGCTGACCGGCAGTGGCCACGAGGGGGTGGAGGTCGCGCTCGCGCCCGGCGAGAGCTGGACGACCCCGGTGAGCATGGGCCAGTACACACCCGAAGGCTTCGGAATGGCGTCCCGGACCTTCCACTCATACGTGCGGGACCACGTACTGCCCACGCCGGATGAGTTGCGGCCCGTGCTCTACAACTCTTGGGAGGCCACCGCCTTCGACGTCACCTTCCAGGGACAGCGGGAACTGGCAGACCTGGCCGCACGCGTCGGCGCCGAACTGTTCGTCGTGGACGACGGCTGGTTCGGCGCACGAGACAGTGACCGAGCGGGACTCGGCGACTGGGTACCCCGGCCGGCCGCCTTCCCCGACGGGCTGCGGCCGCTCGCCAACCACGTACATGGGCTCGGCATGCAATTCGGGCTGTGGGTGGAACCGGAGATGGTCAACCCCGACAGTGAGCTGTACCGCGAACGGCCGGACTGGGTGCTGCATTTGCCCGACCGCGCCGCCCACCCTCTGCGGAACCAGCTCGTGCTCGACTTCTCACGCCCCGAGGTCACCGACTGGGCCCTGGACTGGCTGCTCCACACCGTCGACAGGTTCAGGGTGGACTTCCTCAAGTGGGACTTCAACCGGTCGTTCACAGAGGCGGGTTCCACGGGCCGCCATGCCGACGCACGCCGAATCTTCGTCGAGCACGCCCTCGGGGCCCACCGCGTCCTTGACCGACTGCGCACCTCCCGGCCCGACCTACGGGTCGAGGCCTGCGCCGGCGGAGGCGGGCGGGTCGACCTGGCGAGCCTGGCCCGCACCGACCAGGCATGGACTTCGGACAATACAGATGCAGTGGACCGTCTTGCCATCCAGCACGGCTTCTCGCAGCTCTACCCCGCCCAGGTGATGGGTGCCTGGGTCACCGACAGCCCGAACCCCTTCACCCACCGGACCGTGCCCCTTCGCTTCCGCTTCCACAGTGCGATGGCCGGCGCCCTGGGCATCGGCGGAGATCTGACGCGCTGGTCGGCAGCGGAGTTGGACGAGGCAGCCGTGTACGTCGCCGAGTACAAGAAGGCCCGGGCAACGATTCAGACGGGGCACCAGTACCGGCTCGGCTCCTCGGCGGCCGGCGAGCACGCCGTGCAGTACGTGGCGCGTGACGGCCGCGAATCGGTGGTTCTGCAATGGCGGCCGAAGCCGGCTGGCCGTGCGCTGGCACCCAAACTGAGACTGCGCGGCCTCAATCCGCAGGCGGTCTACCGCGTGCACGACGACGGAGGAACGCTGCCGTCCGACACGGTATGCAGCGGTGCCGCGCTGGCCGCGCACGGCCTGGCAGCAGAGCTGCCGCCCGGCAACTACTCCAGCCGAATGCTGACGCTACGCCGGGAGGACTGAAGGGCGAAGGGCGCGGCTGTGCCGGGAACCGACGCGCCCGTTCGAGGCGCCGCTACGGCCCTGGGGATGAACGACCCAAGATGACGAGGCGTAGCGACGCTGGCCTTTCAGGCTCGCCGACGAGAGCAGTCGCCTTCACCTGCCACGATTTCAAGCAGCTCTGCTGCTGATAATGGCCGACCTCGACCACGACGCCATCCTCAATGAGGACGGTTGTCGCCGACGTCGCGGGCGAACCTGATCTGACGGGTGAGGACGACCACGGTCATGCCGTCGGCCGTGTCCAAGTGCTGCGGCCGCCCTCTCCCGGCAGCGGTCGCGCGCCGAACGGCAGCTCCCGTACGCCGAGGACCGTCTCGAAGGGTTCCCGACCGATCTGGGTGCTCAGGTCGGCTCCGGCTCCGGCTCCTACAGTGCGAACGGCGTCAATCGGCCAATTGGACCTCGGCCCACCTCACCATGCTCGCTTACGCCGTCGAGCGCGTCGCGCCCCGGCCGTCGCCCCCCGCGCCGGTGACGTTCCGATCGGGCGCCAACGTGGACAGCCGGCGGCCGAGGACGGCGGTCGGCGAGTCCGGCTCGACGCACGCATGGACGCCGCGTTCTCCGATGGCACGGTCGCCACTTTTACCAGGGTACCTTCGCCCACGGGGCTCACCCAGCGCCCGGACCTCGCCAGCCACCCAAAGCCCCTCAGCGACGAACGCCGGCGCCTGGCCATCAGCGCCCACAGCTGGACCCGCGTCACCGAAGGCGAGCCCGACTTTGCCCCCTGGCCGCACCGCATCGCCCCCGACCTAGGTGTATTGATCACGAGCGTTGTTAACGCCGATCGGGCTTGATCATGGCGAAGACCTCCGGTGTGGTGGAGGTGTCTAGGCTCCACACCACACACGGAGGTCTTCGTGTCCCACCGTAATGCCCGGCTGACCGTTCACGGCAGACGGATCCTGGTCGAACGCGTCCTGTCCGGCCGTCCCGTCGCGCACGTGGCGGCCGAGATGGGCATATCGCGGCCCACCGCCCACAAGTGGATCCGCCGATGGCGGGCCGAGGGCGAGGCCGGTCTGCACGACCGCTCCAGCAAGCCCCGAACCACACCTCACCGCACACCGCCCGCGGTCGAGGCCCGAGTCTG